>CALRMO020000007.1:0-41642 GCA_943369235.1 Sphingomonas paucimobilis
GTCATTGACCAGTTCGACGCCGGGTATGTGCGCCAGCCGGTCGGCTGCTTGCACCGCCAATCCGTGATTAAGCGAGGAAAGCGCGCGCAACCCCTTTTCACCCAGCAAGGTCATATGTACAGTGAAGGCCAGCGCACAAAGTCCTGAATTGGTGCAGATATTCGATGTCGCCTTCTCGCGGCGAATATGCTGCTCGCGCGTCGAAAGCGTCAGCACAAAGCCGCGCTTACCCTCGGCATCGACGGTCTCGCCGCAGAGCCGGCCGGGCATTTGGCGAACGAATTTTTCCTTGCAGGCAAACAGCCCGACATACGGTCCGCCAAATTGCAGCCCGACACCAATCGACTGGCCCTCGCCCACGACAATATCCGCGCCCATATCGCCGGGCGCCTTGATGGCGCCCAATGCAACCGGCTCGGTGACGACCGCGATCAGCAACGCGCCATGCTCATGCGCCTTGGCGGCAATGGCGGACAGGTCTTCGATCCGCCCCAATATGTCGGGATATTGCACGACGACGCAGCTTGTTTCGCCGTCGATGGCGGCTAGCAGACGTTCGCTGTCGGTCTTTGCCGACAGTTCGGGCAGCGCAGTATCGAGCGTGTCTCCGGTATATTTCGCCATGGTTTTGGCAACGCTGACATAATGCGGGTGCAGCCCCGACGAAAGCACAGCCTTGCTCCGCTTGGTCACTCGGCCAGCCATGCCGATCGCTTCCCAGCAAGCGGTCGAGCCATCATACATCGACGCATTGGCAACGTCGCAACCGAACAGTCGCGCGACTTGCGTCTGGAATTCGAACAGCATCTGCAACGTGCCCTGTGCGATTTCGGGCTGATAGGGCGTGTAAGCGGTCAGAAATTCGCCACGCTGGATGATGTGATCAACAGACGCCGGAACATGATGCTTGTATGCGCCAGCGCCCAGGAAAAACGGATGATGCGATGCCGACATATTTTTGCGTGCCAGGTTTGAAAAATGCCGTTCCACCGCCATTTCGCTGGCGTGCATCGGTAGCCCGTGGATGGGGCCGTCGAGCTGCGCTTCGGCAGGAACGTCGACGAACAAATCGTCGATCGTCTTGGCGCCAATGACACCGAGCATGGCCTGGCGGTCGGTCGGGGTAAGCGGGAGATAACGCATGTTGTTTTCCTTAAAGTCCGTCGACAAACGCCTTGTAAGCCGCTGCATCCATCAGGCTTTCGAGTTCGCTCGTATCGCTCAGCGTAAGCTTGAAGAACCAGCCTTCGCCTTCGGGGTCGCTGTTTACCAGAGCGGGCTCGCCTTCGAGCGCGTCATTGCCCTCGGTTACCGTGCCACTAACCGGCGCATAGACGTCGGATGCCGCCTTGACCGATTCGACGACTGCGGCATCTCCGCCCTTTTTCAAAGTTGCTCCAACCGCTGGAACTTCGGCAAACACAATGTCGCCCAACTGGCTTTGCGCGTAATCGGTAATGCCAACGGTCGCGCTGTCGCCATCGACGTCGATCCATTCATGATCTTGCGTATAATAACGGGTCATTGGGCTTTTCCTCTTCGATGGTAACGATGGGCTATGAACGGCATGGCGGTGACGGTCAGCGGAACACGCTTTCCGCGCACCTCGGCTTCGAGAGCGGTTCCTGCGGAGATATAGGCGCTGGCGACGTAGCCCATGGCGATAGGCGCGCCGACGCTTGGTGCGAAACCGCCGGAGCTTATGACCCCAACCTGTTCATTTTGCGCATAAACAGGAGCGCCTTCGCGGACTGGCATTTTGCCATCGACGGTAAAGCCAACCAGTTTACGTGTCGGACCGTCTGCCCAAGCCTTCAGGATCCGGTCGGATCCATTGAAACCACCTTCTTCGCGCCGCCGCTTGGAAACCGCGAACGCCGCATTGGCTTCAACCGGGTCGACATCGGGATTCATGTCATGCCCGTACAGCGGCAATCCTGCCTCAAGCCGAAGCGAGTCGCGCGCGCCAAGGCCGATTGGCTTGACCTCGGACTGCGCGCAAATTGCATCGGCCAGAGCCTGAGCATATTCGGCGCGAACCGAAATTTCGAAGCCGTCCTCACCGGTATAACCCGAACGGCTGATCCAAAGCGGTTCGGGATCGCTTTTAGGTCCCCAGAAGAAGGACCCAGACTCCATGAAATACAGCGCATCGACCCCGGGAACGACACGCAGCAGCGCATCGACCGCCTTGGGCCCCTGCAGCGCCAGCAACGCGCGGTCGTCCATATGGTTGATGGTAATCTCGTCGGGCAGATGCTCACGCAAATAGCCCATATCGTCCCACTTCACCGCGCCGTTGACAACGACGTAAAGCCCCATCGGCGTTGCAGTAATCATCAAGTCGTCAAGAACGCCGCCATCTTCCGCCAAAAGCAGTGAATAGCGCATCTTGCCCTCTTTCAGCGCCGAAACATCGCCGGGCACCAGCTTCTCCAGCGCCTCTGCCGCGCCGTCGCCGGTCAGCATCAGTTGGCCCATATGACTGACATCGAACAACCCCGCATTTTCGCGCGTCCAAAGATGCTCGGCCATGATGCCTTCATACTGGATTGGCATGTGATAGCCCGCAAACTCGACCATGCGCGCGCCGCGAGCGCGGTGCCAGTCGCCGAGCGGCAACTCTAGTATTTCGATGGGTTCGAGTTCGTCGTCTTCGCTCATACAGTTCCGTATCCAAGAGTCGCAGCGACTGACGCCGGTTGACGTCAAGCCTGCTGCCCCCTCTGTCACGGATACCTGAG
The DNA here is from genome assembly GCA_943369235.1 of Sphingomonas paucimobilis. Lineage (GTDB taxonomy): Bacteria > Pseudomonadota > Alphaproteobacteria > Sphingomonadales > Sphingomonadaceae > Sphingorhabdus_B > Sphingorhabdus_B paucimobilis_A. The sequence continues at coordinate 2,745 of CALRMO020000007.1, forward strand.
AGCTTTATCCGCCATAGCTTGAGCGCCGGCGGGTTACCCCTTCGGTGGCCCGCAATTCACGGACGCTTTCCAGAGTGTCGCAAAAGCCGAAGCGGTCCTTTTGCCTGAGAGATTCCGGGGCGGTTGCTCCTTCGGCGGTCCGCCATAGCCTGTAAGGGCGAAGGTGGACGCTCTCCCGCTTCGTCAGCGACAGCACCGCCTTGGCGACGGCGAATGACAGAGTCAACTGGCCAGCGCGCGAATGGCATCATTTTCGTGGATAAACTGCCCTGCTCCATCGCGCGCGGTCAAATTGACGATAGCCGTCGCAACATCTTCGGCAGTAATCGAGCGATAGCGGCTCCAACGGGAAGGTGTCAGGCTGTCGGTGAGCGGTGCAACCATCTGTGCCAGCGCCTCGCCAGCCCGATGCTCGCTGCGTTGACCGCGGAGCAGGCCCGGACGCAATATGTCGAGGCGTGCAAAATTCAGCGCGCGCATCCGGTCCTCGGCTCGCCCTTTTATGGACAGATAGAAATTGGCGCTGCCCGCATATGCGCCTACCGACGAAACCGAAATCATTTGTACGGCCCCAGCCTGTTTGGCAGCTTCGGCGACGGCAACGACTAACGAATAGTCGACTGCCGAAAAAGCGTCTTTCGACCCCGCCTTCTTGATCGTCGTGCCAAGGCAGTTGATCACGACCGCTGGCTTTTCCCGAAATATTATCTCGGGCCAGGCCACAGGGTCAACGACATGCTCCTCATGCTGCGCAGGCAGCGCCGAGTGCGCTTTTCGTCCGAGCACATGAATCGCGAAAGGCGCGCTGGATAACACTTGGCCGCCAACCAGACCGGAACCACCAACAATTAAAGACTTCATGGCAAATTCCCGAATAACTCCTGATGACGATTTGTAGCATAGCGATCGGTCATGCCAGCAAGAAAATCGGCGATATAACGGCTGCGTTCCGGTTCGGCAGCAGGAAGGGCTTCCTGCCATTCTTCCGGCAAATGTTCCGGCGTATCGCGATATGCCGCAAATAAATCGCTCACAATTCTTTGTGCGCCTGACGCCGCATCTTTCTGAGTGGGATGATGATATAAATTTGCATACATGAATGCCTTGAGCTGCCGCTCCCGCTGACACATTGCTGGTGAGAAACCTCCGACCATCATGCCAGCTTCGCGCACATCATTGGCTGTCCGGATACCCAGCCCGTCGATTTTGGTTCGGGTTGAATCGATAACGTCGTTGACCATCACGCCAATCTGCTCGCGCGTCAGTTCGCCAACCAGGCGACGTTTGTTCACGCCCGGGTAGCGCGTCACGATGGTCTCCCAACGATCGGCAACGAAGGGCAGTTCGAGAAGCTGTTCGATATCGATAATGCCTGCACGTATCCCGTCGTCGATGTCGTGATTGTCATAAGCGATATCGTCGCTAATCGCCGCGATTTGCGCCTCGAGCGATGGCCATGCCTGCAAATCCAGCCCGATTTCCGCATCGATATCGGCCAGCGCCCAGCTTGGTTCGAGCACCGGGCCATTATGCTTGGCAAGGCCCTCAAGCAATTCCCAGCTCAGGTTCAACCCCGGCCAGGACGGGTAAGGACATTCGAGCCGGGTCAGCGTCCGCAAGGTCTGCGCATTATGGTCGAAGCCGCCGAACGGCTTCATCGCTTCCTCCAGCGCGTCCTCGCCCGCATGTCCGAAGGGGGGATGGCCGATATCATGCGCAAGGCAAAGCGCCTCGGTCAGATCCTCGTTTAATCCGAGCGCGCGCGCAATCGTCCGGCCAATCTGCGCTACTTCAAGGCTATGGGTCAGGCGAACGCGGTAATGATCGCCGTCAGGGGAGATAAAGACCTGAGTCTTGTGGCGAAGACGGCGAAAGGCAATCGAATGGATAATGCGGTCGCGATCGCGCTGGAAGATATCGCGAGGTCCCCGGATATCGCGCTCCGGCTCCGCGTAAAAGCGGCCACGGCTTGTTTCGGGATGCGAGGCGTAAGCGGCAAGCGTCGGCATGGCCGTGCTTATGACGACAAGAGCGCCGAACGCAAAGCCGCTATTTCGACTTGAGCGCGGTTATAACAACGCCATTTTCGCTTTTCCACATAAAGCCATCGCCGCCGGCCTTTTTGAAATCGCCTTCCCATTTCTTTGCCGCCTTGATGTCGGCAAAGGGGCCAACCAGCAAGCGGTCGGTTTTTCCCCATTCCGATGTCCAACCGCTCTGCGACTTGAACAATTCTGGCGTTTTCTTGCTGAATTTCCGATAATCGAAACCAAGCGCGCCAGCATCGCCGGTCGCAATCTGAACCCAATAGCGAGCAGGATTGGCCGCTTCGGCCTTTGCCTTTACCGCAACCTTGGGATCGACTTTTGGCGTTTTCGCAGGTGTGTCAACCGCTGCAATTTTCGGCACAGCCGGTTTAATCTTTTTCAGATCGACCGGAATCGCGGACGGCTTTTGCTCGCTCTCGGGAATCTCGATTGCGCCGACAACAGCCGCCAGGTCAAATGCGGGCGTTGAGGAGGGTGCTACCGTGGCAGCGCTAGCGGATGGGAACGAAGTCTGCGTCGTGATGGCGGCTCCATCGGGCATAGGTCCCTGCAAAGGCGCTGTCAGGGCTGAAGCAATCGCCGCTGCCGGAACCGGTGAGACTGAAGTGACCGCCACTTCACTTCCCGGTGCGCCAGCAATTCCTGCAGATTGCACAGGCACCGCAACCGCAGCGCCGGTGCCTTGGTTTGCGCCGATTGGCGCGTTGCCCGAGGCCATGATGGCGCGCGGCAGCGCCGATGCTGTCTGCGTGGGAGCTGGCGCGATCTGAGCTGGCGCTGGCGTGATTACAGCTGGTGCTGGCGTAATTTGAGCTGGCGCTGGCGCGATCACAGTTGGCGCTGGCCCGATTACAGCTGGCGCTGGCGATGGCCCTGGCACAACAGGCGCAGGCATCGCCCCCGTCTGGCTCGTCCGCACCGGCATCGCCACTGTCACCAGCGCTCTGGCCGTTTCAGGCGGTGGCATTGTGGTTGCACTCGCCGGAACAAATTTCGCGGTCTGCGCCTCTGCCACCTTCGTACGTGCCTGGTCGGTACCCAATCGCGAGGGATCGGTTTTCGGAAGCCGCGCCGACTCCGGAATTTTTGCGGCTGCGATTTTTACCTCTTCGCGTTCACGGGCGCGGCGTTCGCTTCGCGATTCAGACTTTCGGACCGTATTTGCGACGCTGGCAACGACTGGCTTGCTGCCGAGCGGAGCGCCCGTGGGTATCAGCCGGCTTTCACCTGCAGTTGGCTGAACGGGTGGAATTGTCGAAGCCACGCGGCGAACCTCCTCGCTATCCCGGCCGACATACTGGCTCGCGGGAAAATGACCCAGGTGAATTGCGGCCGCTTGCTGCGCACCGCTAAGATCGGGCATCAGCCGCAGATACCGCTCCATCCGTTGTGCGGACGCAGCGTCCATAAAGCCTTGCGCCACCTTGGATGACTCGCGAAAATCGCCACGCGAAGCCAGCATGAACGCGCGCGCCCGCCATGCAGCCGGGCTGTTTTTTTGCAGCAGCGGCACCAGCATTGCATCAGCCTCGGCGGCCTGCCCCGCCAGTGACAGCGAAATCGCCTGCTTGATTAACAGGTCGTCCGACGACGACGCGCTTCGGGCCAGCCGGTAATCCTGCTGAGCGCGATCGAAGTTTCCAAGCAAGTCGAACGCCATCGCCCGGTCGGCTGCAATCGAACGCTCGTTTACGCCCAGCCGGACCGCATCATCAAACAACCGCAGCGCCTCAAACGGATTTTCCGTCCGAACCGTCGCCGTCGCCAGCCCGGCAGTAATCCGGCCATTTTTGGGCCGGATCGAATTGGCGCGCGTAAAAAAGTTAAGCGCCGCGTTGGCGTCACCCAAGGAAAGCGATGCGTCGCCCGCATCGGCAAGCGCATCGGCGTCGGATGGATTATAGGAAATGCGGCGAATGGCAGCGCGAAGCTGAATTGCGCCCGCCGGTTCCGAAACCGGCTGGATTACGGACGTCTTGTCGGCGGCATCCAGGACACTCTCATCGGCCTCCTGCGCGCAAACCGGCGATGCCAAAGCAAACGCCGACACTACAACCAGTCCACGTAACAACGTCACATCCATGTACCCTTATTGGTATTCCGTTGGCGTCATGCAAAGATAATCTTTATAACTGCACAGTCCAACCGTGGCCTAAAGGAGACAAAATGACGCCGTGCTGAACGGCCCGCCGATCAGTTGCCTTGCCGGTCCAGGAAGCGCGGAATGTTAAGACCGCCCGAGGCGTCTCCATCCTTGGCATCAGGCTCGTCGTCATCCGATCGCGTTAGCCCGCGGGACAGGTTTGACATACGTTCAAACAGCGTTCCACCTGTAGATATACGCGGTGCCGGACGCTCGGGCGCCGGCGTTACATCGGCGTGCTGAACATCCGCAACGTGAACGTCTGCGTCGGCTTCCGGGGTATCGCTGGCCGCAATCTGGCTTTCTCCAAGCTCAAGCAATCCGTCGCTTTCGGCATGATCGACATTTGCTGCTGTCGGCTCTGACCCCCAGGGTTCGGCGGCCGCAACATCTTCGCCAGCCGTATCTTCAGCGACAAGATCGCTGCCAAGTTCCAGGCTATCGTCCATCTCCGCTACGACTGGCTGCTCTGCTTCGACGACGTCCGCAGTTGGCTGAGGCTCGCTGCCGAACAATGACGTCGCAGCGACCGAAGGCTGCGCAACGGCTGGTTCCGGCGTGCGACTAAAAGCAAAAGGCCGCGTTGCGTGGGCGCTTGGAGAAGCGACCGAGCCGTCATTGTCGATGCCGGTGGCGACGACCGAAACGCGGATTTTGCCGTTGAGATTTTCATTGAATGCCGAACCCCAGATGATGTTGGCATCGGGATCGACGAGCTCGCGAATATGGTTGGCGGCCTCGTCGACTTCCATCAGGCGCATGTCTTCGCCACCGGTGATGGAGACAATAACGCCCTTTGCACCTTGCATCGACACACCGTCGAGCAGCGGGTTGGCAATCGCCTTCTCAGCCGCTTCGAGCGCACGACCGTCGCCTTCGGCTTCGCCCGTTCCCATCATCGCCTTGCCCATTTCGTGCATGACAGAACGCACATCGGCAAAGTCGAGGTTGATGAGGCCGGGCATGACCATCAGGTCGGTGATCCCGCGCACGCCCTGCTGAAGCACTTCGTCGGCAAGCAAGAACGCTTCCTTGAAGGTCGTGTTCGGATTTGCAACCAGGAAAAGATTCTGGTTCGGAATGACGATCAGCGTATCGACATGCTGTTGAAGCTCGGTGATCCCCGAATCCGCCGAACGCATCCGCCGCGATCCTTCGAACAGGAACGGTTTGGTGACGACACCCACCGTCAAAATGTTCATTTCACGCGCGGCCTTGGCTATAACCGGTGCAGCTCCCGTACCCGTACCGCCGCCCATTCCTGCGGCAATAAAGCACATGTGGCAACCGGCGAGGGCTGCCTTGACCTGCTCAATGGTTTCTTCAGCCGCCGCGCGACCGACTTCGGGACGCGAACCTGCACCGAGCCCTTGCGTAATGTCAGGTCCGAGCTGTATCCGGTATTCAGCGGGCGACGCATTCAAGGCCTGCGCATCGGTATTCGCAACAACGAAATCGACGCCTTCGACCTTGGCACCGATCATATTCGCCACCGCGTTACCGCCGGCGCCGCCAACGCCGATAACCGCAATTTTTGGCTTCAATTCGTCAACCACTGGCGGCCCGATATTGATGCTCATTATATTATCCCCCTAGCCACCCTCGGCTTGTTAGAAATTTTCACGCTTTTGACACAAAAGAAAACACGGCACACTTAAAAATTAACCCTTTTGCACAGATTTCTGTCAAAAATTCTCACGAATGGCCCGTTTTATACGTTCAATCAAACTCGGGATCGCGCCCGACATCTGGTCGCCGCGCAAATCATAACCCGATTGGAGGTCGACGCGTTCCGACGCAGCGTAATGAATCAGGCCGACGAGTGTCGAAAAGGCAGGACCGGAATGTGCTTCAGGAATGCCGCTGAGACCCGATGGCCGGCCGATACGGACCGTGCGTCCAAGGGCCCCCTGCATATGTTCGGCAATACCCTTTAGTTCGGCACCGCCGCCGGTGAGCACAATCTGGTGGCTAGACGGACCCGAAAATCCCAAAGCCTTTAGCGCCTGTCCGATTTCGGTAACGATACCATCGACACGCTGACAGACAATCGCATTCAACTGCGCCTTGGTGATGCGCGGCGCGTGCGTTCCAGCCTCGTTGCCGTTTTCATCGGGCCCGACGTCGAGTATTTCCTGATGATCGCGGGGGCTGGTGAGCGCGGACCCATGGAAGCATTTCAACCGCTCGGCCTGTGCCCGGCGGATACCGAAGGTCGATGCGATATCGTCGGTGATGTCGGACGCGCCCTTCTGAATGGTTTGCAAGCCAACGAGCATCCCGCCGATAAACACCGACACGTTGGTGATCGCCGCCCCAAACTCGACTAGCGCGACGCCAAGCTCGCGTTCCTCAGAGGTCAAGCAGGCAAGCCCGGTTGCAACCGGCGCGACCACGACAGATTCGACATCAAGATGGGCAGCGCGCGCGGTCATGTCGATGTTGCGAACCGGCGACTGGTCGGCCAGGACAACATGGATATCGACACCAAGCCGGTCGGCATGCAAGCCAACCGGGTTCGCGACGCCCCCGACGCCATCGAGCGAGTATAATGTCGGCTGAATATGCAATGGCATTTTGCCGCCGCTGTGAATATTTGCCCGTCCGGCCTGAAGCAGTTGATCGACATCCTCCTGCGTGATGCGATCGCCGCCAAGCTCGATTTCCACAGGCGCCAAAAGGCTGTCCAGGCCGCCCGATGACATGCCGACCCACACCCGGTCGATATTGATGCCAGCGATGCGCTCGGCCTGCTCGACGGCGTGCCGGACAGATAGCTCTGCCTGCTCCATATCGGCGATACAGCCGCGCGTGACGCCGCGGCTCTCGCGCTGACCGGTCCCGAGCACCAGCAACTCGCCGCTGTCGGTTTGACCCGCGATCAGCGCCGACACCTTGGACGATCCGATGTCGATGGCGGAAATCAGTTTTTCAACGCGCGCCGCTTTCATGCGTCGGTTCCGCCCTTTTTGCTGCTTGCCTTGGTTTCGGCTGGCTTCGCGGGTTCGGCTTTGGGCATTTTGCGGAAATACGCCCGGTCGGGGTCGCGCAAGTCGAAATGAATGAGATCACGCCCGAGCAACCGGTGAATGCCATCCATCCGGGCAAAGTGCAAAAGCGCCTGTGCGGCCTCCTTTTCGCCTTCGGGGAGCGCGAGAGTCTCGCCTGTCTTGAACCGCAAATCCCAGCGGCGGTTGCCGATCCAGCTCGCCCCCACGACCTGTGCCTTGAGCGCGATGGCGTTGTCGAGCAACTCGTTCAGAGCAACGGCATGTTGATTGGCGTCTACTCCGTTGAGCACCGGCAGATCCCCCGACTGCCCCGCTTTCACATTCTGCAGCACGATGCCTTCAGCGTCGATGAGCGAATATTTGCCGTCGCGCTGCCATATCGCGGCCGGTTTGCGCTCGATGATTTCCACCGCCAGCGTGTCGGGAAGTCGGCGCGACACCCGCGCATCCTTGATCCAGCCATATTCGAGCAGGTCGGAACGCACCTTGTCGATGTCCACAAGAGGCATCGCGCGGTCCTTTTCGGCGAGCACAAGCTCGTACACCTTCAATTGATCGACCCGCTCCATGCCCGACACTTCGACGCGCTCGACCTGAAAACCGGCTTTTGCCGCAAGCAACGCATATTGCTGATGCGCCGCTGCGATCAGCCCGAACCATTGCGCGGCAGCTAACGCCAACACCGCAAGCGCCCCGACAATCGCCCAGGTGATGGCGCGCTGAACGTCTTCTTCGGAAAACGGCAATGACCGCAACAGACGGTCGGCCCACGAGATTTGCCGTACCTTGCGGCGCGGCGCGGCGGCCTTTGCCTTGCGTTTGGCAGGTGCCTTGCGTGCGGTAGTCGCCATCAAGCCAGCGCCTCTTTGACGATCATATCAACCAGCTGTTCATAGCTGATCCCGACATAGCGCGCCTGTTCGGGGACGAGGCTTAGCGCCGTCATGCCTGGCTGCGTATTGGTTTCAAGAACGAATATGCCGTCAATGCCCTGCTCATCGTCCCAACGGTAATCGGTCCGGGAAGCGCCCTTGCAGCCAAGCAGGCGGTGCGCCTTCAGCGCGGTGTCGAGCATGAAAGCTTCGATCTCTGCCGGGATTTGCGCCGGGCAGATATGCTCGGTCAGCCCATCGGTATATTTCGCGTCAAAATCGTAAAAGCCGCTTTTCGGCTTTAACTCCGTTACGGCGAGCGCCTTGTCGCCCAGGACCGCGACTGTAAGCTCGCGCCCCTTGATGAACGGTTCAGCGAGTAAGCTATCGAATTCCTGCCACGGCCCTTTGGCGTCGCGGGAGATCGGGTTGCCGTAATTGCTATCGGTTTTGACAATCGCGACACCAACCGAGCTGCCCTCGTTAATTGGCTTCAGCACATAAGGCCGGGGCAGCGGATCACCTCCATATAAGCTTTCGCTATCGACAATCGTCCCCTTTGGCATGGGGATGCCGGCTGGGACCAGCCGCTGCTTGGTGAGTTCCTTGTCGATGGCGATGACCGACGTGACCATGCCGCTATGGGTATATTTGATACCCATCAGGTCGAGCATACCCTGCACCGATCCATCTTCGCCGGGAACACCGTGCAGCGCGTTGAACACGACATCGGGGCGCAATCCTGTCAGCACCTGCGCGACATCGCGGCCCATGTCCACTCGACTGACTTTGTAGCCCACGCGCTCAAGCGCATCGGCAACCCCGTTACCGCTCATCAGCGATACGGGACGCTCGTTGGACCATCCGCCCATCAACACGGCGACGTGGATTTCGCCGGTCACGTATTCTTCCCCACGCGCTGTATTTCCCATTGCAGTTCGATGCCCGATTTCGCGCGAACGCGGCGGCGAACCTCTTCGCCCAATGCCTCGATATCGGCGCTGGTCGCTTCGCCTGTGTTTATAAGGAAATTGGTATGCTTTTCAGACACCTGCGCACCGCCGATCTGCAGGCCGCGACAACCCGCTTCGTCAACGAGTTGCCATGCTTTGTGACCATCGGGATTTTTAAAGGTCGAGCCACCTGTTTTGGACCGCAGCGGCTGCGATGCCTCGCGCGAGGCGCTGATCCGGTCCATTTCGGCCTGAATGGCTTCGGGCTCTCCCGCTTTGCCCCGGAAGCGTGCGGCAACAACGATTGCGCCGTCGGGCAATTCCGAGTGGCGATAGCTGTAACCGAGCTCACCAACCGCAAGCGTTACCAACGCGCCACTGCGCAAAACCACATCGCAGTCGACCAATATGTCCTTCACCTCGCCGCCATAAGCGCCGCCGTTCATCCGCACAAAGCCGCCGACGGTGCCGGGGATTGAGCGCAGGAATTCCAGACCAGCGATGCCGTTGTCGCGCGCGGTCGAGGACACGAGAATGCCCGAAGCCCCGCCGCCGCAATTCAGGAGCAGATCGCCCGCCGCATCAACCTTGGAAAAGGCTTTACCCAGACGAACGACCACGCCTGTGACGCCGCCATCGCGCACGATCAGGTTAGACCCCAGACCAAGTGCCATCACCGGCGTGGCCGGATCGAGATCGCGCAAAAAGCTTTGCAAGTCAGCAGCATCTTTCGGCTCGAACAGCCATTCAGCGCGTCCACCCGACTTAAACCACACCAATGGCCCAAGTGGCGCGTCCGCAGTCAGCTTGCCCGCGACTTGAGGTAACGTCGCAACACTCATTGGCGCGCGGCCTTAATCGCGTCAGCAAGGCCAGCCGCCCATTTGGTGATATCTCCGGCGCCCAGACAAACGACCATGTCCTTGTCCTGCACGACCTCCGCCAACTTCTCGGCAAGATCCGCCGCATCGGCAACGATCGCCGCCGAACGATGCCCGCGCGCCTTGATACCGCCCACCAAAGCTTCGGAATCGATACCTTCAATCGGCGCTTCGCCAGCGTGATAGACGGGCGAAATAAATACCATATCGGCGTCGTTAAAAGCTTGCTGGAAATCGTCCATATGATCGCGAAGTCGCGTAAAACGGTGCGGCTGGGCCACTGCAATGACGCGCCCTTGCGCACCCTCGCGCGCTGCGGACAACACCGCACGGATTTCAACGGGATGGTGCCCGTAATCATCGATAATCGTAACGCCGTCCACTTCGCCGACCTTGGTAAAGCGCCGTTTGACCCCGCCGAACTTGTCGAAGCCATGCGCAACGGCTTCATCGCTCATCCCCATCTCAAGACCGACCGCAATTGCCGCCAGCGCATTTTGCACATTGTGCCGTCCTGGCATTGGCAGCTCCATGCCTTCGATAGTCCGCTGCGAACCATCGCGTGACCGCACGACAACATCGAAGCGGTTGCCGCCCGGATGCGGTACGACATTCTCGCCGCGTACATCGGCCTGCGCCGAAAACCCATAAGTGATGATACGCCGGTCGCGGATTTTGGGCAGGATGGCCTGCACCTCGGGATGGTCGAGGCACATGATCGCTGCGCCGTAAAAAGGCACATTTTCGACAAACTCGACGAAGGCGTCCTTGATCGCATCGAACCCGCCATAATGATCGAGATGCTCGGGATCGATGTTAGTGACGACGGCAATCGTGCCGTCGAGCCGCAAAAAGCTGCCATCGCTCTCGTCGGCCTCGACCACCATCCAGTCGCTCGCGCCAAGCCGCGCGTTCGACCCGTAACTGTTGATAATGCCGCCGTTGATGACTGTCGGATCAATGCCACCATGATCGAGCATCGCGGCAATGAGCGAAGTCGTCGTCGTTTTCCCATGCGTCCCCGCCACAGCAACGGTGTTCTTGAGCCGCATTAGCTCGGCGAGCATTTCAGCGCGGCGCACCAGCGGAATCCGCCGTTCGAGCGCAGCGTCGCGCTCGGGATTGCCTTTTTTGACGGCCGTGGAGGTTACAACCACCGCGGCATCGCCCAGATTGTCGGCGCTGTGGCCGATCATCACCTTGATACCGCGTTTGCGCAGACCATCGATAACATAGCTGTCTGCGATATCCGAGCCTTGCACCGTATAGCCCAGATTGTGCATCACTTCTGCGATGCCCGACATCCCGATGCCGCCGATGCCGACGAAGTGGATCGTGCCGATGTCGTTGGGAACGCCCCTCATGCTGCGGCATCCTTGGCCAGGGCAGGCGAGCCTGCAAAATTCTGCGAATGTTCAGGCTTTGACTTGATTGTATGCATGATCGGTGCCTTGCCAAAGGATTCAACCAGATCGGCAAGGTCGGCAACCGCATTGGGCCGACCGCATTTTTTTGCAGCCGCTGCCGCGTTTTCGAGCGCACCGGGTTCAAGCGCGATCTTCTGGATTTGCTTTGCGAGTTCGACCGGCGTGAAGCCGCTTTGCGCAATCGCGCGCGCGCCGCCCGCCTGAACCATCTCCTTTACGTTAAAGGCCTGGTGGTTGTCGGTCGCGCTTGGCAGCGGCACCAATATCGCTGGCCGACCTGCGCAGGTCAGTTCAGCGATAGTCGACGCGCCAGCCCGCGAAATGACCAAATGCGCCCAGCCCAGCCGCTCGGGCAAATCGGGCAAATAGGTCGCAAGCTCGGCCGGTATATCGTGCTTTGCATAGGCGGACCGAACCTTTTCGATATCTTCCGCGCGGCATTGCTGGGTCACCTGCAGCCGTCGGCGCAAATTGAGCGGAAGCCTGGAAAGCCCATCGGGAACGACTTCGGACAATATCGTCGCACCCTGGCTGCCACCGGTGACGAGCACGCGGAATATGCCTTCTTCGGTCAATGGCGGATAAGGCTGATCGCGCAGTATCAGAACCTCTTCGCGTATCGGGTTGCCGACCAGATGCGTCTTGTCCTTATAGCTTGGCGAAAGTCGCAAGATATCGGGATAGGCAGTCGCTATCGCATTGACCTGACGCGCGGTAAAGCGGTTGACGCGGCCAAGCACCGCGTTCTGTTCGTGGATGATCGCCGGTATCTTTTCGGCGAATGCCCCGAGCAATGCCGGAAAGGCAGGATAACCGCCAAAGCCAACGACTGCGCTTGGCGCAAAATTCGCATATAGCCGCCGCGCCATCAGCCTGCCCTCGGCAATCGCCCGGACACCCGGCAGCCAGCTACCGGGGTTTTTTGTAATCCGCCCGGCGGGCAAAACATGCGTTGCGATTTTTTCCGGACAACCCGGAATTTTGGTCCCCCGCTGATCGGTAACCAGCGCAACATGATGACCGCGATTGAGCAATTCCTGCCCCAACGCGAAGGCTGGAATTAGGTGCCCGCCAGTGCCGCCCGCAGCCAGGACGTAATGCCTCGAAATGCTCATGCTAGGCCGTGACTTCCCATATTTCACCTTCGAGGTTTGAAGCGCTTTCGTTCAGTGCGAGGCGGCGGGCCGCAGGGCTATGCAGATAGCTTAAGGTTCGCCAACGACGCAATGGACGAAAGCGGTCAAATCCGAAGGACGCCGAAATGGCTTCGATCTCGAAGGGAAGCGGCCTTGCAGATAGAACCACTATCTGCTCCACCCACTTCCCTCCGATATCTTCGCCATTTCGGCGCCTCGAAGGTGAAATATGGGAAGTCACGGCCTTGGTCCCTTCACCATATAGGCGGAGCGGTCAAGATACGGGTTGCGCTTGGTAAGTGCCAGGATGAGACCGCAGGTTATCGACAGCGCCAAAATCGACGAGCCGCCGTAACTGATGAACGGCAACGTCATGCCCTTCGACGGAAATACGCCTAGGTTGACCGCCATGTTGATCATCGCCTGCCCGCAAAATTGCGCGCCAAGTCCGGTGACGGCAAGCACGACAAACTGGTCCTTTTCATCAAGCAGCCGGATAATGATCCGCACCAATATGGCAAAGAAAAGCACCGCGATAACCATGCAGGCGAGCAGGCCGAACTCCTCGCCGATAACAGAAAAGATATAATCGGTATGTCCTTCGGGCAGCGAATATTTCTTCGTACCGAGACCGGGGCCGACACCGATAAAGCCGCCGCTGGTCAGCGTAGCCAACGCCATCTTGTCGTGGGTCAATCCCTCGGTACCGAAAATCCATGCGTCGATCCGCTGCGTGGCAACGGGATAAAAATTATAGGCGAGGATCATGCCGACCAGGCCGCCGATCACGAGCGCCCATAGTCTTGATGCAGGAACCCCGGATACCATCATCAGCGCGAACCACGTGCCGGCGACCAAAATCGTTTGCCCCAGATCGGGCTGGGCCAGTAGGAACATGCAGACAAAGGCTGTGGCGACGCTCGTGATGATCCGCACAGGCAAATTGGGATCCTTAAGCCGCCAGCTTATAATCCAGGCCATCGTCACCGCGTAAAACGGCTTTAGAAACTCCGATGGCTGAAGCCCCGCTGCACCTGCGCCTATCCAGCGCTGCGACCCGTTTACTTCGCGGCCAAGCAGCGGAACCAGCGCCAGTAATATGAAAAATATGGCAAATCCGATGATCGCAAACCGCTTTGCCTGCTCGCGTGGATACATCGAGACGACCAGCATCAGTGGGACGCCGACAATCATCCACATCAACTGACGATAGAAGAAATAGAGCGGGTTCAACTGCGTCGTCGATGAGGACAACCGTTGGGCGCCTGCAGGTGACGCCGCCGCGACCGCCAGCAGCCCGATGGCAATCAGCACCATCATCAAGGCAAGCAATACGCGGTCCAGTTCCCAGAACCACACGCCCAAAGGCGACCGGTCGCCGCGCCCCAATCGGTTAGCAAGGCCGATTTTCCCGGTTTTTGCCGCCAGTACCCAGGGTACCTCTTTGCCGTCCCCGTTCATTTCAGCGAATCCACAATCGCTTTGAACGCATCGCCGCGCGCTTCAAAATCCTTGAACTGATCGAACGAGGCGCAAGCCGGTGACAGCATGATCACATCGCCCGGCTTTGCCTGCGAAACCGCTGAACAGACGGCAGCGCCCATCATTTCGCTGCTTTCGACGGGCATGTGCGGGGATAGCAACTTCGTGAACAGCGGACCCGCCTCTCCAATGGTATAGGCTTTTACGACATGGTCGAAATTCGGCGCACATTCGTCGAGATTATCGTCCTTTGGCAATCCGCCGACGATCCAGTGAATACGCGGATAGGCCGCGAGCGCAGGCGCCGTCGATGCCGGATTGGTGGCCTTGCTATCGTTGACGAACAGCACCCCGTTACGCTCCGCCACAATCTCCATGCGGTGGGCAAGCCCCTTGAAACTGCGCAATGCCGGGCGCCATTGCGCCTCAGTAAGGCCAAGCGCCTCGACCAGCCCGATGGCGACAGCAACATTTTGCAAATTATGCGGACCCTGTAACGATGGCCAATCCTGCTGCCCCGAAAGCTGTGAGGTGTCGGCAAGATGGACCACATCCGGCCCGCGCCGTGCACGCACATCATTGTAGATCCGCTTGGTATCCTCGTCGCCATCGCCAAAAATCGAATGTTGCTTCGCCGTCTGCATGTCGAACAAACGGGCCTTGGAGGCCATATAACCTTGATAGCCATCATAGCGATCTAGATGGTCCGGCGACAGATTGATCAGGGCGGCGGCTTCGCAGGCCAGGGTATGCGTGATGTCGATCTGGTAGCTTGAAAGCTCCAGCAGATAAACGCCTCCTGCCGGGAGCGGTGCCTGCGACAAGATCGGCAGTCCGATATTCCCCGCCATCCGCGTCGGCAGAGCAGCGCTTTTCAACAGATGGTGCACAAGCGCGGTCGTCGTGGATTTGCCGTTCGTTCCGGTTATCCCGATAACGCGGTGGGTCGGCAGATCCGCCCGCGCCATCGCGAACAGCTCGATATCGCCGATCAGCGGAATTCCCTCTGCCCTCGCCTTGTCGGCAATCGGATGACGGTTGATCGGGACGCCCGGCGAGACAACGATCCCGTCAAAGCCGGACAAATCAGCGTCGAGCGGGTCTTCTATGGTGGCAATATCGGCGACACGGGCACGGGCGCCCTCGTCATTGTCCCACGCCAACAATGTGGCACCTCCGGCCGCCAGCGAATGCGCCGCCGCCAACCCCGAGCGCGCCAGTCCCAACAGGGCAAATTTGCGACCTTTGAAGGTGGGGCTGCTGATCATCTCAATTTGAGGGTCGATAGCCCTGCAAGCGCCAGGACGAATGCGACGATCCAGAATCGGATCACGACGGTCGGCTCCGACCAGCCGAGCTGTTCGAAATGATGATGGATCGGCGCCATCCGGAAAATGCGCCTTCCCGTCCGTTTGAACCAGAACACCTGGATAATGACCGACAGCGCTTCGACAACGAACAGCCCGCCGATTATCGCCAGCACAAATTCATGATGTGCGACCACCGCAATCGCCCCCAGCGTTCCGCCCAGCGCCAGACTTCCCGTGTCGCCCATAAAGACCGCAGCGGGCGGGGCGTTGAACCACAGAAACGCAAGCCCGGCGCCCACTATCGCGCCGCACAACATCGAAAGATCGCCTGCCCCGAGATAAAAGGGAATACCAAGATATTCGGCATATTTGGCGTTGCCGACCATGTAGACGATCAGCATGAACGCAATCGACGCGATGATGACGGGCATAGTGGCGAGCCCGTCCAGCCCGTCGGTCAGGTTCACCGCGTTGCCGAACGCGACGATCACAAACGCACCGAACGGTACGTACCACCAGCCGAGGTCGGCGACCGGACCATTGACGAAAGGCAGATACAGCATTCCGCCCGATTGCGAGACGATCAGGGAAACTGCAACTCCCGCAATAGCGAATTCGAAAAGCAGACGGACCCTGCCCGAAACACCCTTGTGACTGCGCTTTTTAACCTTGTCATAATCGTCCATGAAACCGACAATGCCGAAACCGGCCATCACCAGAAGACACGACCACACATAGATATTTGCGAGGTCCATCCATAAAAGCATGGAGCTCATCACCGCGATCAGGATCATCAGCCCGCCCATCGTCGGCGTGCCCACCTTGGCAAGGTGCGACTGCGGGCCATCGCTGCGGATCGGCTGGCCCTTGCCCTGACGAACGCGCAACATCCCGATGAATTTGGGGCCGATCAGCAAGCCTATGATCAACGCCGTGGCGACTGCAGCGCCCGACCGGAAGCTCAAATAGCGAATGAGGTTCAGACCGCCGGGAAAACCGAGATATTCGGCCAGTATATAAAGCATCAGTCTTCCCCGCCCACCAAGGCATTAACGACAACGGACAGGCCCATCGAGTTGGACCCTTTGACCAAAATCGTGTCGGATTCGCGTAATGTGCCTGCGAGAAGGTCGAGCGCCTCCCTTGCCGTGGCGCAATGCGCGATTTCGCGCGGCCCCTCAACCCCTGCCTGCAACTTTTCAACGAGAATTTGCATCTCTTCGCCGACGAGGATTGCCCAATCGACGCCCGCTGCCGCAAGTGGCCCCGCCAGCTCGCGATGATATTCCTCGCTCTTGTGCCCCAATTCTTTCATCGAACCGAGAACGACAATTTTGCGTCCGTCAAATTTGCCGAGCTCCGCCAGCGTCGCCGCCATTGAAGCCGGGTTGGCGTTATAGCTTTCATCCATCAGCAGCGCGGTGCCGTCGGCCACTGCTATTCTGTGCCGCGCGCCGCGACCGGCCAGACCGCCGAGCTCCGCCATCGCCAGTCCGGCTGCCGCCAGATCGCCGCCGACAGCCTCGACCGCTGCCAGCACCGCGAGCGAGTTCGCGATCCAGTGATTGCCCGCCTGCGAAAGCGTGTAACATAAGGCGCCTTGCGGCAGCCTGGCGGTGATCAGCGAACCGCCGTCCGCTGCGCCGACATGGTCAAGTACGCGTACATCGGCTTCCGGGGCAAAGCCGAAGCTGACGATATTGTCGGTGTACTTCTCCGCAGCCGCGCGCAAACGGCGGTAATGCGTGTTATCGGCCGGAATGATCGCCGCGCCTCCTGGCATCAGGCTCTCGAATATCTCCGCCTTGGCATCGGCAATGCCGCTTTCGTCCTTGAAAAATTCGATATGCGCCGGTGCAATCGTGGTGATGATTGCAGCATGCGGACGAACGAGCTTCGTGAGCTCGCGCAGTTCGCCTGCATGATTCATCCCCATTTCGAAGACCCCGAATTGCGTGTCGCGCGGCATCCGCGCAAGACTTAAAGGCACACCGACATGATTGTTGTAGCTCTTGACCGACCGATGCGCCTTTCCGCGTGACGACCGGTCGAGCGCTGCATACAGCGCCTCCTTCGTCCCGGTCTTCCCGGCCGAGCCCGTTACCCCTATCACCTTGCCGGACACACGGTCACGCGATGCGGCTCCCAGGGTATTTAGCGCGGCAAATGTGTCGTCTACCAATATGTGCGGATAAGCTACAGGCGCGCTGACAATTGCGCCCGCCGCTCCATTGGCGAAGGCTTTGTCGACAAACAAATGCCCGTCGGTCGCCTCGCCCTTCAACGCAAAGAACAGATCGCCCTTTCCAATTTCGCGCGAGTCAAAGGCTACGCCCTCGGCGTCGAATGCGCCAAACGCCTTTCCGCCCGTCGCCGCAAGCAGTTCGGCATGAGTCCAAAGCGGGGTCATGCGGCGCATTCCCGGGCAACTTCGACGTCGTCAAACGGCAAGACGCGGCCCATGATAATCTGACCCTGTTCATGGCCTTTGCCCGCAATCAGGACGATGTCGTCGGCTTCGGCATGTTCGACGGCGAAGGCAATTGCGTAACGCCGGTCGCCGATTTCCTGCGCACCCGGCGCTCCGGCCATGACATCGGCGCGGATCAAGGCAGGGTCTTCGTTGCGCGGATTATCATCGGTGACGATAACAATGTCTGAATCGGCAACGGCGATTGCGCCCATTTCGGGTCGTTTGCCCTGGTCGCGATCGCCGCCTGCGCCAAACAGGGTAATCAACTTGCCCCTTGTATGCGGCCGAAGCGCGGCGATAGCGGCTTTCAGACCATCGGGCGTATGGGCGTAATCGACATAGACCGGCGCGCCGCTTTTCGTGATGCAGGCACGCTCAAGCCGCCCGCGCACCGGTTGCAACCGCGCCATTTGCGCCAGCACCTCCTCGACATCGCCGCCGCTCGCCATCACAATTCCTGCCGCGACCAGCACATTCGCGGCCTGGTAGGCGCCGATCAGCGGCAATTTGACCTTGCTCACATCGCCCTGAATGCGAAGCTCCAGCGTCTGTCCCAACTGGGTGGGTTGGCGCGAGAGAAGCTCAATCCCTTTGCCCTTTTCGCCCACGGTAATCAGCCGCATCTCGCGCTGCTTCACGCGCGCGATCACCTGATCCGAATATTCATCGTCCGCCCAGATTACGGCGGTGCCATTCGCTTCGACAACTTCGTCGAACAGCCGCATCTTTGCTTCGAAATAGGCTTCCATGCTGCCGTGATAGTCGAGATGATCGCGGCTCAGGTTGGTGAAAGCCGCGACTGACACTGGAACGCCTTCGCTGCGATATTGCGACAGTCCATGGCTCGATGCCTCGAATATGGCGTGGCTGATACCTTCGCGCGCAAGCCCCGACATATTGGACAGGAATGTAACGATGTCAGGGGTGGTTAAACCCGTTTTGGCCTGATCCGACGCCGTCGTTATGCCAAGCGTTCCTATCGATGCCGCGTTGTGACCCGCCATCCGCCACATCTGGCGAGTAAGCTCGGCGGTCGATGTCTTGCCGTTGGTGCCCGTCACGGCGGCAATAGTCGGCGGAAAGGGCTGGAAAAATTTGGCGGCCAGATTTGCAAATGCGCGGCGCGGCGTGGGGTCGGCTATGTGCACTGCCCCCGATACATGCGCCTCCGGTCGCGCCACCACAGCAATCGCGCCTGCAGCAATTGCTTCTGCGATAAAATCCTCGCCGTTGAACGCAGCGCCCTGAAAGGCGCCAAAAATCGTGCCGGGCGCAATTTTCCGGTGGTCGATGGCAAAGCCCGTCACAGTCTGTTCGGCGGCTGCACCCTCAAGGCCGGCCACCAATTGCCCGAGCTTCACTATTGCTCTCCCTTCGCCTTCCACAATAAAGGCATAAGTTCCGAAACATCAACATCGCGCTTCATGTCGGGGATAATTCCAAGCAGCGGACCGATGCGGGTTACCGCCTTCTGCACCACCGGAGCCGCCGTATAGCCAGCCGTTCGCTGGAAACTTGATTCAGCCGTTCCCTTCGGTTCATCGAGCATCGCCACGACCACATAACGCGGGTTGTCCATCGGGAAGGCTGCGGCAAAGGTTGCGACAACCAGATTGCGGCTATAGCCGCCGACACCCGGCTTTTCGGCCGATCCCGTCTTGCCGCCGACGCGATAGCCCAGCGCGTCCGCTTTGCGGCCAGTGCCATCGACCACAATCATCCGCATCAGCTGCCGCATCCGCGCACTCGTCGCCGCTGTAAACACCCGCTTGCCGGGGACTTTTGTATTGGCTTTGGTCTTGAACATCGTCGCCGGACGATAGATGCCGCCATTGACCATGGCCGCATATGCACTGGCAAGGTGAAGCGGCGTTACCGCGATCCCATGTCCGTAACCGACCGTCATATTGGTGATCCGCCCCCAGGTCTTGGGATACAGCGGCATCGCCTTTTCGGCGAGCTCAATGCCGGGGCGGCCGTCGAAATGCATCGTCCGGAGCATCGCATCCATGCGCGCGGCACCCAGATTGTCCGCAATCTGCGCGGTGACGACGTTCGAACTGTGCACGAGCGCCTCCGGCACGTTCAGCCAACGTCCGGCCGGATGCGTATCGCGGATTTTGAATCGCCCCACCTCAAGTGGTTTTGTCGCGTCATAGCGAATCGACAAATCGCGCACAGTTCCCGCATCGAGCGCCGCCGCCACGGTCAGCGGCTTGAACGTCGACCCCAGCTCATACACGCGGTTCGTCACATTATTGGTCTGGCGCGTAATCGGATAGCGGCCGTCAATTATGGTCTGGCCAAGGTCAGGGATATTCGCGAAAGACGGACGATTGGGATTGAACGATGGCAATGTTGCCATCGCAATCACTTCGCCGGTCTGGACATCGAGAATGACGCCAGCGGCACCCTTTGCGCCCGTAGCTGTCATGCCCGACGCAAGTTCGCTTTCGAGCGCGGCCTGAACCCGAACGTCCAGCGCCAGATTCAGCGGCTTTGCGCGCTTGGCCGAATCCCGCAGATACGTGTTCATCACCCGCTCCATGCCCATCGCACCGTTGCCGTCGCGGTTTACAAAGCCAAGAAGGTGCGCCGCCATGTCGTGCTGCGGATAAAGCCGCGTCGCCTCGCGCGGAAATTCGATGGCAATCTCACCGAGATCATGCACTTGGCGAACCTCTTCGGGCAGTGCCCGCTTGCGAAGATATCCCGGCTTTTCCGACATCAGCTTGGTGTAAAATTCCGCTGCGGACGTATCGGGGAAAATCGTCGCAAGCTGGTTTGCGAGGACCTTCCGGTCACCAAGTAAGTCCGATGGTTTGACCCAGATCGCATATCCATAAATGCTGCGCGCCAGTGGAACGCCGTTTCGATCGACGATGTCGCCGCGGTCCGGTACATAGTCGGTATTCGTGGCACCGTACGCCCTTGTGCTTTCGAAGAGGGCCAGCGTCGCCATCCGTCCGATCAGCAGCATAACAAACATGGCAAATGCCATCAGCAGGACGAGCAATCGCCAGAAGCCATGGGCGGCAAACGGCGGGCTGCCAATGCCATTTTTGCGAGTTGTGGTGCGGGCAGCCAAAATCGTCATTTGCGTTTGCGTTCTTTGTCGGCCTTTGCCGAAATGTCACGCATCACGTCGTCAGACAGCAGCTTTTCGTCCATCCGCGCAAGGCGCTCGGTCCGCGTGACCTCAACTTTCGGAGGCTCGACCTTGGCGATGGCCATCTGCACAGGTTTCACGACTGAAGCGGCGGTGTCGTCGTCCGCATCGCTCGAATACCGGCTCGCCCCGCCTGGACCGATGACGCCAGCGGGTGCCCCTCCATCGGCATCGGTTGCCGCGACCATTACCGGCTTGGCAAATGCCTCGTTTCCGCCAAGACCGGCCAGCGCGGTTTCGCCATCGATAAACTGTTCGGCGGTCGGTGGCTGATAGCCGTAGAGCAGTTCATTCCATTCCTCGAGCTGCTGAAGGCTGGCACGAGTGCGGATTTCGGCCTGCAGAAAGCTGATTTCGCGTTTTGTATCAAGGATTTCGCGGTCGACCGAGACCAGGTCGCTGTGCAGCGCCGCTACGTTGAGCGATAATGGGTACAACAGGATCGCGACCATGAAGACCAAAGCGAGCCAGCCAAGATTTTTCAGTCGTTTCATGGCCAGACTCATGCTGCCAATCCTCCTTGTTCCCATGCGGGTGCATTATTGCGTGTGGCCGACCGCAGGGTGGCCGACCGCGCGCGCGGGTTACGGGCGATCTCGGCCTCGGTGGGCCGGACCGCCTTGTCAGCTTTTTCAAAAGTGGGCTCGGGACCGGCATCGGCGACCGAAGGCACGTGCCTCGACCCTGCACCCTCACCGCCGCTGCGCCGACGCAAAAACTGTTTTACGATCCGGTCCTCAAGGCTGTGGAATGTAACCACTGCAAGTCGGCCGCCCGGCTTCAACATCCGCTCGGCAGCCGCGAGGCCATCGGTCAACTCGTCGAGTTCGCGGTTGATGTGGATGCGGATCGCCTGGAACGCGCGCGTAGCCGGATCCTTGGGAGCGCCCGTCTTATGCCCGACTGCCTTGCGGATAATGGCCGCAAGCTGCGATGTCGTTGCAATCGGACGCGCTGCGACGATTTCACGCGCAATCCGGCGCGAGCGATGCTCTTCGCCATAGCGGTAAATGATGTCGGCTATCTCGCTCTCTTCGGCTTGGTTCACAAAATCGGCAGCGCTCATGCCGTCCTGCGCCATCCGCATGTCGAGCGGGCCGTCCTTTTGAAACGAAAAGCCGCGTTCGGCGCGATCGAGTTGCATCGACGAAACGCCGATATCGAGCACGACGCCGTCTACCGAGGCTATGCCGTCGGCAATCAGAACGTCGTCCATATTAGAAAAGCAGGCCGAGTAGAGGCGCAAGGCACCTCCACTGCGGCCTGCAAGGTCTGCACCTTCCGATAGTGCATCGGGATCGCGGTCGAACGCGTAAACGCGCGCACCGCCAGCGAGTATCGCTTCGCTGTATCCTCCTGCACCAAAGGTGCCATCCACAATCTCCGCGCCAGGGGTGATGGCTAGAGCGTGAATTACTTCATCCAGCAGCACTGGAATGTGGGGGGCCGGCACGGTCATTTGTCGCGCTTGGCCTGGGCGAGCCAATAATTGAGCTCGTCCTTGATCGGGTTGAATGCCGCCGGCGCTTCCTTCAGGAAGACATCGGGGTTCCACAACATGAAATGGGTGGTTGCGCCGAAGAAAAAAGCGCGGTCTTCGATGCGCCCGAAATGCTTGAGCATGGGCGACAGCACAAACCGGCCGCTCGCCTCGAACGCGGTTTCAAAGATGGAGGATGCGGCGACCCCGGCAATTTCGCGATCAAACTGTTCCCCTCGGGTGAGAGCACTCTGCCATTGCGCTTCGATATCGGCGCGCAGTTTGAGGCGCTCGGCGCCGCCAAAGCCGATCAGGCATGGCAAATCGCGGTGGCGCGAAATGCAGACGCTGTTGGCACCCGACGATTGCTGAACGCTGTCGCGAAGTTCGGCCGGGATGGTCGTACGGCCTTTGGCGTCGACACCCGACACCCCCGAACCCGCATAGACCACCAACGCTGACACAGCCTGAACCACCCTCCCGAAAAGGGCGCAGATTGCCAATCACAGCGACGCCTATCGCCGTGCGGACGCGGGAACGACCGAAAGAATCAGAAATCCACCCCTTGGATGTCTTGGCATAACAAGGGATATCATGGATGAAAAGGGGGATTTTATGGGAAGATTGCTTATGTTAACCACAAATATCTGATTTTATTGTAGAAAAATAAAACTGCAGTTTCGGCTTTTAGCATCATTCGCCCAAAATCTCTGCGCAAACCGGACCCAGGGTCGACAAGAATGCCTATTTTTGGTGATATTGAATGAATCAGCGACTGTTTTCCCATGAAATCCCTGCCTATTTTCGGCCATCGCGTAAGGCGAGAAGTAGCCCTTCAACCCATAGGAGATTTGCGAACTCATCGTCCCCTGTTAGCGTGCGCACGCCGCGACCTTGCCAATATACTGTGTCCAGCAAATCCGCATCGGCGACGAGCAGCGCCCTTCCATTTCCTACTTTGCAATCGGCGAGCAGCTTGTTTGGCGCAATTGTGCATATCCTATTTCCGCTGCCCTTTCTTTCAAGCCATTCACCGGGCGTTTGGGTGCGGATCGTCAGGCCATCGAATTCGCGAAGAACGACGGGTTCCTCATCGGTCAGCGGCAAAACAAGTTCGATTCCCCAATGTGTGAACAATGGTGACAAAAGCGACGTGAACAGTGGCCGTCGCTTGTCGCCCAACGGGTACAGGCTTCCCCATTGCAACGCGGGGTCGGCAAAGATGAGAACCCTGCCCCCTGCCCTTACCCACGTATCGAGCTTGACCAATTCGCCCGGCCCTAACGCCCGAGGCTGGGCCAGCAGCAATAAAGAAGCTGGCTTGCGATCGATCTGGTCAAGATCGTCGATCGGGTAGATATCGAATTGCTCTTTCAATCGGTCAAATGCGGGGTGGGGTTTGGCGTCCGCAGCCAGATCCGCTTCAATTCCACCTTCGCTCCACTGCAGTGGCAAGCTGGTCATAAGCGCCAGCCGCGGACGGTCTGCGGTTTCGGGTGCACCGTTTTGCCGGAGCATGAGCAGCATCACGATCAGCAGAAGGACGCAAGCTGCTCCGACGAATATCCGTTTGCGGATACCCGCATCGTAAAGGTTCACTCTCATGACGCGCTTATGCTATTGACGCACCGAAGGCGGCTCCCGCCGTATTTTTTCCTCTGAAGCTTTAGATGAGTCGGCTGAATCATCCTTGGCAACTGGCGTCACGCCCAATTTTGCCAGCGGTTCGTCGGGTGTAACGTCTTTGGCCGCCTCAATTGCTGCCTCCCCGGCAGTCGCACCAGTTTGCTTTTGGTCGGTCACCCGGTCCAAAACCATATTGGCGAGGCTAACAAACAGCAAAACGACGACCAGACCGACCAGACCGACCTGAATGCGCTGCAACGCCGATTGTCTTTGCTCGACCATAAGACCCTCCTGACTTTGGTTATCAGGTCTATTTTATGAATTGTCCAGTTGCCAGGGCATCGGCGGCAGGTTTTTGCTTTTCATCCATTCGGGGTTGTAAAGCGTCGACAGATAGCGAAAACCGGTATCGCACAGGATCGTCACAATTCGTTTGCCCGGCCCGAGGTGCTTACCCAAAGCGACCGCACCTGCGACATTTATTCCCGACGATAAGCCAAGGCAAAGCCCCTCTTCACTCAAAAGGCGGCGAACCCATACAAGACCCTCTTCGTCGGAGATACGAAACTGCGTGTCGATGGGTGCGCCATCCAGATTGGCCGTTATCCTCCCCTGCCCGATCCCTTCCGCGACCGAATTGCCCTCTGAACGAAGTTCGCCGCAAGCATAAAAATTGTACAGCGCGGCGCCATGCGGATCGGTCAACGCAATGGTCACGTTTTCATCCTTGGCTTTAAGTCCCAGCCCGACCCCCGCAATCGTTCCCCCGGTTCCCGCCGCGCAGGTAAATCCGTCAATCCGGCCTTCCATCTGGTTCCAGATTTCCTCTGCCGTCGTCTCGATATGAGCACGACGATTGGAAATGTTATCGAACTGGTTCGCCCATATCGCATTTTCGGTTTCCTCTGCGAGGCGGCGCGAGGTGTGAACGAAATGCCCGGGGTTCGAATATGGTGCGGCGGGTACGAGAACCAATTGCGCGCCGAGCGCCCTCAAAGTGTCTTTCTTCTCCTGACTTTGCGTTTCAGGCATTACGATAATGGTCTTATAGCCCAGCGCGTTGGCGACCAACGCCATCCCGATACCGGTGTTGCCAGCCGTTCCCTCGACAATTGTCCCGCCGGATTTTAGCAGCCCTTGCTGTTCCGCGTCGCGGACGATGTAGAGCGCCGCACGGTCCTTTACCGAGGCGCCGGGGTTAGCGAATTCGCATTTGGCGAAAATCTCGCAACCGGCTTCCAGGCTTGGTCCCTCAAGCCGAACAAGTGGGGTGTTGCCGATGAGGTCGAGGGTCGAGGCGAGATTATTCATAGTTTTGTCAGGTAGTGCCCTTCAGAGGCCGCCGCAAGTGAGACTAGCTTGCAGCGGCAATCGTTCGGCTTTGTTGCAAGTCATCGGTGAAAATCGGCATTCTGTCGAAATCTTGAATATACGTATTGTTATACTGTAACATTGTCGTTATCCGCGCCCATCCTTCCCTTGCAAATGGTATCCAGACAATGACGAGCAAGCGCATCGCCCTCTTTCCAATCAGCATAATTGCCCTATCGATTGCATTGGCGGCTCCTGCTTATGCACAGGAAAAACAGGCTGCCACCGGCGACGATGATTTTCACACTGATGCGGAAATCGTCGTAACCGCGCCATATGTCGAACGGCTGGATATCCTGTCGGGAACCTCCGCGCTGTCCGGCGAAGATCTGGCGGCCGAAACGCAAGGGCAGATTGGCGACATGCTGACCAGCCTGCCCGGGGTCTCGGCCACAAGCTTTTCACCGGGTGCGTCGCGTCCCGTATTGCGCGGCTTTCAGGGCAACCGCGTCGCAGTGCTTACAGACGGGATCGGTAACATCGATGCATCGAATACATCGGCTGACCACGCGGTGACAATTGATGCCCTGACGACCGAGCGCATCGAAGTTTTGCGCGGACCTGCGGTGTTATTGTTCGGCGGCCAGGCGGTTGGCGGCGCGGTCAATGTGATCGACAAGCGCATTCCGAGAGCTGTCCCGGACGAGCCAGTGCATATTGATGCGCTGCTTGGCTATTCGACGGCATCGGATGAGTATTCCGGCGGAGCGTCGCTTGACGTTCCGCTCACCGACCGGTTCGTAGCCCATGTCGACGGCAGCTATCGAAAATCGGACGATCTGGGCATCGGCGGATATCTTCTATCCCCCGAATTGCGTGCCGAGGCGCTCGGCGTGGCTGAAGACGAAGCGGCTTTGGGCAATGCCGATAACGCAGCCAATGCCCGCCAATGGGCCGGCTTCCGCAGACGGCTCCCCAATAGCGGCGTCGAAACCTGGTCCGCCGGAGTGGGCGGGGCGTTCATCGACGATGGCGGGAACCTCGGCGTTTCATTTAATATCTACGACACGACATACGGCATTTCAGAGCGACCTGAATTTACCGAGCCTGTTGGCGGCGAGGTCTCCATCGATCTCCGCCAATACCGCTTCGACTTGCGCGGCGAGGTCGAACTTGGCGACGGCTTGTTCGACAAGGCGCGAATTCGCGCGGGCTATGCCGATTATACCCACAAGGAACTCGAAGGTTCGGAGATAGGCACCACATTTTTCAGCAAAGCGATTGAATCCCGGCTTGAGCTGACCCAAAACGACCGAGGCGGCTGGCGCGGGGCAAGCGGCATTCAATACCAGACACGCGATTTCGAGGCTGTGGGTGACGAGGCTTTCGTTCCCCCTACCCGCGCCAACCAGATCGGATTATTCACGCTTCAGGAAATGTCTTTTGGCAATCTTGATGCTGAAGTGGCGTTACGATTCGACCGTGCTCGCCTGGAAGCGCAGACATTAGGAATTACACGTAAATTCAACAATATATCAGCGGCTGTTGGCGTGGGCTATAATATCGGCGATCTTAAAATCGGCACCAATATTTCCCGCACCGGACGGGCTCCTTCGGTCGAGGAATTATACTCGAACGGCCCGCATGTTGCGACTCAATCTTACGAAGTGGGCGACCCCACACTGCGAAGCGAGCGAAGCTGGAATGGCGAAATTTATGCCCGTTATGACAGCACGCGGTTCGACTTTTCGACAACCTTATATGCTAACCGGTTCAGCAGTTTCATCTACGAAGATGCGACGGGTGCAATCGTCGACGATCTCCCTGAATTTGTTTACCTGCAACGCAAGGCGCGCGTCTGGGGTGTCGAGGCCGAAGCCAGCGCGCAGCTTGGTCACGCGGCGGGTTTCGACATCGTGATCGACGGTGTCGCTGACTATACGCGAGCGACCATTCGGGGTGATGGCCCGGCCCCGCGCATCCCGCCCCTGCGCTTGCTCGGCGGTCTGGAGCTGCAAAGCGCCAATCTTGATATACGCGGCGAAGTCGAGTGGAATGACAATCAAAAGCGCGTAACCGATTTTGAAAACCCGACCGACGGATTTACGATGATCAACGCCTCTGCAACATGGCGACCATTCGGCCGTGACAAGAATATCAGCTTGATCGCTGCGGCGAATAACATATTCGATGTCGAAGCGCGGCGCGCGGCTTCATTCACCAAAGATTTTGTGGCGCTGGCAGGACGCGACTTCCGGCTGACCGCGCGGTTCAGTTTTTAGCTGTAAGCTCTCGTTCACTTTCGGTGACGCATGGACATGGAGTTATTTAACGGGAGAAAATTTGTGCGCAAAGTTACTATCGCGGTCCTGATTTCCGCTTCGCTTCTGATCTCGGCATGCAACACAGTTAAGGGGCTCGGCCGCGATATTGAGTCGGTTGGTCAGGCCGGTGACGAAGCGATCTAGGCGGCACCACTTAATCGGAACATTCGGCGGAGCGCCGCGTTTTCTGTCCAGGATCGACCATCTCTGTCGACCGGTTATGGAGAACCAACATGCGCAAAATCGCTACAATAATCCTTTTATCGGCCTCTTTGATGGCTGCGGCTTGCAACACCGTTAAAGGCGCTGGCCAGGATATCGAATCCGTCGGTGAAGCGGCTGATAAGGAAATCTGATCAACAAACGCGTGATGTCAGCCAAGGCGTCACGCGTTTTCTTTTATTCGAGCGCCTGTTCAACGGGCTCGGCCCGTTCCTTGCGGCGATGCGTGATCCAGATCGCGATCAACGCAAGCTCGAACAAAATGCATAACGGAATAGCCAGCAACAGCTGCGACACTATATCCGGCGGCGTCAATACTGCCGCAATCGCAAATGCCCCGACAATTGCATATCGGCGCGCGCCGCGAAGCTGCTGAAGTGTCACGATGCCAGCGCGTTCAAGCAGCATCAGCAGGACGGGCAACAGAAACGAAATTCCAAAGCCGAAGATAAATTTCATGACGAAATTCAGGTAATTGTCGACGCCGGGCAAGGCTTGCTGCTCGACCCCGCCGATATTACCGCCGAACCCGAGCAGATATGTCAGTGCTACCGGGATCGCCATATAATAGGCCATTGCAGCGCCGAGCGTAAACAGCACCGGCGTTGCTAAAAGAAACGGCAAAAACGCGCGCTTTTCTTTCGCGTATAAACCAGGCGCCACAAAGCGCCAAAGCTGGGTGGCGAATACGGGGAATGAAAAGAAGCTGGCGGCAAAAAAGGCGACTTTGATTTCGACGAAGAACGCCTCGAAGATTGCCGTGTAGATAAGTTTAGTCTGACCCGAGGCCAGCAAGGGCTGGACCAGAAACGCGAATATCGGACGCGCAAAATATATGCTGACACCGAAGGCAATAGCGAGAGCCAAAAAGCTTCTGAGCAGGCGAGTACGCAATTCGATCAGATGATCGAGCAGCGGCATTTTGCTTTCGTCAATCTCGCTCATGATTTTGCTGGAACATCGGTGGACGGGCTCGTGTCGATCGGCAATTCGGGCTGGAGCGGCTGCATTTCACCGCCGACTACATCGGCCCGCGGGTCGGCAGGATGTTCGCGCATGATGCGATCATTTTCCGCCTTCCATTTTTTTTCCAGTTCTTCGAGTTCCGACTGACGAACCATTTCATCAAACCCGGACCGAAACTGCGCCGCGACACCGCGCGCTTTCCCGACCCATTTGCCGACGACACGCAATACTCTCGGCAAGTCCTTCGGCCCAATGACGAGCAGGGCCACGAGCACTACCAGCAAAAACTCCGACGAGGCGACGTCAAACATCTAAAGCTCCCGAATGAGGGAGGGATGATCAGCCGCTTTCACTGCACTTAAACCTGGGTCTTGTCTGTCTGCTTTTCAGCGTCGATAACGGTCGTCGATCCGATTTGCGACGGAGCCTTGGGCGCTTCGTCGTCTTCGCTCATGCCCTTTTTGAAGCTTTTGATGCCTTTGGCGACATCGCCCATCATGTCCGAAAAACGGCCCTTACCGAACAGGAGCAACACCAAAATGCCGACAATCAGCCAGTGCCAGATGCTCAATCCACCCATTTCAAACTCCTAACGGGGCGCGACCCCGGTTGTCGCGACATATGCCGCAGTCCTTAGTCCATAGCATCTAATCATTGCTATCGCCAATTTCCAGTTCGGCATCACTTTCTTCGGCAGCGAACTGCATGTCCCCAAGTGCCATATCGATGGGATCGAGCAATCCTGCGGCTTTCAGGTCGTCGATGCCAGGCAAATCCCGCCGGCTCGACAACCCGAAATGCGTAAGGAAACCTGGCGTTGTGGCGTAAATCAAGGGGCGGCCGGGAACTTCGCGGCGACCAGCGGGGCGCACCCATCCCGCCTCCATCAACACGTCGAGCGTGCCTTTTGAAATCTGCACCCCGCGTATCGCTTCGATTTCGGCTCGGCTGACGGGTTCGTGATAGGCGATGATCGCGAGTGTTTCGACTGCAGCGCGGCTCAGCTTTCGGCTTTCCTCGCGTTCGCGGCGCAACAGATGCGCCAAATCGGCCGCCGTCTGAAAATGCCATGTCTTGCCGCGCTGGACCAGCTCAATACCGCGTCCGTCATAATGAGCCACAAGTGTTGCGAGCGCGTCCGCTACATTGATGTCATCCCCGACATAAGCGCGAATTTGATCAGCGGTCATGGGCTCATTCGATGCAAACAAGGTCGCCTCCACGGCGCGGACGTCAGGATCATGCTCTATCATCATGCGTCAACCCTTTACCCCAGCATTTATGCTGATATTACAATACCGTAGCCCTGAGCCTGTCGAAGGGCGCCTGTCGGCCAGACGTGCTTCGACAGGCTCAGCACTACGGTGAATTTTGATCGACCTGCTCATACTTTCATCCGTATCATCAATGGCGCAAATGTATCGTGCTGCTGCAAGTCAATTGTCCCCCGTTTTGCCAGTTCAAGCGCCGCCACAAAGCTTGATGCCAGGGCCGATTTTCGAAGTTGCGGCTCTGCCTGCAATGGAAGGAATGACTGAATATCCGTCCACGCGACCGCCATTCCGATCATCGCCGACACCCGTTCAAGCGCCTCTTCAAGCGTCATTATCAGCCGCTTTTTGACAACATGCATAACCGGCTGGGTCCGCGCCTTCACTTGCCCATATGCGGTAATCAGCTCGAAATAATCGCAATCCCACGCTCTCGCCTTGACCACGCGCAGACCTTCCGGATTGCCCCGCAGAAAGATATCGCGCCCGACGCGGTCACGTGCCATCAGTCGTGCGCCACTCTCGCGCATTGCATTCAACCGTTCGAGCCGCAGTTGCAGACGGAGCGCCAGTTCCTCCGGCGAAGGATCGATGGTCGGGTCTTTCGGCAGCAGCAACGCGGATTTGAGATATGCCAACCAGGCGGCCATCACCAGATAGTCGGCAGCAAGTTCGAGTTTAAGGGCGCGGGCTTCATCAATGAAGACCAGATATTGTTCAACAAGTGCGAGTATCGAAATCTGCCGCAAATCGACCTTCTGGTTGCGCGCCAGCGTCAACAGCAGATCGAGCGGACCTTCCCAGCCATCGATGTCAATCGTCAGTATCTCGGGGTTGTACGCCTCCGGTTCGATCTTGAGATCCACGTCGTCGAAGAGCATATCGTCGCTCATGCTGCGCCGGTTGCACCATAAGTAAGCTTCGCCCCCGTGTCGGTCAGGGCAAGCAACCGGTCGCGCTTATCCAATAGATGCGCGAGCCGGTCGGCATCGAAGTTCAAGCCTGACCCTGCCATCGCGCGATCGAGACGTTCGCGTGCCGCTTTTGTTATCTCGGGCAGTTTCTCTGCAATCGCCACCATCTCGTCGAACCGGCCCCAGCAGTTGAGCGCGATGTCGCACCCTGCCTCCACACAATTCAACGCGCGCGTGGGCACGTCACCCGTCAAAGCATTCATGTCGAGATCGTCGCTCATCAGCAAGCCGTTGAACCCGATCTTGCCACGAATGACCTGTTCGATAACGGTGCGCGACATGGTGGCCGTATGCTGGTCATCCCAGATATCGTAGACGACATGCGCGGTCATCCCCATCGCCGCCTTGTTCAAAGCGCGAAATGGTGCAAAGTCCTGCTGCAGTTCGGCCTCGCTTGCATGGACATGTGGCAGTTCATGATGGGTATCGACAATTGCGCGCCCCTGCCCCGGCATATGCTTCACGACGCCAACGACGCCGCCCGCCGCAAGGCCATCGAGAACGGCACGCCCGAGTGCGGCAACGCGCATCGGATCGCTGCCCAGCGCGCGGTCGCCAATAGCAGAATGCGTTTCAGGCACACGGACGTCGAGAACGGGCAAGCAATCGACGTTGACTCCGACTTCAGCCAGCACCAGCGCGATCGCCTCCGCATTGCTGCGCGCTGCTTCGATCGCGGTCATTGGCGCCAGATCATACAAAGCGTCGAACGCGCCGCCCGCCGGAAAAACGGGCCATTCGGATGCCTTCAGCCGTGCAACACGGCCGCCTTCCTGATCGATCAGGATTGGCACATCATTTCGGCCGTGCAGTTCGCGCAAGCTATCGGTGAGCGCGCGCAATTGGCCCCGATTTTCGATGTTGCGGCCGAAAATGATATAGCCAGCCGGATCCACATCCTGAAACAGGCGCTTTTCATCCTCGGTCAGAACGAGTCCCGAAAGACCAAAAATCACTGGCTTCATGGCGATGCAGGCTAGGGACGCACCCTGCCCAAGGCAAGCGCGCTGCTTCTGCACGCCGCCTCAAACTTGTGCATAATTACCGGATTGCGCCGAGGAAATCGAGTTTGCCAAGCCGCACACCCTTCATGCGGAGCAAAGCATAGGCCATCGTCAGGTGAAAATAGAAATTGGGAATGGCAAAGCCGTGGACGTAGGTGCTGCCGGTAAAGGGGATATCGCCGCTTGGCGTGGTCAGCACTACCGTCGCGCCTTCGCGTCCCTCGAAGCCGCCGGAATCGGTAGCTTTCAAGAATGCAATCGCCTTCGATACGCGTCCTTGTACGTCGTCGAAGCTCGTTTCGTCATCAGACCATGGCTGGTTCTCCACCTGGCCGACCCTTACCGCAACAAACTTTGCGGTATCGGTGACCATCTGGATTTGCCGGGTTAGCGGCGCCATGTCTTCGATCAGCCTCACATCCAGCAGGGTCGATGGGTCGATTTCGTGTTCGACTGCATACGCCTTTGCCTTATCGAGAATATGCGAAAGATTTTCCAAACCGCGCGTGAATGCGGGGATAGAGACGTCGTAAAGTGCAGGCATATTGTCCTCCCATTAGATGAAAATCCAATATAAGTTGCAATTTGCTACTTTTCAATGACAAGACCTGATGTGATGCGCTCGCATTAAACAGGACCTCGTTTAGATTACCTCACAATAAGGCAATTCTCCCCAGCGGCCTTCAGCTTTGCACATAATTGCTGTGCCGCTGCCGCATTGGCGGTCACCGCCTGAAGACGAAACACCTTGCGGCCTCCCTCGACATTGGCCTCGGCAATCTTGCGGTTGACGCCCGACAGAAACCCAAATCTCTTGCCCAGCGCTGCCCAGGCGGTGTCGGCCTTGGCAGCGTCGCCGAAGGCGCCGAGCTGGACCATGACGGCTCCTGCTGGTGTTGCACCATTGGCGGCAGGCTTCGCAGCAGGAGGGGCTGTGGGGGCAGCACCCGGCTTGGCAATCACGGACCCGGTCTTGGTGCCTTCACTCGCGGCAAAAGCGGCGTCGCCCTCGCCTTCAAATTTCTTGCCTTCGGGGTCGGCGGGGCGAACCTTGTAATCGCCTTCCTGCGCAGCGATCAGCTCGCCATTGCCGGCCGTACCTTCGCTCTGGTTCCGCTGCGCCCAGTAAATCAGACCAACAATCGCGGCAAGCAAGGCCAAGCCGCCGAGCACCATGGCAGCAACTTTCAACGGCGACGCGCCACTGTCATATTCGTAGCCATCGGCCGTTTCCAGCCAGGGCAAGCGATCCGGGTCGTCAAGGGCAAAACGGTTGCTTTCGCGATCGTTCGTGTCATCTCCAGTGTTGGTGTCGCTCATACCAAATTCCCCAAATTCCAGGCCTTATCCTACATGCTGTAGGCGGCCTCGACCCCCATAAGGCGAAGCCCGTTGCGGATAACTTGCCCGATATTGGCCGCCATGAAAAGCCTCGCGCCGGTTAAGGCCGGGTCCTGTGCCAATATGATGCGCTTGTCAGGCCTATCATTACCAAGATTCCAGAAGGCATGAAAGGCCGCAGCGAGGTCGTTGAGATAAAACGCAATCCGGTGCGGTTCGCCCGACTTCGCCGCTGCCTCGACAATCCGGGGGAAGCTTGCGGCTTCGCGGATAAGCGCGATTTCTTCAGGCCCCAACATAGCAAGCTGGCTGTCGTCCGCGCTCAGGCCTTCGGCAGCCGCCTTGCGAATGGTCGAGGCGATCCGCGCATGGGCATATTGCACATAGAATACAGGATTGTCCTTTGACGCCTCCACAACCTTGGCAAAATCGAAGTCCATCTGCGCATCTGCCTTGCGGGTGAGCATGGTGAAGCGGACGACATCCTTTCCGACTTCGGACACAACCTCGGCCAGTGTCACAAAGCTTCCCGAGCGCTTTGACATCTTGACGGGCTCGCCGCCCCGCAAAAGCCTCACCATCTGAACAATCTTGATGTCGAAATCGACCTCGCCGCCGGTAAGCGCATTGACCGCCGCCTTGATCCGCTTGACAGTGCCTGCATGGTCGGCGCCCCAGATGTCGATCATAGAATCGACATCGCGGCTTTTCTGGTAATGATAGGCGAGGTCCGCTCCGAAATAGGTCCAGCTTCCATCGGATTTTTTGATCGGCCGATCCTGGTCGTCGCCAAATTGCGTGGAACGGAACAGCGGCAAGGTGACCGGCTCCCAATCCTCGATTTCCTTGCCCTTCGGTTTTTCCAACTCGCCGTCGTAAATCAGGCCCCGCGCGCGTAGCTCTTTTTCGGCGGCATCGGCTTTACCCGCTTCATGCAGGTCCGCTTCGGACGAAAACAGATCGTGATGGATACCAAGCAGTGCCAGATCGGCGCGGATCATGTCCATCATCGCCGAAACCGCCGCTTTGCGGAAGGTCACCAGCCATTCGCTTTCTGGCGCGTTGGCAAATGAACCGCCAAATTCTGCGGCTAGTTTTTCGCCTACTGGCACCAGATAGTCGCCGGGATAGAGGCCTTCCGGAATGGCGCCAACGTCCTCACCCAACGCCTCACGATAACGAAGATGCGCTGACCGCGCGAGAATATCGACCTGCCCGCCAGCATCGTTGATATAATATTCGCGCACGACCCGATACCCGGCAAATTCGAGGATTGAAGCCAATGCGTCACCGACAACGGCACCCCGGCAATGCCCCATATGCATTGGCCCGGTGGGGTTGGCGGAGACATATTCGATATTGACCGATTTGCCCGCGCCGATTGCCGAGCGACCATATAAGTCACCTGCCTCTGCAATGGCACGCAATTCCTCAATCCATGCCGAAGGGTTCAGTCGCAAATTGAGAAAACCCGGCCCTGCAATCTCGACCGCTGTCACATGCTCGATTTTGGCGAGCTCGGAGGTCAACATCTCGGCCAATGCACGTGGATTGGTGCCGGCAGGTTTCGCAAGCACCATCGCGGCGTTGGTCGACAGATCGCCGTGACTGGCGTCGCGCGGTGGCTCGACTGTTACATTGTTACGGTCAATGCCCGCAGGCAGCATGCCGCTGGCAACAAGTGCATCCAGCGCATGATCGACATGCGCTGCATATTTTTCAAATA
Organism: Sphingomonas paucimobilis; assembly: GCA_943369235.1. Taxonomy (GTDB): domain Bacteria; phylum Pseudomonadota; class Alphaproteobacteria; order Sphingomonadales; family Sphingomonadaceae; genus Sphingorhabdus_B; species Sphingorhabdus_B paucimobilis_A. The sequence goes on from CALRMO020000007.1 coordinate 37,895, forward strand.
GGGTCATTATCCCCGCCCCGTAATTAAGCGCCCACTAGCGCGTGACGTTATAGCGCAGCTGGTCTTCGGTTAGCTGGAATCCGACAAGCATTTCAAAGCTTGATCGGACTACGGCCGCGCGAACTTCGGGGTCAGCCATCGGGTCGAGGGCTGCGTCAGGATCGCCGGGCTTACGCTTCTTGGTGATTTTCTGGACGATTTCGGCTGGCAGGCTGGCTGCGCTTTTGTCGATATAGCTTGCGGCCTGAGCTGTTGCAGAGGCGCGCGGCTGGCCATCAGCGAATTGCAGGGTAACCTGCCCAACCCGCTTCGAAATCACCGCCGAACCGCCCTGCACAACCGAGATGAAATAGGGAAGCATTACCGAGCGCGCACCGCGAACATCGTTCCGACGCGCCTGAACGTCGAAGCTGGCCTGCGAATAAATTTTCTCGCCGCCGCTTTCGTTGCAGGTGGGCCGGATATTGGTCACCGAAGCCACAACATCGATCGCGCTCGCAACCTGGCTGCTTGCAGGATTGAACAAAGTTATGTCGCCCGTGCCATCGGGAACCGCAACCGTTGGGCAACCCGAACGGGTAACGCTGATCCCGACGCCAGAGGTCAAATCAAGCTCACCATCCCGCGAACATCCGGCTACCGATGCCGCGACGGTGGCGACAATGACGACTTTGGCCGCAAATTTCATAAAGGATGGTCCTCAGTATTATCTATATTTTTCCGCCTGCGCGAAACTGCGTTTGGTCCTTATCCGCCCCTTGCACGTCGCGCAACAGGGGAAAGGCCTTGGCGGATGCGGCGACATTACTTAAAGGACATTGCCGATGACTGAACAAACTCGCCTGAAACATCCGCTGAAGCTCCTCCTCGCCGCCCCGCGTGGTTTTTGTGCAGGCGTCGACCGCGCCATCAAGATCGTTGAACTGGCGCTCGAACAGCATAAAGCTCCCGTTTACGTTCGGCATGAAATCGTCCACAACCGCTTTGTAGTTGACAGCCTGAGAGCAAAAGGCGCGGTGTTCGTTGAGGAACTCGATGAAGTGCCCGATGGCGGGCATGTCGTATTCTCCGCGCATGGCGTGCCCAAATCGGTGCCTGCCGATGCGCAGCAGCGCGGCCTTGCCTATTTCGATGCTACCTGCCCGCTTGTGTCCAAAGTCCACAGACAAGCTGAACGTCAAGTCGATGCCGGACGCCATATCATTTTTGTTGGTCATGCCGGCCATCCAGAGGTTGTCGGCACGTTCGGGCAGGTTCCGGTAGGGGCGATGACGCTGGTCGAAACAGTTGCCGATGCGGAGGCCGTTTCTCCGGCGAACCCGGACAACCTCGCGTTCCTGACCCAGACGACACTGTCGGTTGACGACACAGCCGATATCGTGGCGGTGTTGCAGCGCCGCTTCCCTTCTATTGTCGGACCAAAGGGCGAGGACATTTGTTACGCCACCTCCAACCGTCAGGATGCCGTCAAGGCAATCGCCAGCCATTGCGATCTCGTCCTCGTCATCGGAGCGCCCAACAGCTCGAATTCGCTTCGTCTGGTTGAGGTGGCGGCCCGCGCAGGTGCAAAAGCCTATCTCGTCCAACGCGCCGAAGACATCAGCATGAACTGGTTCGATGGTGTCGAGACACTTGGCCTAACGGCGGGCGCATCCGCTCCCGAAGTGCTCGTACGCGAGATTATCGACGCTCTTGCGGCCCATTTCGACATCGACGAGCAGCAGGTGACGACTGCCGAAGAAAGCATAACCTTCAAACTTCCACGCGAACTGGCGGGCGCGGGGGCCTGATTTGGCGGTATATACGCAGCTGGGGCCGGAGCAGGTTGCGTCGCTGTTGGCTTCATATGACGTCGGCGAACTGATTTCGCTCAAGGGCATTGCCGAAGGCGTCGAAAACAGTAATTTCTATATGGAAACCACACAAAGTCGGTTCATCCTGACACTCTATGAAAGCCGGGTGAACCCCGCAGACCTGCCGTTTTTCTATAGCTTGCTTAAACATCTGCATGAAGCAGGCTGCAAGGTGCCGCGTTTCATCTCCGACCGTGATGGCAACTGGCTGCAGGAAGTGGCGGGTCGCCCCGCCTGCCTGATCGAATTTCTGCATGGGGTTTCGGTCACACAACCCAATTCGCGCCAGGCTTTTGCCACCGGTAAGGCACTTGGCCAAATGCATTCGGCGCTGGCGGGTTTTAGCGATGAAAGGCCAAACAGTCTTGGCATCGCAGCATGGCGACCGCTTGCCGAAAAGTGCACCCAGGCTGGCCTTGACGAGATTCAAGCAGGCTTGGCTCAGCGCATCCGCCAGGAATGTGATTTTCTAGAAAAGAACTGGCCGTCGCAATTGCCAGTCAGTGCGATCCACGCTGACCTCTTTCCGGACAATGTGCTTATGCTCGGTGACGAGGTCACTGGACTTATCGATTTCTATTTCGCCTGCACCGACGTTCGCGGGTACGACGTAGCCGTAACGCATAGCGCCTGGTGTTTCTCAGCCGACGGTTCGACTTTCGACGCGGCAGCGAGCGCGGCATTATTGCAGGGATACAGCTCCATTTTCGCGCTTGATGTCCCAACGAGGGACGCCTTGCCGCTCTTGTTGCGTGGAGCATCCTTGCGTTTCCTGCTTACACGCTGTTACGATTGGATAAATACACCCGCCAATGCGCTGGTTACGCGCAAGGATCCGCTGGCCTTCCTGCGCCGGCTGGATTTCTACAGCGACCCCGCAAACATGGCGCGAATATTGGGATGAGGACGTGAAGCAGGTTGAGATTTTCACTGACGGCGCATGCAAGGGCAATCCCGGCCCCGGCGGCTGGGGCGCGGTCATTCGCTATGGCAAACACGAAAAAGAAATTTCCGGCGGCGATCCCGATACAACAAACAATCGCATGGAAATGTGGGCGGCTATTCAAGCGCTCAACCTGCTGATTGAACCTTGCCAGATCAAATTGCACACCGACAGCAAATATGTCCTCGAAGGCATCACCAAATGGGTGCACGGATGGCAGCGCAATGGTTGGAAAAACGCGTCAAAACAGCCGGTTCGCAATGCCGATCTTTGGCATGACCTGATCGAGGCTGTGGCGAGGCATGAGGTCGAATGGATCTGGGTGAAGGGTCATGATGGCCACCTCGAAAACGAGCGAGCTGACCGTTTGGCAAGCGACGCGGCCGAAGCTGCCCGCGCGGGTTAGACTTTAGCGAAATCTGTCGGGGACATACATCGCCGGATCGACATTCGCTGGCGCAACCACGTCATTTACGAGCAAGGACGCGGCAAGCTTCGCCACAGCGGGTGCCGTTTGAATTCCGAAGCCGCCCTGCCCTGCAAGCCAGAAAAAATGCGGGTTCCCGGGATCGCGACCGATCACCGGCAACCGGTCGGGGGCGAATGTTCGAAGACCCGCCCATTTGTGCTCAACCTTCTTGATGTGCCAGTCGACCACCTGTTGAAGCCGGTCGATGGCAAGCGCGATGTCCAGTTCTTCGGGTGCTGTATCACATGCAGCGCTTGGCGATTCGTCATGCGGGCTTAGCCACAATGTTCCACCAGTGTCTGGCTTGAAATAGAAGCTGCCATCAAGCCCGATAACCAGCGGCAAATCTGCAGTCACTGTCGGATTTACTGAAACCTGCACGATTGTCCGGCGATAGGGCGTAACACCGATGGGCGATATTCCGGCAACCATCGCCACCTCGTCCGCCCACGCACCCGCAGCGTTGACCAGGACACGCGCTGT
>CALRMO020000008.1:0-41382 GCA_943369235.1 Sphingomonas paucimobilis
TTCCAGCCGCAATCGCTACGTTGCGGACGAATCTGTCGCGCCCGATCCGTTTGATCGGCGACCCTGAAAACAGCGTGCGGAACGCCATATCGTCCAGAGCCAGCAAATCCGAAAGCCGCGGCGCGACCAGTTCTGCGCGTGGTAGAAACGCCTTGTTGGCTGCGGCGCTTTGTGCAAATCTGTTCCAGGGACAAACCGCAAGGCAGTCGTCGCAGCCATAGATATGATTACCGATCAACGGGCGAAGCTCCCGGTCGATCGGCCCCTTATGCTCGATTGTCAGGTATGAAATACATCGCCGCGCATCGACCTGGTAAGGCGCAGGAAACGCACCGGTGGGGCAAATCGTCTGACAGGCATTGCACGAACCGCATCGATCGTGCGCAGGTTCGCTCGGTTCCAGCTCAGCCGTTGTATAAATCGCGCCTAGGAACAGCCAGCTTCCGTGATCGCGGCTGACAATATTGCTGTGCTTTCCTTGCCAGCCGATGCCCGCCGCCTCTGCCAATGCCTTTTCCATTACCGGCGCGGTATCGACAAACACCTTCACGCCGGCTTCTGCCTCATGCGCCAGCCATCCGGCCAACCGCTTGAGCGCGCCCTTCACGACATCATGATAATCGCGTCCTTGCGCATAAACCGAAATGCGCGCGCGGTCGCGATGTTCGGCCGAGGCCATAGGATCGTTCGGCGGCGCATAACTCATGCCCAACATGATGACCGACTTTACTTCGGGCCACAGGGCGTCCGGACTGGCGCGTTGGTCGGCGCGGCTCTCCATCCAGAGCATCTCGCCATGACGTCCGTCGGCAAGCCATTGGCGCAACCGCTCACCGGCTTTTGGCGCAAGCTTTCCGGGCGCGATTCCCAGCGCGGCAAAGCCCTCCGCCGCCGCGCGCTCTTCAAGGGCGTTAACCAAATTTGTCTTGTGTCTTTTCACACGCCAACCCTATCAGCGTCCGCAACTATGGCAGGGCGCAACTCGATATGTACGCAATAGAGGCAAAGGGTCTGGTAAAGCAATTCGACGGTTTCCGGGCCGTCGATGGCGTTGAGCTCGCGGTGCCCGAGGGCAGCATTTACGGCATATTAGGACCGAATGGCGCGGGCAAGACGACGATGCTGCGCACCTTGCTTGGCATTATCGACCCCGATGAAGGCGTGCGGACCTTATTGGGCTCGGATCGCCCAATCACACAGTCGCGCAACGTCGGTTACCTGCCAGAAGAACGCGGGCTCTACCAGTCGATGCGCGCGGTGGACACAATTGCTTTCATGGGCGCGCTGCGGGGTATGTCATTGAAAGAGGGCGCTGAAAAGGGCCGCGTCTTGCTCGAAGAGGCTGGGCTTGGCTATGCCGCCGACCGCCAGATCCGGCAGCTATCCAAAGGCATGGCGCAAACGGTTCAGCTGATGGGCACCATTGTCCACGACCCCAAGCTGATCGTCCTCGACGAACCCTTTTCCGGGCTCGACGCGCTCAATCAGGCAAAACTGGAAAAAATGATTCGGGCGCAGGCCGACAAGGGCGTGACCGTCATCTTTTCCACCCACGTCATCGCTCATGCCGAACGGCTGTGCGAACGCATTGCGATCATCGCGAAGGGCAAAATCAGTTTCGACGGGCTGGTGTCCGAAGCACGCGACCGGCTTCGCCCGCAGGTGCATCTGGAAACCGAAACGCTCGATGGCCCTTGGCGCAAGGCGCTGCCGACCGATACGAAGGCCGAGGGCAATTGGTGGCATTTCACCTTGCCCGAAACCGGCGTGGAGCCCTTGCTGACCGCGTTGGTCGAGGGCAAGGCCGGAATCAAGTCGCTATCGATTGAACGACCCGGCCTTCATGATGCGTTCGTAGCGATTGCAGGCGAAAGCGTCGCCGCCGAAATGGACCAGCCGGTCGCAGGAGAAACACTGTGAAAGAGATCATCCGCGCCGCATTTGTGATCGCCCGCCGTGACTTCACCGCGATCATCTATTCAAAAGCCTTTATCTTTTTCCTGCTTGGGCCGTTTTTTCCCGTACTGGTCGGCATCGCGGCCGGAAGTCTTGGCGGACAGATTGCCAAAGAAGCATCGCAACCTGTCGTGGGCATTGCGATGGCTCCAGCCGATTCGCAGCAGATGGTGGCAGCCCGGCTCGCGCTTTCGAAGAGTATGGGCGAGACCTATTTTACCGAAATGAAAATCGTTGGCGATGCGACCAAAGACGGTCGCAATCCTCAAGAATATCTGAAAACGAAGGCAGATAATCTGAGCGTCGTCGTAACCGGCACACTCGCCAAGCCTGTTATCACCGGGACAAAGCGGTCGGTGGATCGCGAGCGACCGGATATCGAACTGCTGGCTGGCTATGCCCGCAATCCCGGCGCACTGGTTCTACCGACGGGCACGCCGGATATTGTCGCCGAAACGGCAAATAACGACAAACAGCTTCGCACCATGACCGCGCAAGGCGGGCAGATACTGGTGTTCTTTCTGACAATGTTGCTGGCAGGTATGGTGCTATCCAACCTCGTTGAGGAAAAAGCTAACAAGATTATCGAGATTCTCGCGGCGTCGATCCCCATGGAATCGGTATTTCTGGGCAAGCTGTTTGCAATGCTCGGAATGGCGTTGCTGGGCATATTGGTGTGGACCAGCGTCGGCTTTATCGGGCTGCAGTTTGTAGGCGGTAATCTGCCCAGCTTCCCCACCCCCGCCGTGGGCTGGCCGTTGTTTATCGGGTTGTGCTTTACCTATTTCATCATGGCCTATCTGATGCTCGGCGCGCTGTTCCTTGGGATAGGCGCGATGGCCGCAACAGTGCGTGAGGTACAGACGATATCGATGCCGGTAACAATGGCGCAGCTTATCAACTTTTTCTTCGCATCCTACGCGCTTACCAAAACCGGCGAGCCGATCGAGCAATTCGCTGCGATATTCCCGTTCAGCTCACCCTTTGCCATGATCGGCCGCGCCGCGCTTGAACCGACGCTCTGGCACCACGGCGTTGCGATTACCGGGCAGATCCTGTTCGCCATCCTGCTGCTTCGGGTCGGCGTATATCTGTTCAAGAAGAACGTCATGAAGTCGGGCAATGCGGGTCGCGTGAAGGACGAAGGCAAACGCAAGCTGTTCGGCTTGATCAGCGTGAGGGGATAACGCGGCAATCCAGTTGCATATCGAAACGGGATTGACATATCTGTAAGTAGTGGCAGTTTCTCACGCGAGAGGAGTCATCGAAATGGCCACAGCCCCGTTAATCGAAAGCGATTCGCTTCCCTGGGAAATCAATCAGGCACCCCATCGCTGGGATGTCACGAAGCCCGAAATTTACCTAGAGGATCGCTGGCATCCGATTTTCAAGGAAATGCGCCAGAAGGCGCCGATCAACAAGATCGAAGGATCGGATTTCGGCAGCTATTGGAACATCACGACGCTGAAAGCGATCCAGCATGTCGAGGCGCTACCCGACATTTATTCGTCGTCGTTCGAACATGGCGGCATCACGCTCATCGACGATAACGCGCTAGAAGAGCCGATTCCCGAAGATCAGAAAATCGTCATGCCGATGTTCATCGCAATGGACCGGCCGAAGCACACTGAAGAGCGTCGCGTAATTGCCCCTGCTTTCACGCCGGGCGAAATGGAGCGGATGTCGCACGATATCCGCCGTCGCACCGGGGAGCTACTCGACTCGCTCCCCGTCGGCCAGTCGTTCGATTGGGTTGATTTGGTGTCGATCGAACTGACGACGCAAATGCTTGCCTTGCTGTTCGATTTTCCTTGGGAGGACCGCCGCAAGCTGACCGAATGGTCGGACTGGGCAGGCGATGTCGAGCTTTTCCGCACCGAGGACACGCGGAAAGCGCGGCTTGAAAAAATGTTCGAAATGGGCGCCTATTTCCAGCGGCTGTGGGAAGAGCGCAAGAATCGTGGTGAGGCACCAGATCTCATTAGCCGGATGATCCATTCGCCGATGAAGGACATGAGTCAGTTCGAATATATGGGTAACCTCATTCTTTTAATCGTCGGCGGGAATGATACTACGCGCAACTCGATGTCGGGTTACGCCTATGGCCTGCACTCGTTCCAGGACGAGCGCGAGAAGCTCGAAAAGAATCCCGAATTCATTCCGAACGCGGTGAGCGAAATCATCCGTTGGCAAACGCCGCTTGCGCATATGCGCCGCACGGCGACTCAGGATCACGACCTGTTCGGCGCGCCCATCAAAGCGGGTGACAAGATCGGCATGTGGTATCTTTCGGCCAATCGTGATGAAAGCGTGTTTGAAAATCCGGACAAGCTTATCGTGGACCGCGAAAATGCACGACGGCATCTGGCCTTCGGCTATGGCATCCACCGCTGCGTCGGCGCACGGCTGGCCGAATTGCAGATCCGCATCCTACTCGAAGAGATGGCAAAGCGTCGGCTGCGGCCGAATGTAATCGCCGAACCCGAACGGGTCGCGGGTTGCTTTGTGCATGGCTATAAAAAGATGATCGTCGAGCTTTCGACATATTGAGCTGAAACCTTTTGGCCGCTGGCCGCGTATTATATCTGAAAGCAGATAGGGATATTCGCCATGCTCGTTTCCAAACGCCAGTTTCTGTCCTTGACCAGCGTCGGTGCCGCTGCCTTTGTTTTCGGCTGCGGTAAGGATGCGACCGCCAAGACCCGGTACGAAGTAACATTAAGCGATGCCGAGTGGAAAAAGCGGCTATCGCCCGCCGCCTATCGCGTGCTTCGGCAGGAAGATACCGAGCGACCCTTTACCAGTCCGCTGAACGAAGAAAAGCGCAAAGGCACCTTCGTCTGCGCCGGGTGCAACAAGCGCCTGTTTTCCTCAACGACGAAATTCGAGAGCGGCACCGGCTGGCCCAGTTTCTGGCAACCGCTGGCAGGCGGCGTCGGTACCAGCACCGACTATAAAATCGGACTACCCCGCACCGAGGTACACTGCGCACGTTGTGGCGGACATTTGGGCCATGTCTTCAATGACGGGCCCAAACCAACGGGGAAGCGCTACTGCATGAACGGCGTGGCGATGAAGTTTGTCCCCGGCTGAACCGGCTATTTGGGTTCGCCGATTCCAGAGAAGTCGAGGTCTGCTGGCTTCGTCGGGGCTACATCCGTCTTGCCATAATTTTCGATAATCGACACGATTGCGCTGGCCCGGCCGTCCTGCTTGGCATAATCCCGCGCGGAATAGCCAGCGCGGCTGTCTTTTTTGTCCGGATTTGCGCCGGCTTTCAACAACGCCCGAACCGCCTCTGCATTCCGCAGTTGCACCGCGAGTATCAACGCGGTTTCGCCGGCGCGATTGGTCTGGTCAACCTGCGCCTTTTTCTGCACCAGCCAGTCGATGCCATCGACATAATTGAGTTGCGTTGCAAGCATCAACGGGGTGGTGCCCTTTTTGTCGGCAAGGTTCGGGTTTGCGCCTTTTTGCAGCAAATAGCCGAGCCAGGTCGAATCGCGACGCTGGATCACGATGTGCAAGGCTGTTTCGCCGCTGGTCGCATCACGCGTATTGACGATGACCGAGCCGGGTTCCGACAAAAACTTCTCGGCTTCCTCTCCCTTGCGATCCTTGACCGCCTTCAGGAAATTATAGCTATCGGAGAATTGCGCCGCCACTGGCGACGTTATCAGCATAACTGCGCCAACGGCCGCCAAGATAAACTTCAATTTCACGAAACCCTGCCCCATTTTTCCACCTAAGCTGCTTGATATCCCTGTATTAGCAGACCATGTCTGGCCCCGCTATGAACAAAAAACTCCTGACCGCTCTGTCCGCCGCGTTTCTGCTCGTCGCCTGCGACGGCGAACCTGCACAGCCGCCATTAACCGCTGCCCCTCTCGCGGGCGCTGCCATTGGCGGCGATTTTTTGCTCACCGACCAAGATGGCAATAAACGCAGCTTCAAGGAATTTGACGGCAAATACCGCATCGTCTATTTCGGCTACACCAATTGCCCGGATATCTGCACACCCGACATGCAGAACCTGATGGCGGGGTTGAAGGCTTTCGAAAAAGCGAACCCCGAACTGGGCGCGAAGATCCAGCCTATTTTCATCACTGTCGACCCGAAGCGCGATACGCCCGAGGTGCTTAAGCAGTTTGTAGGCGCCTTTCACCCACGCGCTATCGGTCTGACTGGCACCGAAGCCGAGATTGTCGACGCTGCGAAGAAATTTGCGGTCTATTCCGCGCGAGTCGAAGGCTCATCGCCCGAAAGCTATCTGATGAGCCATAGCCAGACGCCGTATCTGATGGGCCCAGATGGCAAGCCGCTGGCGATCATGCCCGCTGACCAGCCCAAGACCGACATTAATGAAGGCGCGCCCAAGCTGGTAGAGGCGGAACTCGCCAAATGGGTGCGGTGACCAGCGAACCAAAATTCTGGGAAGCCCCCATCGAATCCTTGGACCGCGCGCAGTGGGAAGCATTGTGCGACGGCTGTGGCAAATGCTGCCTGAACAAGGTCGAAGACGAAGATACTGGCCGCATTTATCCGACCAATGTCGCGTGCAAGCTGCTTGATCTCGGCACGTGCCGCTGTGCCGATTATCGAAACCGCAAGGCGATCGTACCCGAATGCCTTCGCCTGACCCAGCGCAAGATCGACGACTATGTGTGGCTGCCGGCAACTTGCGCCTATGTCCTTCGTGCGAAAGGCGAGCCGCTGCCCGATTGGCATTATCTGGTGAGCGGCAGCCGCGAGACGATTCATCAGGCTGGCATGTCGGTGAAAGGTCGGGCAATATCCGAAATCCATGCTGGACCGCTTGAAAACCATATTGTCGACCAACCTCTTTGACGGCGGCTTCGCTGATCCCGAGGTAGATATCGAAGGCGAAAGCGTACCGGTCCGCATCCGGCGTAACTCGCGCGCGCGGCGTATCTCGATGCGTGCCGACGCGGTTAAGCGCGAAATTCGCATCACCATACCGAATTACACGCCGACCAATGTCGCCATGGATTTCGTCGCCAAGAAGCATGAATGGATCGCCGCGCGATTGCAAAGTGCGCCCGACGCAGCACCCATCGCGCCCGGCAGCGAGATTGCGGTCGAGGGCGAGGCCCATCTCATCGAATGGCGCGAGGGTTGGCCGCGAAGCATCCGGTGCGGCGAAGGCATGTTGCGTCTTGGCGGCCCGATTGCTTCGGTCGAGGCACGTATCCTGCGTTGGCTCAAGGCCGAAGCACGCCGCGTCTATATCTCCGAGATCAGGCATTATTGCGAAAAAGCGGGCGAACCCGTCCCGCGCCTGTCGCTTGGCGACCCGAGAAGCCGCTGGGGCAGTTGTTCGTCGCGCGGCACTATATCGCTAAGCTGGCGGCTGATTATGGCCCCAGCCCATGTCCGCCGTTCGGTTATAGCGCATGAGGTCGCGCATATGCGGCACATGGACCACAGCCGGGATTTCTATGCCTGGCTCGATGCGTTATATGAAGGCGACCGAAAGAATGCCGACCGCTGGCTGAAGATACACGGTACCGGGCTGCAGCGGGTTGGCCGCTAGGAGAAAGTTATATGCTCGAAATGCGCGATCAATGTGAACGCTGCGCAACGCTGCTGCCGATGGACAGCGATGACGCCATGATCTGTTCTTACGAATGCACCTTTTGCTCCCCGTGCGTCACGGGCCCACTTGAAGGTCGTTGTCCCAATTGCAAGGGTGAGTTGCAGGTCAGGCCGAAACGGATATTGAAACCCGTCTGATCCGACTTATCGAAAGAACAATCGGTCAGCTTTTGGTGATTTCACTTCCCAGAGCGCCATACTTCTTCTCGAAACCAGCGACGTCCCCCCCGACCAGCAACTTGGCCTGATCGACCCAATTGTCGCGATTGATGCGACCGGCAAAGGCCCCAAGTTTGGCGTCTATTTCGGTAATGTCCGCTGCAGTCCAGCTTGCGACCTGAGCGAAACTGGTGATACCGAGACCCTGAAGCATATTGTTGACCTTTGGCCCAACGCCCTTCAGCAGTTCGAGATTGTCTGGAATTGCAGCTTTTGCGGCCTTGGGCTTTGCGGCCACTTTCAGCGCAGCTTTTGGAACCTCTGGTTTTGGCTTGGGCGCTGGCTCGACTGCGGCAACTTTCACCTTGGCTGCTTTTGGTGCAGGCGCCGCCGCTTTGGGAGCCGCAACGGTCTTGACGGCTGGCATTGCGGCCTTCGCGGGGGCTTTGGCCGGTGCAGCTTTGGTGGCAGCGGCTTTCAGTGGCGCTTGGGCTTTGGGTGGCGCTGACGTCGGCGTCGGCTTGGGATCGTCCATCAATCGGGCGGTCGCTGCCTTTTTCACGTCGGCTTTGGCCGCTGGTGGCGGCGCGGCGGCAACAGGAGGCGCGGGAACGGCCTTTGGCGGCTGTGTGTCTTTCGCTTCATCCGGCTTGGACGAACCCGACTTTTTCTTTACCGACCCGAGCGCAAGCAGCCACCACATCAAGATCGTGAAAATCAGGATCGCGCTGATCGTTATCGGTAAATATTGAGCCATGTTTTTCCTCCCAGAAATGCCCTGAATTCAGACAATAGCGTTAGGCAATTTTTGCGCCGCTTAAAAGCGCTAATCGGAGACCTCCGATTAGCGTGTGCTTTACGTCATGTCGAAGCTTCGCGCTCGACCTCGCGCCAGCCAATGTCGCGGCGGCAAAAACCCGATGGAAAGTCGATCTGGTCGACGGCAGCATAGGCCGCCTTTTGCGCCTCTGTAACGTTCGCTCCGGTCGCAGTGACATTCAGCACACGGCCGCCATTGGCGAGCAATCGGTCGCCCTGCTCTGCGGTGCCCGCGTGGAATACCTTGGCCCCTGTCACATGACTCAGGTCGATTGGCCCACCTTTTTCGGGCGTCCCGGGATACCCTTTGGCGGCCATGACCACGGTCAACGCGGCGTCGGCCCGAAATACCGGTGTCGGCGCATCTGCCAGCCTGCCATTGGCAACCGCCAACATTAACGCGGCAAGATCACCGTCGAACAGGATCATCAGCACCTGACATTCGGGATCACCGAAACGCGCATTATACTCGATCAGCTTTGGTCCTTCGCCGGTCAACATAAGCCCGGCAAACAGGACACCCGAATAGGGCATCCCCTGAGCCGCCATATAGTCGACCGTCGGCCTGATAATGCGCTCCATGACCTCGGCCTGTAACGCCTCTGTCAGGACGGGCGCGGGCGAATAGGCACCCATGCCGCCGGTGTTTGGCCCGGTGTCACCATCGCCGACACGCTTGTGGTCCTGCGCGGAACCAAAGGCGACGACATCCCTGCCATCGGTGAGCGCGAAAAAGCTCGCCTCCTCGCCGGTCATAAACTCCTCGATAACGACCGACGCGCCTGCATCGCCAAAGCCGCCGCCAAACATGTCGTCGATCGCTGCTTCGGCCTCCGCGCGGGTCGCGGCAATGATGACGCCCTTGCCGGCCGCCAGTCCATCAGCCTTGATCACATAAGGCGGCTCGAATTCCGCGAGCCCGGCGAGCGCCGACGCTTTGCTGTCATGGCGGTTGTACCCGGCTGTGGGGATATTGGCGGCGGCGCACATATCCTTGGTAAAGCCTTTCGATCCTTCCAGCTGAGCGGCTTTTTGATTGGGGCCGAACACCGGAATTCCGGCTTCGCGCAAGGCATCGCCAAGGCCATCGACCAATGGCGCTTCGGGTCCGACGACGACCAGCCCGATTTCATGCCCGGCACAAAAGGCGATGACCGCAGCGTGATTGGTGATGTTGAGGTCCACAATCTCGGCCTCTTCGCCGATCCCGGGGTTGCCGGGTGCTGCAAACACTGTATCGCATAAGGGCGATTGCGCGAGCTTCCACGCCAGCGCATGTTCGCGTCCACCCGAACCCAACAGCAAGATATTCATGTCCGACGATTACCCCTATGATGATCCCACTGCCCAACAGAGGCGCCTGTTAGCCGACGAGCGCGCTGGCGACAATGCCCCCGCCATGAGCGTGTCCGAATTGTCGTCGGCGTTGAAGCGCACGGTCGAGGACCGCTTCGGTCATGTTCGGGTGCGCGGCGAGATTTCGGGATTCAAGCGCGCGGCGTCGGGCCACATCTATTTCTGCCTGAAAGACGACAATGCGCGCCTCGATGCGGTGATGTGGAAGGGTGGTGCAGCACGTCTGCCTTTCGCACCCGAAGACGGCCTTGAAGTCGTCGCAACGGGCAAGCTCACCACCTATGCCGGTCGTTCAAATTACCAGATCGTGGTCGAAAGCCTTGAGGTCGCGGGCGAAGGCGCAATGATGCTTTTGTTCGAAAAGCTGAAGGCCCGTCTGGCCGCAGAGGGTCTCTTTTCAGCGGAGCGCAAGAAGCCGATGCCGTCGCTGCCGCGCACCATCGGCGTGGTGACGTCGCCGACCGGGGCAGTCATCCGCGACATCCTTCATCGTCTTGCCGACCGCTTTCCCAGCCATGTGCTTGTCTGGCCAGTGCTGGTCCAGGGCGATGGCGCGGCGGCGCAGATTGCGCGCGCGGTGAACGGGTTTTCGGGCATGGCTGCAGGGGGAACCGTCCTGAAGCCCGACCTTGTGATTGTGGCACGCGGTGGCGGCTCGATCGAGGATTTATGGGCGTTCAACGACGAGGCTGTGGTCCGCGCAGTGGCAGACTGCTCAATCCCGATCATTTCTGCCGTCGGACACGAGACCGACACCACCTTATGCGATTTTGCCGCTGACCTTCGCGCCCCGACACCCACCGCCGCTGCCGAAATTGCGGTTCCGGTGCGCAGCGACCTGCTCCAACGCGTCGGCCAGCTTGGCCTGCGGATGTCGAACTGTGTCCGCAAGCGTGTCGAGCTCGCAAGCGAACGGCTTGAAGCGCAGCGGCGGTTGATGCCGAAACTTGGCGATCTTGCCGCGCCGCACCAGCAACGCACCGACGAACTTGCAGAACGATTACGGCAATCGCTGCGAACCCGCGCGAACCGCGCCGAAATCGCGTTTTCGGGACCGGCACAAATGCTCCATCCGCGGTTACTGTCCCGACGCATCGAGCATGGCCAGCAAAGGCTGGATGCCCTTGTTCGGCTTCAAGGCAGCCTTCACCCCGAAGCGCCGCTGAAGCGAGGCTTTGCCCGCGTTACCGACCGCAACGGCAAAACCATCATGTCGCGCGACGCCGCTATTTCGGCGGGACATGTTGGCCTGCGCTTTGCCGACGGCGAAGTGGGTGCCGCGGTCGAAGGCAGTCTGCCCGTTCGTCCAGCCGCGCCGAAGACGGCAAGGCCCGCCCCAAATCAGGGCAATTTGTTCGACGGCTAACCTGCGTCATTGCCCGTTCAGCCGCTTTGCGGCATAATGCACCCATGCTGATGATGAACAAAAACAAGATTGCCCGCCTCCATTACATGGCGAATGGCTTCCGGATGCTGAGCCCCGGCGACCATGTGCTGTGCGCCGTGACCGGTCAGGTTATCCCGCTGGACGAACTTCGCTATTGGAGCGTTTCAAGACAGGAACCTTATGCCAGCGCGGACATTTCAACGCGCGCAGCGCTCAACAAGCGATAACCCAATGCGCCGCGGGGGGTCCATGTCGATGCTGGCGTTCGCCGCCATGGCAAGCTGCACTGCGACCCCGCCGATGGCCGCCACGCCAGCCATTCCGCCCGATCCGCCTGGGCAAAGCGCACCAGAGCCTGCGGTTCGGACGACACCGGACTCGCGCCCTGCCGACTTCTGGCTCGCAACGACGCCGGTTCAGGGCGGGCTTGTTACGGGACGCGCGCCGCCAGGGACCCGCTCCGTTCTGCTCAATGGTGCCGAACTGCCGTTGACGCCCGACGGATTTTTCCTGATGGGTTTTGATCGCGATGCCGAAAACAGTTTCAGCCTCGTTGCCCTTTTTTCGGATGGTAGCCGCAGTGAGCGCTATTTGCCCGTCGTCCCCGGCAACTGGCGAATCGAAAATGTTGCGGCCAATCCCACGGGCGGCGCAGCCACCACCGCCGAATTTCAGGCCCGGCGTGGGCCGGAGCTGGCGCGGATAAATGCCGCGCGCGCCCGTCACGGCGACAGCAGCGGCTGGCGACAGGAGTTCATCAAACCTGTTGCGGGGCGGGTTTCCGGGCTGTTCGGGGCGCAGCGCATTTATAACGGCACGCCCGGCAGCTATCATAGCGGAATGGATATCGCTGCGGCGTCAGGCACTGATTTTGTTGCGCCAGCCGACGGCGTCGTCACTCTGGCCGCAGCCGATGAATTCACGCTTGAAGGCCATCTGCTGATGATCGACCACGGCATGGGCCTCAACAGCGCATTCCTGCATTGCTCGCAATTGCTGGTGAAGGAAGGTGACACGGTCAAACAGGGCCAGGTGATTGGCCGGGTCGGCGCCACCGGCCGGGCGAGCGGTCCGCATCTGCACTGGGGCATGAAATGGAATAGCGCCAGAATCGATCCCAAACTCCTTATTCCGGCGGTATGATCAGGCCGCTTTCCAGTCGCTGACGGTGCTGAAGGACGGCAGCCCTTTCGGACGTTGCTCACCCTCATGGGTGACATAATAGCCGGGCGGCAGATTTCCTATCGGCATACCGGCAGCTGCCATCATATAAGGCGAAATTCGGCGGCTTGTGCAAAGCCCGCCATTGCCGTCATTGACAAGCCGCTCTTCGAATTCGAGCCCCTGTTGATGGCCCATTGAACGGACGACAGTCGAAACTGCTAGCTGCCCATCGCCAAAGTCCAGTACAAATTTGGTGCCTATAGGCACATCGAGAACCCCTTCGATAAGCGCCCCCGATACCGACAGGTTTCGCAGGACGACATTATAGCAATGATTGTCGTGAATTGCGCCGATCTTGCGGTACATCGAAAGCCGGTCGCTGCGCTGCACTGCAGGTCCAGCCGGCTCGATCGTCCAGTCGCTCGTTGCGCATCGCTCGAGAAGAATGTCGTTACTAACGGGCTGGCTGTAGACGTAGCCCTGCACGTGGCTGACATTAAGGCTGCGGATGAGGTCTAGTTGATCGAGTGATTCAATACCCTCCGCCGTCGTTTCCATCTCGAGCGCATTGGCAAGCGCAACAATGGCGGCAATGATTGCCCCGTTGCGCGAGCCCGGCTCGGTTGCTCCTTTAACGAAACTTTGGTCGATCTTGATTTTGTCGAATGGCGCTGTTTTCAGATAGCCAAGCGACGAATAGCCAGTGCCAAAATCGTCAAGCGCCAGCCTTACGCCCACCTTCTTCAAAGCCCGAAACATACTGTCGGTGTCGGACGACTCCTGCAAAAATACGCCTTCGGTGATTTCCAGCTCAAGGCGATTGGCGGAGAGGCCTGACGCTGCCAAGGCGCTTTCGACGATTTTTGGCAGTGTATCATTGGCGAATTGCACGGGCGATACGTTGACCGCAACTTTCATTTTTCCAGGCCATCGCACCGCCTGTTCGCATGCCTTGTGCAGCGCCCATTCGCCAAGTTCCCCGATCAGATTGGCTTCTTCAGCAATGGGAATAAACAACGCAGGCGAGATCGGTCCACGCTCGGGATGGTCCCAGCGAATTAACGCCTCGAATCCTGTTACAACGTTCGTCTGGGCATTGACCACTGGCTGGTACGCAAGCCAGATCTGGCCTTGCGACAGCGCATCCCGAAGATCTTCCTCCAATATGCGCCGGTCCTCTGCGGCCTGCAGCAGATCGCTCGAATAAAAACGGAACCGCCCGCGTCCGCCCGCTTTTGCTGCATAAAGCGCAAGGTCGGCGTTTCGAATCAACTCTTCGCTGCTGCGGCCGTCGAAGGGGCTGACTGCAATACCAACCGATGCGCCAATAATGCACCGGCTGCCGTCGACCGAATAAGGATGTGAAAGGCTTTTGATGATTTTTTCGGCAAGGTCGCCCAACGCGCCCCGGTCTTCGACATCCTGAAGGATGATCTGAAACTCGTCGCCGCCAAGACGACTGATTTTCTCCCGGTCGCCGACAGCCTTGATCAAGCGCTCTGCCACCTGCTTCAGCAGTGCATCGCCTGCGGGATGACCCAGCGTGTCGTTCACTTGCTTGAACCGATCGAGATCGATCAGCATGACCGAGCACGCGCGTTGCTGTACCTTGAACGCTGACAGGGTGGTGTCGAGCAGCTTGGACATTCTGAAGCGGTTGAGTAGCCCAGTTAGCGAGTCGTATGTCGCCAGCCTTGAATTGTCTTTCGCTGCACTTCGTTGCTCGGTGATGTCGGATCCGCTACCTCTAAATCCGCCGAATTGCTGGCCATAGAAAAAAGGTCGGCCGGACACGGACCACCAAATTTCGGCATTTTCGCTTGATGAGCGCAGCGCAAGGTCTTCGAATTTCGATTGCTTGGTCAGGATAAAAGGCAATGAACGCTGATGCGTTGCAGATTCCTGGTCCTTCGAGAATAACTCGGTGAAATATGTGCCAAGCAAGGTTTTTGACGCAACGCCCATCACGTCGCCGACCGATCCGCTAAGATATGTCAGCCGCCCATCGGCGTCGGTGGCCCAAAACCAGCCGCGGCCGCTTTCTTCGTAGTTCTGCAGAAGCAGAAGTGCCTCTTTCGACGTCGTGCTCGTTGAAATGCTTGGCGGTTTTTCCACAGTCCGTTGGGAAAGTTTGGAAAAAAAGCCGCGCGAGGCGGAAGAAGGCGTCACAGCACCTTCCTCTTCATCTTTCGAAAATTTTCCTGCCGACATTTTCGTACCTGGCCCGACTAATGTTTAACCATAAACCTAACGCTGTTTCGAAATAGTAAACATCCGGCGCGCGAGCGCGAAAAAACCGCTTCAAAAGAACATGATGGTTTTCGCCAGCTCAGCGCGAGAAAGGATGCTCCGGCGCGTCTGTCATAACGTCAGGACGACGAGATAGGCAGCAATACACAAATAGCTTCCGAACGGAAAAGCGGTTCGATGGTCATGGTTACGCGCGCGTGCCATGATGACCATGATAAGCCCGACCGCACTTGCACCCAAAAGAACGAATGGCAAGAGCTGCCAACCCAGCCAAATTCCAAGCGCGCCAAGCAGCTTTGGGTCGCCGGTGCCCATGCCATCCTGGTTCCGAATGTATTTGTAGGCCTGCCGGATAATTTCGAGGCCTAAAAAACCGGCGGCCATACCCGCGAACCGGTCTTCCAAACCCACTTCCGGCAGCATTATCGGACCGACCAGAAATCCTGTGAGCGCCAACGGCCGGACTAGCCGGTTCGGAAGCCATAGGTGCCCATGGTCGAGAAGGATGAGCGGAAGCATAAGCCAGCCAAACAGCGCCGTAGCAACCGCCTGGTCTGCGGGCAGAAGCAGAACCGGAATTGCGCCGATTGCTAAACCCGCCAGTTCGGTCACGAATGGTCGGCGTCCAATCGCCTGATTACAATTGCGGCATTTTCCCTTGAGCAGCGCATATGACGCGAGCGGGATCAGGTCATAAGAGGCAATCGGCTGCGAACAATGGTCACAGCGCGAGCGCCCCTGTGCAACACTTTCGCCGCGGGGCCAGCGGCTGCACAAAGCGGCAATAAAACTGCCCCAAATTGCGCCCAATACCGATAGGGATAGAAGCAGAAACCAGAGCGGCAGAGCGGCAAGCAAGTCGCTCATAGGCGATATATTTCGCTCAGAACCGGCCCTTCCGGACCATGCGATATCCACCGGACACAGCGCCGAACCCGGCAAGCGCGAGCACAGCGGATTGTTCGGTGCGATCGCCTTCAAGGAATATCGTGGCGCTGTAGGTGCCATCGCCCGAAATCCGGATGTCGAAATGCTCCATGGCCGACTGGCTGAGCAGCGGAATGAGCAACTGGCCGCGATCGCAGCGGGGCTTGGCAAGCAAGCCGTTGGACAGAGCGAGCCCGGGAAAACTGTTGGCAAGCGTCAGCCGCACATTGCCGCTCGCCTCGGCGCACCGCCCCGCAGTGAACCGCACCGAAAAGTCCTGAAGTTCGATGTTTTCGACAGGCAAAGGCGCAAAAAGCGAGCCGACGGGCAGCGTCGCCTTCATCCGGTCGATCGAGACTCCGCCGACCCGGCGGGTTATCGAACCGTCGATCCCCGGAGCGAATGGCGCATCGCCGCGCGATAACGAAATTTGCGCGCGCCCCAGCAACAGCGGCAAGAAGTGCAGCCTCGCATTTACATCGCCAACCGGAAGCCGCCCGACGCGAAGGTCGCGCACCGAGCCGTCCCAAATAATGCCTCCAACTTTTCGCGCCGATACACCGTCCATGGCGATGATCGTCCGAAGCGGCATGAAGATTATCGCAGCGATCGTCAGCAACAGCAGCAAACCCGTTACAACGGAGCGACGGCGGATCATCTCGACACCTTTTGCAGTTGCGCATCGACGGTTATGCTGCCGTTTGCCCCGCCGCGCAGTGTGAGGCCGCTGACCGCAATACCCTGGACTTCGAGTCCGGTCAGCCAGGCAAGCAGGGCCGGCGCGCGCGCCTGATCCATCCGGAACGTCATCTGGCCGGGGGCACTGGCATTGGCCGATTTGATCAGCTCAAAACCCTGCTCGGCTGCGCCTTGCGTAACGATAAGCGCAATGTCTGCCTCGCCTGCAATCCCCGCCGGCGGTTTTTGCCTTAGTGCAGCATCGACGTTTGCCTCCATTCGGCCGCGCCGTTCAACCGCCGCGTCATGCGCGACTTCAGCTCGGTCTATCGCCGCGAGGCTCGGCAAAATGATAGCGAATATCAGCAACACCATCGCCGCAAGCGCGGCTGCAATGCCCACAAGCCACTGCTCACGGCGGCTCAATCCATAATACCAGGTGCGGACCGCAGCTATCATGGCATCCTCATCGTCAGATCGACCAGCGTCGCCCCGCTATTGTCCCGGCGCGGGGTCGCGGTAATGCGAAAACCGTCTTGCTGGATCGCAAGCAAGGCTGTGTTGACGCTGTTCGCATCGGGCGCAGCCAGCACAACCGTCAATATGCCGTCATTGCCAAAACGAAGCTCGCGAACCGAGACATTCGGCGATGCCTGCACGGCCCGCCACAGTGCTGCCGACAGCGGACCAAACCGGCTCTGAGCCAGACCTTTTTGCTGTAGTGCGCGGTCAAGCTGCGCTTCGGCTTGCGCGACATCCTGAATCGATCGGTCGATCTTTTGCGCTGCGGCCAGTGCTCGTTCGTCCTCCGCGCGGGTGGCGCTCCAATATTTGGCGAGCGTGACGATACCAAGCAGAAAAGTAACGCCCAGCACAGCGGCGAAGAGGCGGAGTATCCACTTGCGCTGCTCTGCGGTCGCCAGTGCTTTGCGCTCGCGCTTCGCAAACAGACCCTCGCGAAGGTTAAGCAGTGGCATAATGCTTGCCGCCGACAGCATATCGCGGACGCCGTCGGGGCTTGCCTGTTCAACAGTCAAGTCGCCGACGAGCAGATTGCGAAACACCGCCTCGTCCGGGATTGCAAAGCGCTCGCCGCGCAGCACCGTCACGCCATCAAATTCGGCCTTCACAACCGCCTCGGGAATAGCGTCAACCGCCAGCCCGAATGGAATTACGATGTCGGGATTGATCCCGCGCAAAGCCAGGCGGGTAAGCCCCTCCTGCATTGCCGACGGGGCTATTGTTGCCGTCACGACAACGCCGTCTCCGACGTGGCTCGCGGCCGCGTGAACCAGCCCAAGCGATTGCTCGGCAGCTCGAAGCCTGGCTACGCCTTCGGCCTGCCGAGGTTCAAGGTCGGGTAGCGACGACCAGATGCAACGCGCGTCAGTCGGCGCGACCAGCGCCAACACCGTCTGATCCGCGATATCCGGTATGAAATCGGACAATGGCCCGCAAGCCAGCCACTGACCGCCGGTCACGCGCCATATATTGGGGTTGTCGACTTCGGCAATCGGGAGCCGGGCTATAACGATCGTCATTCCTGCTCACCCCAGCTGCGCCACACAACGCGCGCCGGAGCGGGCGAGCCGACGATCATCGCCTCGCCATCCAGCGTCGTTTCGCCGAGCGACACCTTCGTGTCCAGGAGGAAATATTTGCTCGTCAGTTTAACCTGCTCCTGCACCATGGGCGATGGCTTTAACGCCGCCAGTTCGGGTGCCTCCCAGAATCGAATGAGGCTGCCATAGCCACTCGCCGGCCGCTTGGCGAGATAGCTGCGTGCCGAGGTCGGGCTGATCGTATTTGGCGCGAAAAGCATCACCAGCAACGGCGCCTGTTCGGGGAGCAAGGTATTGACATTCAGCGGCGACAATTCTGCCTCCGGCAAGGCACAAATCCAACCACGCAGCTTGCTGTAGATTACCGGTGTTACGCCTTTGACCGCGCGCAATTCGCTCGGATGGGCATAAAGCCGGTTGGCCGCAAGATAGGGTGTTGCGGCCGTCCGGTAGCTATCGTCTTCAGCTCCGCTCTGCACCGCTGCGCTATCGCTATCGGCCCAGTCGGCTGCGGCGGCAGCGACCGGGCGGGCTGTGTTTTCGTCGATTCCCAGCGTTACCATCAGTGAAACGAACTGTTGCTGACCGGTCGTGCTGGCGAGAAGCTTCCCATCGGCTTGCCCAACAAGACTGTTAAGGTTGAAGCAGTTGCCGCCATCGCGCACGGTCGCGGTCGCGCTGCCCACCGGGATCGGCAAAACCTGCTCCTTGCCGAGCCAGCCGCCCGCCAACGTCGTTTGCGCAGCATCGCGTGCCAGCAAATCCTCAATCCGCGCCGCAGCTATGCTTTCGGCAGCGTACGCAAACATCCTGCCTTGAGCCAGAGCGTTGCCATTCGCCGACAATTTGCTCGATAGCGCAAGACGGTCGAGCGTGGTGGCGGCAATCACCGCAAGCACCGCGACCATCAGCAAGACCGACAGCAAGGCCGCGCCGCGTTCGGACGGTTTGGGCAGCATCAGCCGTCCGTCCCTTCATCGAGAAGTTTCGGCTTGGGTCGCGTTTGGGGGCCGACGAGAAAAAGCATTCGTTGTTCGGGTTTGCTCTTGATGGTCAGCCGTAGCTCGACTGCGCGCGGCAGTGCTTCGGCATCGGTCGCGGTCCAGTCGCTACGCCACTCGCCTTTTTCGTCCCGAAATTTCACGCTGGCTGCAGTGACATTTTGCATCAGAATCGCTGCGTCGGAAGGTGCGGCGCCATCAAGCATGGGCCAGCCGAGACGCTTAAGCGTACCGCTTTCGAACGTATACGCAACGCGCTGCAACCCGGCGCGCGGCGCTTCATCATAATTGGACCATCCGGCGCGGACAAATCCGAACAAGGCTCCGGGCGCAGCGGCATCGCCTTCGGTGAATGCGGGTACGGGCGCTCCGGCCTCATCACGCACGGGACGAATGACCGCCTGCGCGAGATCGCCTTCCAGCGCGTTATAGAGCCGGTTAATCCGCGAATAATCTTCGAGCCGGTTTTTTACCGCTATCTGCGTGTCACTGCCCGAGCGCAGCAACGTCACGCCCGCGACAGAAATCATCGCGAAGATTGCAAGTGCGACAAGCAGTTCGACGAGCGTGAAGCCGGCCTCGGATTCGCGAACGTCGATCATTGCTCGACCGGCCGCGCAATTGTCAGCTGTGCCTTGCGAAGCGCGGCGTTGCCGGCCCCGACGACATTGATCTCGACCTTAATAAGCCGCGCATCGTCGGTTTTGGCGGTGGTTGCCGTCCAGCGCCATGCCTGGCCGCCATTGACCTCCTCGCCGCCGGTTTCGCCCAAGGTCGGCGGCGCAGGGTTGGACAGGATTTCGACTGCGACATTGCGCGCAACCTGCCAGGCGATGCTGCTATCGCCGAGGTTGGCCGTCGAGCGCACCGAATAGCCCTGCAGCCGCACCATTGCCAGCGCCGCCAGGCTGAATATTGCCAACGCAACCATGATTTCGATCATGGTAAAGCCGTTGCGCCGCGGTTTGAAACTACCGGGCGACACGCACATCCCCCGTTGCATCGAGATTGACGACGACGGTCGCGTCGCCGCGTTTGAGCCCTATCGTCGCAGCGGTGGATGGTAGTCCGGTGCTGTCGAACGCAACGCGCATCTGCCTAGCTTCGCCAAGCTGAACGCGGGTTCCGCGCTTCCAGTCGGTGGTTGCGAACGGCGCTTGCGACAGCGTTGTCCACGCACCGTTTGATCGCGTTTCAAAGCCATAGCCCGACGGTCGCACCCAAACCGCCATACTGCGCGATTGCAAAATGGCCTGATCGCGGATTGCGGCCATCCGCGCGGCAAGTATTTCAGCCTCGTCGCGTGCGCCCCTGTCCGACGAGCGCGCTGTCATAACCACCGCAGCGCTGGCGAGGCCGATGATGAAAATGACCACCATCAACTCGACCAGCGTAAAGCCGCGTTCGCTATCGTTAATATGTGAACGTGACGGCTTACTCGCCGTAGATATCCGCATTTTCATTCTCACCGCCGGGTGCGCCGTCGGCACCGAGCGAATAAATATCGAACGCGCCGTTACGGCCCGGATTGCTGTACTGATAAGGCCGGTTCCATGGGTCGCTAGGCAGCTTCTTGATATAGCCTTGGGTGCGTGCGCCGACGCCAGCGGGCGGGGTCACCAAGGCTTGCAGGCCAAGGCTTGCATCAGGGTAAGTCAGGTTATCGAGGCGATAAGTTTCCATCGCCTGCCCTAATACCGCGATATCGGCTTTTGCCTTCTGCACCATCGCCTTGTCCTGATTGGGCAAAACGTTGATCGCAACAATCGTTGTGAGCAGAGCCAGAATGAACAATGTGACCATCATCTCGACCAGAGTGAAGCCGTTACGTTCGACCTTAGCTGGCTTCACGCGATACTTTGAAGGCGCGCGGTGATGGTCTGTCAAAAGCTGAAACAATATGCGGAGCATGTCTTATAGTCCCGTAAGATTTTGCAGTTGGAGGATAGGCAATAATATCGCCAATATGATGACGGCCACCACGCCGCCCATCACGACGATGATCAGCGGCTCAAGCAGCGACAGTGCGGCGCTGGTGAAGTTGTCGAATTCGCGTTCGAGATATTCGGCGGCGCGCTCGAGCATGAGGTCGAGTTGCCCTGCGCTCTCGCCGCTCGCGGTCAGGTACACCAGCAAGGGCGGAAAAACGCCGCTCGCGCGCATCGCGCCCGACAGGCTGCCGCCGCTTCGTACCGCCTCGACAATAGCGTCATTTGCGCCCGACAGCACTTTGTTGTGGATCGTGCCACCGGTCAGCCGCAAGCCTTCCAGCAACGGCAGCCGGCTCGCGACCATCGTCGCCAGCGTGCGCGCCATGCGGGCCGCGTGGAGATTGCGCAACAGCTTACCGAGCAGTGGCAGGCGAAGCACCGTCCGGTCGACCCACAGCCGGAATGCGGGCTGCTTCAATGCACGTGCAAAGATCAGGCCTCCCAGGACGACTGCAATCAGTAGCGCCCACCAATAGCTTGCCAGAAAGGCCGAAACGCCGATTACGATGCGCGTGATCAAGGGCAGTTGCTGGTCGACATTATCAAATTGCTCGACCACGCGCGGTACGACCGAGACCATCAACCCCATCACCACCAGGATCGCGACAAGCGACAATATCGCCGGATAAGCGAGCGCACCGATCAGCTTGCCGCGCATCTCTGCCTGCCGTTCGAGCAATGCCGCCAGCCGCTCGGTAATCAGCGGCAACGTGCCCGCGCCTTCGCCGGCCGCGATCATAGCGCGGTACAATGCGGGGAAGCTGACGGCCTCGCGGCGCATGGCTTCGGAAAGACGCTGGCCTTCGACCACGCCGGTGTGGACGTTAATCAGGATCTCGCGGACATGCGCCTGCTCGCTCTGGCGGCTGATCGTGCGCAACGCTTCTTCGAGCGGGCTGACCTGGACCAGCGACGAAAGCTGGCGCGTGAACAAGGTGAGCTGCTTGGTATTCAGGCGGCGGCGGCGCACCTGAATATCGGCAAATGCCGAACGCCGGGGCGGGGCTGCATCAACCCGCACGACATATAATTTCTTCTGGGCCAGCGCCTCGCGCGCACCGTCGTCATTGGCGGCAGCAATCCGTCCGTGCTTTTCACGTCCTTCGGGATCGATCGCGTGATAGGCAAAATCAGGCATCGACGATATCTTCGCGGCGCGAAATGCGGATCGCCTCTTCGGGCGTCGTATGGCCGGCACGGACCAGCTTGCGTGCTGCCGCGCTGAGGTTTGGCTGATTAACGAAGGCATGGCGCGCCAAAATCGCTTCGTCACCGCCATCGTTGATCAATCGTCGTATCGTATCGTCTACCCGGACGGCTTCGAACACACCGATCCGGCCCTGAAAGCCGGTATTGTTGCATTCGGGGCAGCCGACCGCCTTGTAGACCGCAGTGCCCTTGTCGAAGCCAAGCAACGATGCCGCATTGCCATCGGCCTGCACGGTCTCGCGGCATACCGGGCACAGCCTGCGGACAAGGCGTTGCGCGATAACCGCGCGGAGCGTCGAGGCGAGCAGGAACGGTTCGACCTTCATGTCGCGCATCCGCGTGATTGCCCCAAGCGCGTCGTTGGTGTGGACGGTCGTCAGCACCAGATGCCCGGTCAGCGCCGCCTGCACGGCGATGTCGGCGGTCTCGCGGTCGCGGATTTCGCCGACCATCACCACGTCGGGATCCTGCCGAAGAATCGCGCGCAGTCCTGCCGCGAAGGTCATACCGACCTTTGCGTTGACCTGAGTCTGACCAATACCCTCGACCGCATATTCAACCGGATCCTCGACCGTCAGAATGTTGCGGGTGCCGTCGTTCAGGCTTTTTAGCCCTGCATAAAGCGTGGTTGTCTTACCCGAACCCGTGGGACCGGTGACAAGAATGATTCCGTTCGGTTCGGCCAGCGCCTCGCTCAATATCTTGAGCGTTTCGTCCGACATTCCCAAAAGGTCGAGCGAGATGCCTGCGTTTTCCTTGTCGAGGATGCGCATCACGACGCGTTCTCCGGCGCGGCTCGGCAGGGTCGAGACGCGGACGTCGACAAGTTTGCCACCGAGCGTAATTCCGATGCGCCCGTCCTGCGGGATCCGGCGCTCGGCGATGTCGAGCCGCGCCATCACCTTGATCCGGCTGACGACGACGGGCGAAACATTTGCGGGCAAGCGAAGCCGTTCCTGCAAGACCCCATCGGTGCGCATCCGCACGACGAGTCCGGTTTCATAGGATTCTATGTGAATATCGGATACGCCCTGCCGTACTGCTTCGGCAATGATGCCGTTGATCAGGCGAATGACGGGCGCATCATCGGCGCTATCGAGCAAATCGTCGGCGCTCGGCAGCATATCGGACAGCAAATCGCTATCCCCCGTGCCGATCGATCCCGCCATCGCTGCGGCCGACCCGTCCATGGCATAATGGTCGGACAGATAGCGGTCGAAGGTTGCATTATCCGCCATTTCGACATCGAAAGGCATGGCAAGATAACGCCGAACCTCAAGTAGCATTAACGGGTCGGCACCCTGGCGCATCGCGACCACGATCCGGTTGCCATCCTCGTGGCGCAGCACCAGCCCGTGAGCCTTTGCAAAGGCATAAGGAAGATCGAGTAGCGGCGGGATTTGCGCTGAAACGGCGGCCTCTGCGAGGCCCAAAGGCACCGCATCCGAAACTTCAGGTGCCCCGCGCCGGATTATCATTGGCCACCCCCATTGGTGGTTGAAATAACGCTCGGCGGTATTTCTGCCGGTTGCAGAGGCTCTCCACTTGCCGGTCGCTCGAGCCGGTCGGTTGCACCCAGAACGACATCGCCCGCGCCGACAGCTGGAGCCACGGGGGGCGTTGCGCCCATATAATCGCGCAGCAATTCGTCGATGCTCGGTTCCATATCCGGATTGCGCGCAAGCTGCATCCCCCGGACATAATCATACCGGCGCGCGGTCATCACGTCGCCATCGGCGCGGCTGCGCAATATCGTTGGGCGGATGAAGACCATCAGGTTGGTCTTGCTTCGGCTGCGGCTGCGCGATTTGAACAGTTCGCCGATCAGCGGAATGTCGCTCAACAACGGGATACGCTCGATGGTGCGCCGCTCGTCATCATTCAAAAGCCCGCCAATCGCAAGCAACTGCCCGTCGCCAACCGTCAACGTCGTTTCGAATTCGCGCTTGTTGAGGATAAGGTCGCTCGACCGCGATGACACCGGACCTGCGACGCTGGAGACCTCCTGCTTAAGGAACAGCTTCACGTCGCCCTGCGCATTGACCTGCGGCGTAACCTCCAGCTTGATGCCGACTTCCTGGCGCTGGACGGTGCGGAAGGCGTTTTCGAAGTTGGCCGACAGTTGCTCGCCGGTGCTAACCGGCACTTCCTGGCCGACGAGAAACTTTGCCTTTTGGTTGTTCAGCGTCACGATATGCGGAGTCGCGAGCAGGTTGCTTTCGGTATCGGCAGCAATTGCGTTGATAATCGTGCCGAAAATCGCGTTTTTGCCGATATCGAGCGCAAAGCCGCCAAAGCCACCGGTCGCGCTCAGGACTGAGGCTGCGGCCGCTTCCTGCAGGCTGTCGCCGAGCGCACTGTTGGTGGATGTCGTCGTGGTGTTACCGTTTACCGTTGTCGTCGTGCGCGTGAGTTCCTCAGCACCGATCGCGCCCGCAATAGTGAGGATGTTCGGCGTTGCATTCGAATAATTGGTCGCGGCAAAGGGAAGATTCTCCCCGCCCACGAGGAATTGGACGCCAAGTTTCTTCGCTGCCTCATTACCGATTTCGACGACGATAGCCTCGACCAGGACCTGTTCCGGACGACTGTCGAGTTGCCGGATCAGTTCGCCAAGCGTTCGCTGCATCTCCGGATTTGCTGCCACGATCAGCGCGTTAGTGCCTTCGTAGCGCGTAACGACCACGGGACCGCGCCCGCCGATGGCGTTCATCCCGGACCCCGACGCGGCGGCGATCACCGGCGCCGGAGCGGGTGGCGCTGCGTTGCCGTTAGCATTGGCAGGAGCTGCGGCGACCGGCGGCAAGTCGCTGCCCTGCGATGCACTGTTCTGCCCGCCAATCAGCGACTGGACGGTTTCGAGCAACGTTTCCGCGTTGGCATGTTCGAGGCGGTAAACACGAATCTCGGCGCCCGATTGCGCCCGGGCATCGAGCTGCTTTGCCATGGCCGCGAAGCGCGCAACCGATGTCGGGTCGCCCCGCAAGGCAATCGCATTGCTGCTGTCGATGGCAGCGACCGAGACCGGCGACCGTCCGCCCTCGCCGCCGCCCTGCCCGGCAAGCCCTTGCAACGCCGTTGCAATTTCGCGCGCGCCGGCGTTGTCGAGTGTGACGATCTGCGTTGCCGCGCTGTCACGATCGATCTGGCGCACCAGCTCGCGAATGCGGCGGATATTGTCGGCATAATCGGCGACGACAAGGCTATTGGCGTTGCGGTTGGCGGTGATCGAGCCTTCCCTGCTGACCAGCGGACGCAAGGTCTCGACAGCCGTGGTGGCATCTATCGAGCGCAGGCGGAAAACTTCGGTGACGAACTGGCTGGGCGCGGCGGCGCGGCTGCCGACTCGTGTCGGCTGGGTTGCGGCGCCGTCGGCTGGCTGGATGCGATAACCCCCACCGCGCATCGGGATGGCGACCAGGCCATTGGCGCGAAGCGTCGACAGGAATACCTCGAAATATTCTGAGCGCGAAAGCGGACGGTCGGTGACGACTGATACCTTCCCCGTAACACGGCCATCGACAATGAAGGTCTGGCCAGTAACCCGCGCTGCGTCTTGCACAAACGCACGGATATCGGCGTCACGCACGTTCAAGGTTTGCTGCGCCGCAAGCGGCACAGCGAAAATCAGCGTCGCGGAGGCGAGCAAGCGGGTAAAATTGCGGATCACATCTGTTCCAGATTAAGAGCTATGGGAACCTTCGACCCGCCGCGTTCGACATCGACGCTCAGGCGGGCTCCCGGTCTGAGTTGGGAGGCAATATCGGCCGCCGACGATACCGGACGACCATTGACGGCAACGACGACATCGCCGGGTTGGAATCCTGCCATGCGCAGCACTGTGCCGTCATCGCGCGGCTGGAGAACCAGTCCGGTGACGCGGCCACCTTCGTTTCGCGGTGCAAAGCCGATGGATTTCTGCAACGTCTCGGCGTTGAGGGCAACATCGCCGCCTTGCGCCGGGGCAGTGGCGGTATTTGGTTCGGCGCCACTCGGGGGGCTGACGGTCTCCGCCGGAACCGACTGATCGAGATAAAGCGATTCCTTGACCCCGCCGCGCGACAATATGACATGGTCGAAGGCGACTGAGTCAAGGATCACGCCGGGGGCTACTTCCTCGCCAACCGCGAAGCTGTTCTGGATGCCATCTTCGCCAGCGATAATTGCTGAGCCGCCGCCTGAACTTTCGTTCGCCCTGATCCCGAAGAGTTTAAGGTTGAGCGACGTTACATTGTCGGCCCCCGCAGCCACAGCATCATTACGGAAGAACGGGTCGAACCCTGAAAAAAGCGCGATGCGCGCGGACGGCGGCACGATATTCGCCGATGGCGCTTGCCAATTTCCCAGCGGCCCCACCGGCGTCAAAATGACCCAGAAGAGCCGGGCGGTCTGGAGCGCCAGCAACAGCGCGAGAATCCCCATAAGGAGATAGGCAAGCGGGACCGAAGTGATCCGGCGCGATTGCAGCCTTACCCTCTCCGCCAGCGAAATTGCCACTTTGTCCCCCATCGATTCCTGCGATCCAGTGCGGAGCTAAGGCGGTGCTGTGACTCGTCAATGACGGTAAAATGACATTTTAGTGACGGCGCGGCTGTGCGTTTTATGTGGTGCGCTACTCAAAATAACGGCGGCATATCGATATCGATACACCGCCGCAAGGTGGGGGGCTGTAAGGGTTTTAAAAGTTGATTTCGAGTCCGAGCGAGGCGCTGATGCCTTGCTTGTACCGGTTATAAAAAATGATGTTGTCGCCGCTTTCCTGAAACTCCTGATATTTCGTGTTGGTCAGGTTGCGCACTTCAAACTTAAGTTCGCCTTCCTTCCCGGCGATCTTGAAACCCTCGCGGGCAACGAAATCGAGCTGGATACCTGGCCTCTCCTTGATATCCGGCTGACCCGAGGCACCACGGCTGGTCACGCGCTCGGTTGCATAGCTCAACAATATCGTTTGCTGCGACAGCCGCTCGGTATCTTCGAGTCCCAATTGCAGGTTGACGAGGTGATCGGACTGGCCCGTCAGCGGTGAGCCGTCGGTGAAGAAATCGAGGGCGTCGGTCGAGGACGAGTTGAAGACCGCAACGGTGTCACCGTCTTTCACGCTGATTTTCGATTTCGTGTAGGTATAGTTGGCGATAACCACGGCTCGGCGGGTCGAGAAAAATCCGGTCTCGCCCAATCCCGACAAATCGAAATATTTCTGCGTTTCGATTTCCGCACCGTAAAGGTCGGCCTTCGGCGCATTGGCGAAACTGGTGATAACCGAGTTATCATCAAAGCTCGAAAAGGCCTCGATCGGACTGTCGATCCGCTTGAAGAAGCCGGCCACCGTAAAGCGTTGGTCGCGGTCGAAATACCACTCATAGCGCGCTTCGGCATTGTATAACTGGCTGTCGCTGAGAAAGGGGTTTCCGCGGAAGGTCCGGTTGGAATCGGTGTCGAAATAATTCTGGAAAATCAGCTCGCGAAATTGCGGGCGCGCGATTGTCTTCGAACCGCTCAACCGGAATTTCATCTGGTCGTTGATATCCCATGTCAGCGTTGCCGCCGGGAGCCAGTAATTATTGTTGAGGCTGGTCGATGCCAGCGACGCCGTCGGCACGGTGAAAACTTGGACCGGGTCCACCGTCTGCTTGGCAGTCTCGTAACGCACCCCGATATTCAAGCTGATCGCGGGCGTGATAAAGGCCTGAATCTGCGCATAGCCGGCATTGTTAAGCAGCCGCGCGTCGAACACCGGATTGGCTTCGTTCGTATCGATCAGCGCAATGTTGTAAAAGTCGATGACATCGGGCTGCAACAGGAAGTCGGGCCGGAGCAGCGCAACCGCTGTAGGGAAGCTGGCCGGGGCAACGAATTGGAAATCGCGACGTTCGGTGCGACGAGTTGTATCGGAATAGGCGTAGCCGATGGTCGCGGTGATATCGGGCGTTACCTTGAATGACAGATCGAGCCCGCCTGCCCACAGATCCTCGTTCAGATAGGAATAGCTGACTTCGGCGCTGCCCTGCTGACCATTGTTCAGGCGGTTGATGAACTGGTCGCCGAACGGATCGCTTGCCTGATTGCTGCGATAATATTCGAAGCTGAATTCGTCGGGCGCTTCGCGTTTCGAATTTGCGTAGGCCACGCGAAAGCTCAAATTGACGTCGGGCGACAACTTGAATTCGCCAACCAGCTGGGAATCGACCAGCTGGCGTTCGAACCAGGCGGTATCCTGCTGCTGCAACGTCGCAGTAGGCGACGTTGTCTGCCGCGTGCCGATGCCGATCCGCGCCTGCTTCAGCGTGTCGCGAATGAACAGGTTGGTCCAGCGAACCTTCTGGTCGCCAGCTTCGATACCAAAGCCGACGAGGCCGTTCACCACGATCCGGTTGTCGGTAATGACGCGCTGGAAATCGAGTTCCTTTTGACTCAGATCGAGCGTCGAGGCGGTTTGCTGGATGGTATCGCGGGTACGCCATTTGTTGCTGTAGCCGGCGTTGAAGATAATCCCCATCGTCGCGTCGTCACCGATATCGAAACTGGTCCCGCCGGTGATGGTGGCCGACCCGTTTGGCGGCAGATTCTTGTTCCGTTGAACAACCGCATTACGCCCGGTTACCAGCTGGCCGGCGATCGCTTGCGTATCGACAGTACCGGCGCTGATCCGCTCGCCACTGCGCAGATATGCGCGCAATGCTGGCTGCAAATCGCGATTGCCATTATCGAAACCGCTCCAATCTTGCGAGCTGCCATAATAGGTATAGCCGAGCTGATTGGTAGTTTCGCCGTTAACGCTGATATCGCCGCCTATGGTCAGGAATGACTCGCGCGGAATGGCTTTCGTGGTCAGGTTGATGACGCCGCCGCCAAATTCGCCGGGAAAATTGGCTGAATAGGTTTTCTGCACCAAAGACGATGCGATCACGCTGGTCGGGAAAAGATCGAGCGGGACGACGCGCTTCAGCGGCTCGGGGCTTGGCAATGGTGAGCCATTGAGCAACGCGAGCGAATAACGATCGCCAAGCCCGCGAACATAGACGAAGCCGTTGCCAACGACGCTAAGGCCGGTAACACGCGACAGCGCGCCAGCAATATCGCCCTCACCGGTACGTTCAATATCGGCGCTCGACAGGACCGAGACGACCTGCGGTGCGTTTTTCGAGATATTGCGGTCGAGATAGCCGCGAACGACAATTTCTTCGCCGCCGGGGATCGATACATCGACTTCCTCTTCCTGCGCCGCCTCGTCCGCCTGATCGGCAGCGCCCTCGGCATTCTCTTGCGGCGACGGGGCGGGATCGGTGTCCTGCGGCCTTGTTGCTTCCGCCTGTTCCGGTTCGGCATTTTGCGCGAACGCCAGCGAAGGCGCTACAAGCGCGGACGTCACGAGCAACAGGCTGATTGCCCCCAATGGCTTCAACATTATCATTCCCTTTTTCTTATTCAAAAAAGGGGTGGGGTGCCTGGCCAAGCCTGCACCCCACCCCGATCATTTACCGCCGATCAAAAGGTCGGGAGGGAGGTGCAGAGACCGGTAACGCTTGTGCCCAAATTGGCGGTCGCGCTGTTGCACGTCCATCCGGCGTACCAGGTGTCGTTGGCGTCGCGCACCGCGCCGACATAGGTCGTGACGTCGAAGAACGGATCGAGCGTGCTTGCGTTGAATGCAGTTACCGCAGTTTCATTCGTGCCGTTGATAAACAGCGACGTGAAGCTCGGGGTAAACGCACTGTTGTTATTGTTGCTGCCCGAACCGAAAATTGCGGAGACCTGGGCATCGGTTACACCGTTCAAGCCGACAAATGCGGGGGTACCGCATTGCGCGACAACCGAACGAATAACCGGTGCACCCGCTTCATCGATTGCCGCATCGACCGTTGCCGATGCAGTTTGCGGACGACTGATCCGCAAGCATGATGTATTCGGGCTGACGATCACGCCGTTAGCCAGCGTGTAGTCGGTGCCGCCACGCAGCAGAATTGCCGTAAGGTTGCCGGTGTTGTTGCGCTGAATAAAGGTGAAATTGGCCACTCGTGTATTCTGGCGCGGGGTGTTACCGTCCGAGGCGTTGTCGGAGTCTGCCTCGATGATCGAGTCGCCAGCCCCCGGACGCTGGACAGCCAGCACATACTGGAAGTTGGCCTTGACGCCCGTGTCGGTGTCGAGATTGTCGTCATCCGCGCCAATGGCGACGAAATACTTCATGTTGACGCTACCGCCAAAGAATTCAGCGGCATCGTCCGAGCTGTTGAACGACTGAATATGATCGAGGGTGGTTCCAGTGCCGGTTCCGCCGGTAGTTAACGACTGCAGTTCGGAATTTCCGGACAGGACAAAGCCCGAATAACGGATTTGAACATAGCTCAATGTGCCGCTGTTATCGGCACGATTGGTGCCGCCGTACAATGCAGGATCGACAGCCCCTTCAACCTGACGTTCGCACGCCGCAGTGCCCGGCGTCGCCGCAGGCGCGGCGCAATCGGTAATCGGAGCGCGGCCGGACAGCACTACGCCGCCCCACTGACCGATCGAACTGTCGGTGTTAAGACCAAGCACGTTGTCACGGCTGGTGAAGATAATCGGGAGCGCGGCAGTACCCGCAGCGATAAGCCGGTTTCCACGATTGACGTGAAGCCACGAAACTCCCGTGCCGCCGAAGACGACAACACCTGGAGCAACGGTCAGCGTAACTGCAGTATTTGTCGATGTCGGACCCTGATCGGTGCCAACGTCAACGCGACCACCGAGCCGATACAGCAAACCGGAAACTTTCGGCAGCGTGCTGCTGGTATTGATCCGCGCTGGCAAGGTGCAGACGCGATATGTGCCCGTTGGACCCGTAATCGTACCGCTATCGGTCAGCCCTTGGGGGTCGGCAATGGTCGGACAGCCGCCCGCTGGCGTTACAGTCGCTGGGGGTGTCGGAGGTGTCGGAGGCGTTGGCGCAGGCGGATTGTTAATGGTGATGTTACCGCCGGTGCCTGGCGATGCGATGTCGTCTGCGCCGCAACCTGCAACCAGAGCGGCAGCTGCCGTAGCGTAAACAATTCCGCGAAATTTTGGATCTAGCATTCTGATTCTCCGCAACAATATTTGATGCCTGTGGTCAGGCACATGCAACGGACCAGCGACGAATCAACTATAGGCCCCACCCGTTGTCGAGGTTGGCGAATAGGAGCAGGCTGTGACTGCCCCGTGGTTAACGTGTTGCTGTTTCAAGAATCTTTTTAGACAGAAATGTGACATCTGTTGCGAACGGTACTTCAGCCTTTACTGGCAATAAAAAAGGCGAGCGCAACGGCTCGCCTTTTTGGCATTTTCGCAAAAACAGAAATTATATCAGCGGGCAGCCAGTCCCACCTGAACCGTAGCCAATGCCTGCCGGGCAGCCTGCTTCGAGCCGATGACGCGGCCATCGGCGAGCACGAGATCGACATTTTCGCTTTTACGGGCCGCAGCACGAAACATTTCGCGGGCCTCGGCAATCCGTCCGGTTCGGGCATATGCCTGCCCAAGGTTCAAAAGAAATGCCGGATCGTGTCGACTCATCGAACCGCGCGTCATGTCGTCAACCGCCCGCACATTGTCGCCGGCCGCAAGTGCATCATAGCCGATGGCTTTTGCTGGATAGGCAGTTTCCGAACCGGTGGCCGACTCGGCATGAGCTGTCCCTGCAAGACCGATCACTATCAACGCGCTGACAAACAATGATTTCATAACTAATCTCCTCAATCCCAAGTCAAATATTACACTTTAATGACACCGTTGCAACATAAATGTAATATTTCTGTCATTTTTCGGATTGGGCTTCCTTGGCCAGCCTGAGGACCTGTCACACGGCTGCCTTTAAACCTTTATCAAATCATCGCGGCAACCGCATCAAAGCGAAATTCTCCCACCCTAGGGCGCTGACGCAATCGAATGCAGTCACACTCAGGGAAGGAAAAGACATGCGCAGATTTTCAACGATGTTACTCGCAGGCTCAGCAATCATCGCCACCCCGGCGGTCGCCCAGCAGGCCGACCCGGTCGCCGAGGCCGACACCGCAGGCGAAGGGGAGATCATCGTGTTCGGACGCGGCGAAACCCGTCAGGTCCAGGAACTGGACAGCAAAGAACTGTTGATCCTCGCGCCGGGTACAAGTCCACTCAAGGCCATCGAAAAACTGCCGAGCGTCAACTTTCAGTCCGCTGACCCGTTCGGCACCTATGAGTGGTCGAGCCGGATATCGATCCGCGGCTTCAACCAGAATCAGCTCGGTTATACTCTTGACGGTATTCCGCTTGGCGATTCAACCTATGGCAACAATAACGGCCTTCACATCGGTCGTGCCATCATTTCGGAAAATATCGGCGTCACCCGGGTATCACAGGGTTCGGGATCAATCGGTACGCAGGCGACGAACAATCTGGGCGGCACGCTCGAATTCTTTTCCGCCGATCCGACAGGCGGCCTCGGCGTCGATGCCAATCTGACCTATGGCTCGGAAAACACCGTGCGCGGCTTTGGGCGCGTGAATTTCGGCGAAGCAGGCGGTATTCGCGGCTTTATCTCCGGCGTCTACCATAATGCCGAAAAGTGGAAGGGCGGCGGCGACCAGCGCAACTGGCAGATTAACGCCAAGGCGATAATCCCTGTCGGTGACGCTGAGTTCGACGCCTATTTTGCCTATTCCGACCGCGCCGAGCAGGATTATCAGGATCTGTCACTCGAAATGGTCTGGCGGCTTGGCTACAACCATGACAATTACTTCCCCGATTATGCCAAAGCCATTGCCGCGGCACAGGGCGTCTTTGTCGCGCCGATCAACAATCTCGACGACAGCTATTATGACGCGTCCGGCCTGCGCAAGGACACGCTGGCGGCTTACGGGCTGACGACGCCGCTGGGCGAAGGCGTCACGTTCAAGATCAAGGCCTATTATCACGACAATACGGGCCAAGGCACGTGGGCAACGCCCTATGTTCCCAGCCCGACCGGAGTGCCGCTATCGGTCCGCACCACCGAATATGACATTCAGCGCGGGGGCGTATTCGGGTCGTTAAATGCCGAAATCGGCGACCATGAAGTCACCGTTGGTGGCTGGTATGAGCACAACGACTTTACCCAGGCCCGCCGCTTTTACGCCTTTGACAGCCTGACCACGCCAAGCCGCGACTTGACGAAGTTCCAGCGCAATCCGTTCGCCACGCAATGGCTGTTCGATTTCAACACCGACACGCTGCAATATTATGTGCAGGACAAGATTACGCTCGGCGATCTGACCGTCAATCTTGGCTGGAAAGGATTCCAGGTCAATAATGAGGCTATTCCCCGCATCGCGGGTCCGCTAGCGGCAGGCAAAATCAAGTCGCAGGACTGGTTCCAGCCGCATGCGGGCGTTGCCTACCGCCTGACCGACAAGGCCGAACTGTTCGGCGGCTTTACGCAGGTCACGCGCGCCTTCGTCTCGTCGTCGACCAGTGGGCCTTTCTCGACCACGCAGGCGGGTTTCGACGCCCTGCGGACTCGCGGGCTGTAGCCGGAAGAATCGGACACATATGAACTTGGCGCGCGGTACAATGATGCCGTGTTCAACGGCACCATCGGCGTCTATTATGTCAATTTCCGCAATCGCCTGCTCGGCATTCCAACGGGTCCGGGCATTGTCGGCAACCCTGCCATCCTGCAGAATGTCGGCGGCGTTCGCTCGATCGGCTTCGAAGCGGCCGGCGACCTTCGTCTCGGCGGCGGGCTGACGCTGTTTGCATCGTACAGCTACACCGATGCGACCTATCGCGACGATGTCGTGGTTCCCGGCACGCCGCCCACGATTGTCCCGATCAAGGGCAAGACCGTTGTCGACACCCCAAAGCATCTCTTGCGCGGCGAGGTCGCTTATGACAGCGACAGTTTCTTCGGACGCGTCGGTGCCAATTATATGAGCAAGCGTTACTTCACCTATACCAATGACCAGTCGGTCGGCAGCCGTGTGCTCGTCGATGCGACGCTCGGTTATCGCTTCGATGCAGGGCTTCGTTCGCCGATCGAAATCCAGCTGAATGCGACCAACCTGCTCGACAAGAAATATGTTTCGACCATCGGTTCGAACGGTTTCGGCAACAGTGGTGACAATCAAACATTGCTGGCGGGCTCGCCGCAGCAATTTTTTGCCACCGTCAAGGTCGGTTTCTGATGAAGCGGAAACTTCTGGTCGGCAGCGCTCTGCTTATGGCAGCGCTGCCGGCCGGGGCGCTGGCTGAACCCCTTTTGCTCATTTCAATCGACGGACTTCAGCCCGCCGACGTAATCGAGGCCGAAAAGCGCGGGATCGACATTCCCAACCTGCGGCGCTTCGTGAAAGAAGGAACCTATGCCACCGGAGTTCGGGGCGTGTTGCCGACTGTAACCTATCCAAGCCACGCGACCTTGCTCACCGGCGTGAGTCCCGCAAAACATGGCATCGTCGGCAATAACAGCTTCGACCCGATGCAGATCAACCAGAGTGGCTGGTACTGGTATGCCAGCGACTTCAAGGTGCCGACCCTATGGGACGCGGCGGCCAAAGCCGGGCTGTCGACTGCCAATGTGCACTGGCCGGTCAGCGTCGGCGCGAGCTCGATCACATGGAATATCCCGCAAATCTGGCGAACCGGCCACGCCGACGATGCCAAGCTGGTGAAGGCCTTGTCGACCCCTGGCTTGATAGAATCGCTCGAAACCGAACTTGGTGCTTATGCGGCCGGCATCGACGAGAGCATTGAGGCCGACGAAAACCGGGGGCGCTTTGCTGCCGCCCTGATTGCCCGCGAGAAGCCTGAATTTGCAACGGTATATTTGACCGCGCTCGATCATGAGCAGCATGAAAAGGGGCCGGATACGCCGCAGGCCTATGCCGTTCTGAAACGCATTGACGCCATCGTCGGTCGGCTGATCGCTGCGCAGACCAAAGCACATCCCGACACGGTAACGGCCGTCGTCTCCGATCACGGCTTTTCAAAAGTCGACACCGAGATCAACCTCTACCGCGCGTTCATCGATGCCGGCCTCATCACGCTCGACGACAAGGGCAAGATCAAAAGCTGGGACGCCAGCCCGTGGAATTCAGGGGGATCATCGGCGATTATGCTGGCGCGCCCCGAGGATGCCGCGCTTCGCGATCGCGTTGCTGCCTTGCTGCAAAGCCTGAAAGCCGACAGCAAAAACCGGATCGCTGAAATCGCCGATCCTGCCGCCATCAAGGCGATGGGCGGCAATCCGCAGGCAAGCTTTTATGTCAGCTTTGAACCCGGCGCCTATGCCGGCGGCTTCAAGGGCAAGGATGCGCCGCTGGTCGGCCCGTCGGGCAGCAAAGGGACGCACGGTTATTTTCCGACAAACCCGCTCATGCGCTCGTCGTTCATGATGATGGGCAAGGGCGTCGCGAAAGCGCGCAATCTCGGCGAAGTAGATATGCGCGCAATCGCGCCGACGCTGGCCAAGCTTATGAAGCTAAAATTGCCTGACGCTGATTTGCCGCCGGTCTTGTAGTTTTGAGACCTTGAACACCGGGACGCTTCAATTTGATGATGTACATTTAAAGTCCGGTGATCTTGATTCCCGCCAACAGGGAATGACGCGAGAATTCGCGCCCGGGCGAAATTCCTGCAGCGTCCTGGTCCCGGTAATCATATTGAGCGGTCAGGGCGTAGCGCGGGCTCAATTTCCATTCGGCGGCCAATCGGGCGCTGTTTATCCGGTAACGTCGGTCGATGTCCGTGAAGCGGTTTCTTTCGCGACCTATGCTGGCGGTAAAGATCAGGTTTCGCAGGAATTCATAATCGGCGGCGAGCGAAAAGGCAGTCGCCACATAAGCGCCCGAACCTATAGTTGATGCCTCTTCCACGCCGCGGTAGGCCCGCGCCGTTAGAGTAAGCAGCGGCGTCGCGAAATATTCGAGCTTTGCACGTGCAGCCAGACCATCGATATCGTCGAAACCCGAATCCGCAAAATTCTGGACGAAATAGCCAAGCTCGAACTGTCCGCGCAGCAGGTTTGCCACCTCGAAACTGCCGCCGGCGGTCATCCGATAACCCGATGAATCGCGCGATGGCGCAAAGGCAGGCTGCACGCCGTAATTACGGTCATTGAGAGAGACGTTCAAAAAAACCGAGGTGGTCGGACCGACCGAATAGCCAGCCGCAGCATCGGCGGTCAGCAGCGTTCGGTTGCGAAAATCCTGATCGACAATCGTGTCCGCACCGTCGCGTCCGTCGCTATAGTTTCGCTTGTCAGCAGCAATACGCGCCGCTATTTGAAGTCTGTTAATCGAATGGGTGCCGGTAAAATAGGCCGAGGCATAGTCATACTGGACGGGCCGCCGAAGGTTGAACGGCGAGTCCGGGTCAGCGCGATCTTCGGTGCGCCGACCGTTGCGCGTTCCGGCGTATAGTCTGGTGTCGCGGCTGATGTCATACCGCCCGCGAAGGCCTAATGCATAATCGGTCGTGCTTTGGCTGCCGGTGCCGAGATATTGCCGTCGGTCAACTTCGGTCACCGTCGTAAGGAGCAGGCTGCCGATACGAGACGAAGACGAAAGTGACGGGCGAACGCGTAGCACGACATCGCTTTCAGCATCGGGCTCGGCAAAGATATTGCTGTCGAAAAAAATGTAGGTGCCGATGGTCGGCAAGAATTCGGTGCTGCCGATGCGGATGGGTACCGGGTCATATTCAGGCTGCGGCCGGTCGCGCACCCCGATAATGCCGCGACGGTCGAACGGGAAACCGTCATTTGCGAATTCTTCCAGCACATTGCCTTGCTGTGCGCGCGCGGTTGCAGGGAAGGCGGCGGCGAAAACGGCCATTAGCGCAATGCATCGGTTCATAACTTGCCTTTGTCGTTGCCCCCTTTTTGCACTGAAAGGATGCTGTCTAGGCCTGTTCAAGCGCAGACTCAATCGCGTGCCAATATCGTGATGCCGCTCTTTCAGGCGTATAGCCTTTGGTGCGGATCAAAGCGAGTTCGGCATATTTCTTGCGAACACCCTCGTTCTGGAAATAGCGCAGCGCTTCAGCCATGGCGCCGACCTGGTTGCAGGGCACCAGCACGCCGTACGCGGCTGGCGTCATCTGTGCATATCCTGCCGAAATGCTGTCGGCCAAAATTTCCGATGGTCCGGATTTGCAATCGGTCGAAATAACCGCCGTTCCGGTACTCATCGCCTCGACCAGCCCGTTCGGAAAGCCCTCGGCATTGGATGGCAGCACGAAAAATTGCGCGCGGGCAAGCAGGGGGAAAGGGTTTTGCATGAAGCCTGTCAGGATGATGCGATCCTGCAAGCCATAAACAGCTACGCGTTCCTTAAGCGACGTCCGAAGCGGTCCGTCACCGATGATAAGCAGCTTTCCCGGTATGGCCGAAGTGGCGAAGGCATCGATGAGCAAGGCAAAATTCTTGTTTTCTACCAGCCGACCCATGGCCACAATATAGGGCGGTTCGATTGCCAAAGCTGGCTCGGCGCGGGCCTGTTGCTGGATTGTGTTCATATCGACAGGATTGGCTATGACGCTCATCCGGCTTCTTGAAACGGCGTATTCATCCGCCAAATCGTCCGCAACGCCTTGGGAAACTGCAATGACATGCGTCGCCTGCCGGTAGCAAAAACGCATCATCGCCTTGCGGATGGCGCCTGCTACATTGCTGCCGAAATGCGCGTCTGGATTTACCCGCTCGCTAATTACCCAAGGTCCCATATTGTCGATATGGCTGGCCCAATTGGCAACATTTGCACGGGCAAGGAAGCTGACGGTGACCGCCGGGCGAAGCTGCTTTACCAGCGCGCGAAGCCTGATGATGCTGTGCAAGAAACTTTTACGGCAGTCGAGCCGGTGAACCGAAATCCATTCGGGCACAGTGTAGGCAGCAGGCTCCTCGTCGAGCAGCGCCAGCGATATCTCGTACCGGTCGCGCCATGGACCGGAGCTGGCGAGCAGCGTCGTCATGACCCGTTCGGCGCCACCGCCAGCCAACGAATTGATAACGAAAAGAACTTTAGGCAGCAAAAATATCCATCCTGAACAAGGACACGTTTCCCCGTTATCAAGAATGAAACCGTTGCCAACACAACGGCGTCAGAACGCCCCTATTATCCGGTAACGGGACCGTTTTGAAGAGAAAGCGCTAGCTCAGGACGATGAAGCCGACGGTTAAGACCAAGGCCCATGCGGCCAGCGCTGCGCCAACGATCATCCATGCCTTACGCGGAATCTGCCGCGCGCGATCCGACGTCGATACTGGCGTTTCATTGTCGGCATCTTCCGAAGCCGGGGGCTGATCCGCACTGCGGTCGGGCATGTCGAATAATATGGAGGGTGAAGGGGGTCGGTCGAGAAACGTCGTCGAGCCAACGGCTGGCTTCCCCGCAAGCTGTGCATTGCCGGCAACCGCCTTACGGCTGAAAACGCCTTCCTTCTCCTCTTCCAACGAAATTCCCCCGCGTCGTCTTGGGTATCAAGCCGGACTCACTGTCCAGTCTTGCCTGTTTTTGAAGCGCCCCTGCTTCCACGGCTGTGAATACCGAAAAACCGCACAAAATGGCATAAAAAATTACACCTTCGATTTGCCAGAGAGCCATGGTTGCCAAGTTCATGAAAATAAATGCCAAATGCGCAAAGATGAGCGTCGGCCCCAGCCACCCCGGGGTTTTGAATGAAAGCCGAAGCATAACCGCCCAGAACGACAAAAGCAGAAAAACGCCGACGATTCCCAGTTCGAATAAGTATGCAACAATGGTATTATGCGGATACACCTTGAAATAGTCGGGCCAACTGTCGGGGCCAAAGCCCAGAAGATGATTGAGTAAAGATCCGTCCATCCAGGTGAACAGATAACTCGACCAGATATAGGCCCGCCCCGATAAAAGCCTGCGGTCGTCGAAAGAGAATTCAGTAGGCGGCTTGATAAAGCGCGATGGATCGTCGAGGAAAATCGTCAAATCGCGAAAACGTTCTGGCGACGATCCGGTCAATTGTGCCACGAAAACCAGCGTTATCGTGATCAGCAATAATCCTACAAATGCCCGTTGTCTGGGAACGAACATCGTAATTGCGCCGCTCATCAGCACAATGCCCGCAAAAGGAAATAATGCCAGTAGCGTTGTGCGGTAATTGGCAAGCCCGATCGCCACGACAAGCACCGCGAGCATTAACGGTTTGATCAGCTTCGGCAAATTCACCGCAAAGCACGTCACGACAAAAAAAGTCGCAAGCGCAATCGAGAATGCAGCCTCATGATTATAGCCGCCAATATAGCTGACTGAACCATCAAGCTCCGACGCTTTAGCCTTACCGAGAATGACCGAAAGCAGTTGAAAAACGGGAAGTGGCGCGAACGACCACAGAAGCGGTGTGAAAAAGTGCGCTCCGCCATTTTCCTGAAGCGCCCGGTATGTCGCGACCATGATGACGATAAAATACAGATGTTTGACGACTGAATTGATCGCTGCGATCGCGTCGTGGTTTGCCGCTGCGCTCAGAACCGTCACGACAATGATTGCATAGACTGGCAGCAACGATTTGAATAACAAATCGCGCGGACGCATCAGATAAAGCCCGATCAGGACCACAAGGATTGAGCCAATGGCGTTCCAGCTAAGCCCGGGAACCGCCTGTTTAAACGTGAAATGATGAAACGCGCTCATGATATAGCGCAGAAATATTGCGGCGATTACGAACCGTGCAGCGTTCCCCTGCACCTTTTTCAGCGCAAGATAGACCGGTAAGGACAGCAGCCCGGTAACAACCAGAAGCAAGAGAATCGGAAGCGACGGCGCCCCGCCATCAACGTCCATCACAGGCTCCCGCGACGCTCACCGACGTGTCCGCTCAGGCGTAATATTGCTGATAGCGTTCGGCATAATCGTCCGCATCATCGAAGCCGGTGCGCGCCTGTTTGGCGACATCGACGCGGCTGAGCGCGACGCCGATGACATGGGCGCCGACGGCTTCGAGTTCACGCAGTGCAATTTCCGCCGCCTTGACCGGCGTCTTCCTCCATCGCACCAGCAATAATACGGCGTCGGCGAGCGCGGCAATGCCTCTTGCCTCTGCGACCGGAAGTACGGGTGCTGTGTCGAGAATGATTAGTGCGAAACGCTGACGCAATTGAGCCAGCAAAGCTTCCATGTGCGCCGACGCCATGAGGTCGGGTGAAACACGCTCTCCTGCCTTTTGCACCAGATAGGAAACGCCCGATTTTTCCTCCTGAAATACGGCCTGTTCGGGGGAGCATTTGCCCTGCAAAACGTCTCCAAGACCAAAGTCCGAGCGCGCCGGAAACGACATCGAGGCATCGCGGCTGCGCGAGTCGCAGTCGACGACAATGGTCGCGGTCCCCGCCTGGGCCGCAGATCGAGCGAGCGAGATTGCAGAACTGCTTTTGCCTTCATCGGGCAAAGCGGATGTCACGCACAATATCTTCATGCCGCGATTGCCGGAGCCGAACAGCAGTGACGTCCGTAACACACGGAATGTCTCGGCGAATTTCGAATGCGGGTGTTCGAGCAAAAAGTCGGGCGGCCAGCTCGGCGAGCCTTTTGCTTCCGTCAAGGTATCGAGTTCCGGAATCAGTCCGACCGACCGCACATTAAGCTTCCTTTCGACGGCATCCGACGTCCGCAACCCACGTTCGAAAAACTCCATCGCCATCAGGACGAATGCCGACGCGACGGCTGCCCCTACCAAAGCAATCGCCGCAAACAGGAGTGGGTTGGGTGACGACGGCATCACGGGCACCGACGCGCGTGAAATGG
Source organism: Sphingomonas paucimobilis (assembly GCA_943369235.1). Classification (GTDB taxonomy): domain Bacteria; phylum Pseudomonadota; class Alphaproteobacteria; order Sphingomonadales; family Sphingomonadaceae; genus Sphingorhabdus_B; species Sphingorhabdus_B paucimobilis_A. The sequence goes on from CALRMO020000008.1 coordinate 40,828, forward strand.
CCTTGGCGCCGCTATTCTCGGTCCCTTGCCGGGCGACCGCCTTTTTATATTCGTCAAGCAGGCTTTGATACAGCTCGCGCGCCGATTGGGCATTGCGTTCGAGTTCGCTTAGCCGGACCGACGCCGTAGTATCCGTTGCCAAGCGCCCTTCCAGCCCACCCAGGGACGAGGCGATGGACCCGGCGCGGCCCTGGGCAACGCGCGCCTCGCTTGCCAGACTGGCGACGACCCGCCGTACCTCGGCATTGATCTGTTGGTCGATGTCGTTGAGCTGCTCCCTGGTTTTAATCGAATTGGGATGAAGCGGGCCGTACCGAGACCCCGCATCAGCGACCTGAGCGCTTAATTGCGCGCGCTGATTTCGCAAACCGGCAATCACCTCCGAATTCAGCGCTTCGCCCAGCGTCTCGCCCGACATACCGCGCGACGCCTGCGACCTCGCGGTCGAAAGGCGCGCATTGGCGGCGGCCTCAAGTGCCTTTGCCTCGGCCAGCTGCGTATTCAGAACAGACAGCTCCTGCTGCGTAATCGAGCTGGCGTTCGATGCAGCGAATA
>CALRMO020000009.1:0-34845 GCA_943369235.1 Sphingomonas paucimobilis
CGGCAGCGGACGATCGTCAAGGTCGCAACCGAAATCGTCAAGCAGCAGGACGGGTTTTTCCGCGGTGGTGTCGCGCATTTACGGCCGCTGACCTTGCGGCAGATCGCGGATGCGATCGAAATGCACGAATCCACGGTCAGCCGAGTCACCAGTAACAAATATTTGCATTGCGACCGGGGGCTGTTCGATCTCAAATATTTCTTCTCGTCAGGCGTGCAGTCGGCCGATGGCGACGGTGCTTCGGCTGAGGCGGTAAAGAGCCACATCAAGACGCTGATCGACAATGAGGGCGTGAAAATCCTGTCCGACGATACGCTCGTTGATTTGCTCAACGCCAAGGGTTTCGACATCGCGCGGCGAACGGTGGCGAAATATCGCGAGGCGATGGGGATCGGCTCGTCGGTTCAGCGGCGGCGGCAGAAGAAAATGGGGCGTTAGGCGCGCCGGGCCAGTATATCTTCCGCGAGGATATGGTCGGATAGCTTGTCGACATCGATTGCCGCGACAGGGTCGGACATCGGCACCAGCCGCACCTCGACATCCAGCCGTCGTCCGGCTTCAGCCAACGCAGTTCTGAGACCGATAGTTCGCGTCAACGCACGCACTGCGAGCCAGACACCGAAATGCAGAAACAGCTTCCACGCCTTTTTCCGGTCGCGCTCGGCCTCCGCCCACAGATCGAGCGCCGCCATCGCTTTAGGGGACATCAGGGCGAACAGATTGGCCCCCGACCATGCGCCATCAGAAAAGCGCAGCCAGGTGCGTTTGGCATCGGGAAACCGTGCCAGCATGACCTCACGTTCGACCATCGCAACGGCTACATCGCCGCTCGCTTCATTCAGGAACTGCGCAATCATGTCGGGAGTCAAAAGCGGGTGATCCGCGGTCGTTACCAGCACCGGCGAAGCAAAGCCGATAGTCTCCATATGCTTTTTGACGCTCAGCGAAATTCCGTCGTTGCTTTGCACCAGCGTCGCACCGCCGCCTGCATCGACCGCTGCACGCAACGCTTCGATATCCTGCCCCAGCACAATGATGTCGCCGATATGTGGCGAACTCTTTAGCGTGCGAAGCACGCGTGTCAGCATTGGCTGGCCGCCCACGGGTATCGAAGCCTTCCAGCGCACGCCGAACTGCTCTGCCAGACCATCGGTGCCGGGTCGTTGTCCGGCAAGGACAATGCACGTCCATTGCGCTGGCAAGTTGCTTCTCCTAAACGCCAAGAGGGTGGCATATCCGATAAAACGGGCGGCCTGCGGCAGGGCTTGGCGACGCATAATGAATATTGCAATATATGATCTCGACAAGACCATTACTCGAACGCCCACGTTCACCCGCTTTTTGCTGTATTTCGCACGGCGGATGCAGCCGTTCAGGCTCGCCGGCGTGCCGTTGTGGATCCTTGCACTGATCGGTTATCGGATCGGGCTTTATGGCCGCAAGCCACTCAAGCAATTCGGCATCGCGCTGTTTATGGGACGCAAAATCCCTTCAGCGATATTGCAAAGCCAAGCATCGCACTTTGTAACAGACATCGTGATGAATGATCTGGCGCAGGGCGTGGTCGACCGTATCGAAATGGACCGTCAAAGCGGGTCTCGCCTAATTATCGCAACAGCTGCACCTGAATTTTATGCGAGGGAAATTGGCGACAGGTTGGGGTTTGAGGGTGTCGTCGCGACACGCCATCTCGTTTCCGAGGACGGTTTTGTCAGCTACCGCATCGATGGCGAAAATTGCTATGGACCAGTGAAGCTAGCGATGATCGAAGCGTGGCTAGCCGCGGCCGGCTTGCTGCGCGAGCGTGTTAAAATCCGGTTTTACAGCGATCATCCCAGCGACGCGCCGGTGTTCGACTGGGCCGATGAGCCTATGCTGGTGGGGACCGGCGACAACAATCGGCTTCGCGCCCTTGCCAAGGACAAGCATTGGCAGATAGTGAACTTTAATGACCGTCAAAGCTGAACCACTTGCTGCAAAACTCCGGACCGCCATTGTCGGTGACAATCCGGTAAAATTCTGGGGAATGTCGAACGACGAGCGGACCCGCAGAATTGTCCTGGCGGCTGGGCATCACTGGCTGGAGCATGACCCGGCGGGCGCTAACGTCATCGCCAACGCAGGCTTTGTGTGGGACCCGACCTTGTATCAGTATCTCGCGCAGCATCCCGGTTTGGTGATTACCAAAGACGGCATACCCGTGCTGGCCCATCGCACTGACGAAAAATCAGCGGCGTCGATAATCGACGCAATGCTTGGCAATAAGATCATTGCAGATATGCCGGGCATGACGGTGATCGCCATTGAAAGCGGCTGGCAGATCGAAAACAAGCAATTGCGCAAACGGATCACACCGTTCGTCGATCGGCTTGTGCCCGCGAATATCCCGGCACTCGAGCGCGCCAGCTATTTCGGTGCCTACAAGGGCGTGACGGACATACTGACCAAATATATGTGGCCCGAATGGGCGCTTGTGCTGACCCGAATTGCCGCCAAAATCGGTATGTCGCCCAATCAGGTAACCTTGATTGGATTTATCCTCTGCCTGCTTGCCACCTATCTCATGTGGTTCGGGCATTATTACTGGGGCATGGCCGCCGGGCTCGGCTTTATGGTGCTCGATACGGTCGACGGCAAGCTTGCACGATGCACCATCACCTCAAGCAAATGGGGCAATGTGTTCGATCATGGCATCGACCTTGTCCACCCGCCTTTCTGGTATTGGGCATGGGCAATGGGTCTGTCCGCCTGGGGGCTGGCCTATTCGCAAGACATGTTCTGGATCGTGATGGTTGCCATTGTTGGCGGCTATGTGCTGCAGCGTCTGATCGAGGGCATTTTCATGCGCCGCAATGGCCTGATGCATATCCATGTGTGGGAGAAAATCGATTCGCAATTCCGGCTGATTACGGCGCGGCGGAATCCAAATATGGTGATATTGTTCGTGTTTACGCTGGCCCAGCGACCTGATCTGGGGCTTACCGGCGTCGCGGTGTGGACGGTCGCATCATGCTTCTTCCATCTCGTTCGTCTGGTGCAAGCCGAGATATTGCGTGCCCGCAATGTACCCATACGATCCTGGATGGACGAGATATGATGAACGATACCATCCTGAAATTCGGCTATCCCGGCACGCTCATTCGCGAATACGCACATTGGGTGGTGTTGCTAAGAACAGCGCAGCCGACACTGGGCTCGCTTATCCTTGCCGCAAAATCCGATTGTATGGCTTTCGGCGATCTTCCCCCCGAGGCGCACGCGGAGCTTTCGGTCGTGACCAAGGCAATTGAGGCGACATTATCAGCCGAGATTGCCTACGAAAAAATCAATTACCTGATGCTGATGATGGTCGATCCGCACGTCCATTTCCACGTCATCCCCCGCTATGAAGGCGCACGTCACTGGGACGGCATGGAGTTTGTCGATGCCGGCTGGCCGAAGCTACCCGAGCTTGCGTCAGCAGTGACGTTGAACGATACACAAATTGCATCTTTGAAGGCGTCGCTCGCAGCGAAACTTTAATGCGGCGCACAATAAATTTCAGCTTCATTGGCGGTCCACATCATTTCTGGCATCTCGCACCCGTTGCCGCGAAGCTATCCCGCGACCCCGAAATAGTGGTCCGCGCATTTGTGAACAATATTGAGAGTCGGAGGCAGTTGACCGAGATGTTGACCCGGCTGGATGCTTGCATTTCATCGATGGTCTTCATCGAAATGAGATTGCCGAGCGCGTTTGATTTGATTGCAAGACTGGCGCCCAAATGGCGCGAGCTGAAATTGTTGCGGCTGTTCTGGTGGAACCGTGAGCTGCGCAAATGCGATGCGCTCGTCACGGCGGAGCGCACCAGTACGATTTTATGTAGCTTGCCCGGATCAAAGCCCATGATGATCCACGTGCCGCATGGAGCAGGGGATCGTGCACAAGGGTTTGAAAAGCGAATTAAGAGATTTGATCGCGTTATCGTTGCCGGTGAAAAAGACAGGCAACGAATGGTTTCAATGAACCTTGTGTCGCAAGAAAACTGCTTTGTCTCGGGTTATATCAAATTGTCGGCCTTGCGCCGTCTCCGCCTAGAGGAAGGGCATCGCCTCTTTCGCAACAATCGGCCGGTCATTGTCTACAATGCGCATTTCAATAAATCGCTATCATCGTGGTCGAAATTTGCCTTGCAGATCGCGGAGTTAATAAGTCGGGACGGTCGGTATAACCTGATCGTCGCGCCGCATATCCGGCTATCGGAAACGATGTCAGTCGAAGAAAAGACACTGTGGACCGATCTGGCAGTGGACGATAGCGTCATCGTTGATCTTGGATCCGAACGGTCCATGGACATGACCTACACAATGGCGGCGGATATCTATCTCGGTGACGTGTCCAGTCAGATATATGAGTTCACGGCCAATCCACGACCCTGCATATTTATTGACGCGCACAATGCGCCTTGGCGGCATAACCCTGACTATCTGATGTGGGAACTCGGCGACGTTATTGACGATATCAGCCAGCTTATTCCTGCATTACAAAAATCTGCCGACAGGCTGGAGCATTATCGGCAGAGACAGATTGAAGCAACGTCGGCTGCGGTAGGCGATGTAAAGGCAGACGCAGCCGCCGTTGCCGCCGATATAATCAAAAAGCGTTGCTTGCCGCCCATTGCTCCGTCAGCCGCGTAGCAATCTCGATATCGTTGAGGAAATCGACCTCGGCCCAGTCGAGACCCTCAATCGATAATGTCCCTACCTTGCCGGTCGGCGCAATCGAATCGACGATTTTCAGATACCAGTTTTCGACCCCCGCGGGGGTGCGCATATAGCTGTCGACGGTATCGCGAAACAAAGCGACGCCTTCGCCCCGGAACGCGAGGAACCCGATAGATTCGGCGTTGCTTTGCGCTGCGGTCAACGTCTTGCCGATTGCCAGAAGCTTTTCCCCGGCGCGCGAGACCTTCATGTCGTCGCTATCATAGCTGGTCTTGATATCGACCGTTACGGTAATCGGCCATGTCCCGTCATTCAGGACTTTGGCGACGATATCGCGCGATACCAGCGTATCGCCGTTCAGAATTACAAAATCCCCGTCCATGGCTGATCGTGCCATCCAGCATGACGCCAGATTGTCAGCGACTTTGTAGAACGGGTTGAAACAGATGGTGATGGCAAGGCCGGGCTTTTCCAAAGTCCGTACTTCCTGTTCGACCATTTCCGTCATGAACCCGGTCACAATATGGATGTCGGTAACGCCATTGGCGGCGAGCGCCTCGACTTGCCACTGGAGCAGGCTTTTGCCCGAAAAGTCGATCAGGCATTTGGGACGGTCGGCGGTGAGCGGAAGGAGGCGCGAGCCCTGGCCTGCACTTAAAATGATAGCTTTTGTAATCATGGCGGCAGCCCTTGGATGCCAAAAATGGCCGATTTATGTCGCCGGTTGCCGCAGGGCTATCGCGCTGCATCGTTTTTTTGTAGCGCAGGCCGATGTCATTGCGCGATTTTTTCAAAAGCGACCGCCCGCTTGCCCGTGTTCTGGGCAATCTGGGCTGGCTAATGGCGGGAAAGGGCTTTGGAGCTGTCCTAAGCCTGTTCTACCTCGCGCTGGCAACGCAATTGCTCGGCCCTGAGCAATTCGGGTACTTCACGCTGGTTCTCGGTACGGCGCAGGCAATTTCGGGGATCGTCGCGTTTCAAAGCTGGCAACTCGTTATCCGCTTTGGCAACCACAATCTTGCTCAGGATGGCAGCAGTTCCCAAGACAATGATCGCCTGATCACCTTTTGCATATTGCTCGACATTGGCGCTGCAGTCATCGGGCTGCTGCTGGCCGTTGCCGTCCTTACGACTTTTGCCGGGCGATTTGGCTGGGCCACCGACTTTACAAGGACAGCCTTGCTGTTTGCTGCCGTCATGCTCTTCTCGGTCAAATCGAGCGCGATCGGCGCGCTTCGATTATATGACAGGTTCCGCGACGATGCGCTTGCCGCTGCGGTCATTCCCTCCATGCGGATGCTAGGGGCTATCGCGGCATGGAATTTTGCGCCGACCGTCAAAGGCTTTCTGGCGGCATGGGCAGCAGCGGAAATCTCAGCGGCAACGGCGTATTGGTTGCTCGTCCGCGCGAAGACTCCAATCCGTTTCTCCCGGTCCAATTTTGCAGGGCTAAAAAGCCTTCCCGCCCGCTACACCGATTTCTATCATTTTGCCTTCATCACCAACGGCAGCGCAACCCTGAAGGCGATGGCCCAACAAGTTCCGCTCCTCGTGGTCGGCTTTTTCGTTGGGCCCGCCGCGGCGGGATTTTTCCGATTGGCCTATCAATTGAAGGACGCAGCATCGCGTTTTGCCGAAATGTTGAGCCGGTCGCTTTATGCCGAATTCAGCAGTCTTCATGCGCGCGGCAATGCCGATGAAAGCGCAATCTTATTCAGCCAGCTGCGCCGGATCGCAGCAATTTCGGCAGTGTTGTTGATGTCGCTGGCCTATTTTGCGGGTGCGCCGATATTAAAATTGATCGCCGGAACTGAATTTTTGCCAGCCTATCCCATTCTGCTGATTCTAGCGGCAGCCTCTGCGGTCGAGCTGTTCGGCGTCGGGCACGAACCCCGGCTGATGGCGATTGGCAAACCGCAAATCAGTCTGTTGATCCGTGGAGTCTCGGCCATCGCGCTTATACTGATCATGGCTGTCTTGTTGCCGCTTTGGGGTGCGGTCGGGGCCGCGTACGCCATTCTGAGCTACAGTATGCTGTCGGTCGCCATGTTGCTTTGGTACAACAGGGCAAGCCAGCCGAGCTGAACGCCAAGCCGTATTCAGGCGGCGCGCAGCCGGTCGAGGAAGTTGCGGCTTGCCTCGCGCAGGGCGGCTGCACGGCTTTCCAGGCCGGTCATCACCTGCTGCATTTCGTCGGCAACCTCGCCCACCTGAACCGCCGCGACATTAACTTCCTTGCTGAATTCCAGAACATGCTCTGCGTCTTGCGCAGCATGTTCGGCATGGCCGGTGATATCGCGGGTTGCCGCCTGCTGCTGCGATATGGCAGCGGCAATATGGCTGGCACCCTGTTGGACCTGGTTCATCTTGAGCGCGACGGTGCCGACCATCCGCGCGGCATTGTCCATCTGCTCCTTGATCGTGGTCACGGTTTCGGTGACCGATCCGATTGCGCCATGCGTTTGGTTGGCGAGGCTTTTAACCTCCTGCGCGACAACTGCAAAGCCGCGGCCCGCTTCACCCGCGCGTGCAGCCTCAATCGTTGCATTAAGCGCGAGCAGGTTTGTCCGTCCGGCGACGTCGCTGATCATCTCTGCAATTTCGCCGACCTTCTCGGCTTCTCCCGCAAGATGCGCCATGACGCCAGTGCCCTGCTTGCTGCTGGTGGTGGCAGCTTCGGAGGCGAAAAGCTGATCGTTTACCTGCGCCGAGATCGAGTCCGACGATTCGCTTAGCTGGCGCGCAGCAGCCGCCACCATCTGGATTGCACCACTCATGTTCGAAGCCATGTCCGCCATGGCGTCAGTACGTTCGCGGGTCTGGGTACCGATAGCCGCCAGTTGCTGAGACGATTCGCCAACAGCGCGCACAGCGGATTCCATCACGTCGATAATCGCGTGAACCGAATGTTCGAATTCGCTGGCAAGCGCGTTCATCGCCTGCCGCTGGTCTGCATCTGCACGCTTGCGCTCCTCATTGCGAGCGATGCTGGTATTGCGACGCTCGGCCTCTATCGCTTCAAGCCGTTCCTGTTCGGCCACGAAAAACTCTTCCTGCTTGCGGGCAAAAATTTGCGCATTGTCCAAAGATTGCATGAACGACCGCCACTGCATCATCGCCACGCGGTGAAGCGAAACGCCGAAAATCGCGATTCCGGCATAAAAGAACCATGGCATATCGACCGCAGAGAAAGTGGCAGAAATCGTGCTGCCGATGGTCAATATCGCAAGCCACATGGACATTGCCGCTGGCAGACACAGATAGATCAGCGCCCCCACGGCGATCAGGCCAAAGGTCATCGAGCTTGCGACGACGAGGCCGATATCGTGATGATAACTCCAGATGTCGGCAAGCAGCATGACCCAGCTGAATGATGCGACCGAAACTTGAAGAACGAACAGTCGGCGCAGAAACAGCAGGTAGCGACCGTCAGGATCATTTTCTGCCGAGTAATCTTTGACGCGGATGTGCACCCGGTAACCGACAATCGCAGCAATGGTGTATAGTGGCGCGCAATAAGGCGCAAAATTCGGGTTGGCACCGCCGAACCACAGAATTGCCAGGGCCGGCCAGATCGTGACCAGCCCGGAGATGAAAATTGCGACATGCGAGCGGCCAGCCGCCTGTAATTGGGCGAGCATCAATTCGCGATTTTCTGTGTGTGCCGAGCGCCGTAAAATCGCCCACTCGCCCCTCAGGTCGGTGAAAAAAGCGAACATGTCCTTCAAATGGCGTAAATCCGTCATGCGTGAGGCCCAATTATTACTCTACATCCCCCGCATAAATTGAAATGGTAAACGGGCAATTAACCAAGCACGACGGCTTACCGCTGCCTTATAAAGCGGGTGACATCCGCAATCACGGGTGCCTTGGAACGAAACGGACGCGCGATTGCCATTACGATATCGGCATGATCGACGCCGGGATAGACTTTCAGACTGGCATTACCGCCCAACGCATTCATTTTGGCCAATAGCGACTGGCTGTTGCGGGGCTTAACCACCGTGTCAGCGTCGCCCGTCAACAACAATAATGGCGGAGCATCAGCGCGGGCGTATGTTATCGGCTGGGTTTCGGTCAAATCGGGCCAGGCACCGAGCGCAATTTTCGATGAGTCGGTCGTAAGCGGCAGGAAGTCATAAGGACCAGCAAGGCCGATAACGCCCTGTATGATGTTCGTGTCGAAATTATGCGCTTTGAGCCACCTCGCATCGAGAGCGGTCATCATCGCAATATGCGCGCCTGCGCTATGGCCCATAATGTACATACGGCCAGGGTCGCCCTGATATTTGCCGATATTCATATGCACCCACGCCAGCGATGACGCAGTGTCCTCGACAAATGCCGGAAAGCGTACTTTCGGGGTTTTGCGATAATCGGCGATTACCGTCACGATGCCACGAGCGGCGAAAGCGCGACCGAGAAAGCCATATCCGTCGCGCTCGCCATCGCGCCATGCGCCGCCATGAAAGAATACCAGCACCGGATACGGCTTTTCGGCCTTGCTTGTCGGCACATAGATATCAAGCTTCTGCCGCTCATCCTTGCCGTAAGCGATGCCGACAATCGGCGTGCCGTTATATTCCGCTTTGCCCGGCGCGACCCGATCTACGAAATCGAGCTTCTGCGGATCGGTCTTCATCCAGAACCAGCCGCCAAAGGCGACAAGGGCAGCGAACAGCACAAGCAGGATAGTTTTGATCATCGGCAACGTCTGCCCGCCAACGCCCTCTGGCACAATGAAAAAAGGCGGCCCCGTCGGAGCCGCCCTTCCCTAGCAAGCCGGGATATTTGACCATCCCATGCAAGATGATTTTTAACGCTTCGAGAACTGGAAGCTCTTGCGCGCCTTGGCCTTGCCGTATTTCTTGCGCTCGACGACGCGGCTGTCGCGGGTCAGATAACCTTCGGCCTTGACCGCGCTGCGCAGTGTCGGTTCATATTTCGAAAGCGCCTGGGCAATGCCGTGCTTGACCGCACCCGCCTGGCCCGAAAGGCCGCCACCCTTGACGGTGGCGATAATGTCATACTGCCCGACGCGCTCGGTGATACCGAACGGCTGATTGATGACGAGACGAAGCGACGGACGTGCGAAATACACTTCCTGATCGCGGCCATTGACGGTGATCTTGCCGGTACCTGGCTTCAGCCAGACGCGGGCAACGGCATCCTTGCGGCGACCGGTTGCATAGGCACGGCCCTGCGCGTCGATTTCCTGTTCGCGGATAACGGCGGCGATCTGCGACCCTGCAGGTGCCGAAGTTTCGGCGCCCAAGGTTTCGAGATCGGCGAGTGAGTTAGCGGTTTCGGACATTATGCACCCACCTTGTTCTTGCGGTTCATGGAAGCGACGTCGAGCAGCTTGGGCTGTTGACCGTCATGCGGATGTTCAGTGCCGTTATAGAGGTGCAATGCACGCATCTGTGCGCGGCCCAACGGTCCACGCGGAACCATGCGCTCAACTGCCTTTTCAAGAACGCGCTCGGGGAATTTGCCCTCAAGGATCTTGCCGGCGGTAACCGCCTTGATGCCGCCGATATAGCCGGTGTGGCGATAATAGACCTTGTCGGTCAATTTCTTGCCGGTGAACTTCACCTTGTCAGCGTTGATAACGACAACATGGTCGCCGCAATCGACATGCGGGGTGTAGCTTGGCTTGGTCTTGCCGCGCAGAATGTTGGCGATGATGCTGGCGACACGGCCAACAACAAGGCCTTCTGCGTCGATAAGCACCCACGATTTCTCGACGTCCTGTGGACGGATCGATTTCGTAACTTTGGATAGCGTTTTCATCGCTAATCGAACCTTTCGAATTCTTGGGATGTGCGGTGAACCTTGACGATCCTGCACGCGAAGCGGTGCCAATGGCGATGACACGCTCATTAGTCAAGCAAAAGCGGGGGTTTTACGACGGGTAAAATAATACCCGTACGCTTTACATTACTTCGGAAGCAACCCAGTCGGCGAACGGTTTATAGGCTGACTCGCTCGATAGCCGAATTATCGCGGGCACGTCGTAGCGATGCAATTCGGCGATCCGCTTCATCGCCTCTTCGGCTTCGGCGGGGCTGGTTTTGAAAATTACCGGATGCTCCTCCCTTGACTGGACCTCGCCCTCCCACCGGAAATGCGAGATAATCATAGGCAGGCGATTGGCGCAGGCAACCAACCGCTCCTGCAACAGGGTGCGACAGGCGTCGTGCCCCTCGCCTGCCGTCGGGAATACCGCATAGATGAGAGCGACCTTATCCGGCAAGCCGGTCTTCCTCTTCGCGGCCCAGCACGTGCGCGCCCCACACGGTCGCGGCAACGAGCAACGCCCCCACAGCCTGATGCGACACCGCCAGCACGATATTCACGCCCGTCATCACTGTGGCGATGCCCAGCAAAATCTGCACGCCAAAGGCGCTGTGGATGGCGGCGGATGCGGAACGCACTCCTTTTTTTCTGGTCCGGCGGGCAAGCATGATAAGCGCTATTACCGCAACCCATGCCCACCAACGGTGCACAAAATGGGTTAAGAACGGGTCGTTGACGAGGGCGTATAAAGCTCCCTTTGCGGTATCGATACCGTCGGGGACAAATCGGTCGTTCATCAACGGCCAAGTGTTTGAAACATAACCTGCATTAAGCCCGGCCACCCATGCCCCAAAGAGCAATTGAATGAACAATATGCCGAGAACAGTGCCGGCAAATCCGGTAAGCTTTGCAGGATTTGCTGCTGGATCGCGCGCCAGCATCTTCAGATCAAGCGCAGTCCAGACGAGGCCGCCCAGGATGAACAGCGCCGTCAAAAGATGCACCGCGAGCCGGTAATGGCTGACATCGGTCCGTGCCGAAAGACCTGACGAGACCATCCACCAGCCAATCGTCCCCTGCAATCCGCCAAGCGCCAGCAAGGCCAGCAGTCGGGGCTTGTATCCGGCGGGAATGACCCGCTTTACCCAGAACCAGGCGAGCGGAAGGGCGAATGCCAGACCGATTACGCGGCCAAGCAGCCGGTGCACCCATTCCCAGAAATAGATGAATTTGAACTCGGCAAGCGTCATGCCGGCGGGGCCGTTGATCTGCGTATATTCTGGGATCTGCTTGTATTTTTCGAATTCGGACAGCCATGTCGCTTCGGTCAATGGCAGAATGGCGCCGGCGATCGGCTTCCACTCGGTAATCGAGAGGCCAGACTCGGTCAGCCGCGTAATGCCGCCGACAACGACCATGGCAAATACCAGCGCCGCGACCGCCATCAGCCAAATAATGAGCGCCTCGGGACGTGCAGTCGTCACTGGCAATTCGCGGGGCGCTGTAACGGCGATATCCATAAGCGGCGATATGCGCGCGTTTACAGTGACTCGCAAGCGTCGACCGGTTGCAAAAAACGTCGAACCCTGCATATTTTTTGGCATGTAATGTTGTAACGTGCGCCGAATCATGCCATATCCATCGAGCGATGACGCAAGCATGGACGAAATGGCGGTGGGACGGGCTCGGCTTGAGCATTGCCGGCCTGTGCCTGGTGCATTGCCTCGCCACGACAGTGCTACTGGTTTTTCTCGCCTCGGCGGGCGGTGTGCTGCTCGATCCGGCGATTCACGAGATTGGCCTGTTTTTCGCAATCATTTTCGGCATTTTGGCGCTTGGTAAGGGTTTGTGGGACCACGGCTTCATCATGCCTGCCGCGATTGGCGCGCTTGGTATCGGAATGATGGCAGGTGCACTGACCTTGCCCCATGGCGGCACCGAAATTCTCTGGACAATCCTGGGTGTCGGCGTTCTGGCGCTCGGTCACGATTTGAACCACCGCGCCACGAATTAAGCGCGCGCCAGCGCCGCGAAAGTTTCCAACACCCATTGATGCACCTGACGGATCGACGTTTGGCGCCTCAGGTCACGGTGAACGATAAGCCATGGCGTCCGTGACGGCGGATGGCTCAAGGTGGCGATTTCCACCAGCGACTTATCGCGCTGCGCTATGGCTTTGGGCAACAAAGCAATCCCTGCGCCGGAAATTGCTGCGGTCATCAACGCACGTGTGCTTCCGGTCCGCATCGCAACCGATGTGAGCAGGCCAAGGCCGTTCAGCCAGTCGAGTTCCGGCAAACGGCCATAGCTATCATCATAGATAAGCAGCTTCTCCCCTGCCAGGTCGAGGCGAAGCGGGTTACGGCCGCCGACATAATCGACAGAGGCAAAAAAGCCGAGGTGAAGTGTCGGCAATTTGCGGATAATCAGGCTCGCACCTTCGGGCCGCGACATTCGCACCGCCAGATCGGCGTCCCGCGCGGCGAGGCTGACGACATCGCCTTGTGACTGCAGATGTAATGGAAAGTCACCGCCTTTCGCCCAAAGCGCCGGCAACGCGGGCGCAAGAACGTCCGAAATCACGAATTCGGTCGCGGACAGCCGAACCGGCAACGTCCCACTTTCGCTCCGCAGCCCGTTCGCCAGCCGCGACACGCGCGCCAGCTGTTCGGCCATCGGTTCGGAAGCTTTGGCAATTTCTTCGCCATGCCGAGTGAGCCGCGTGCCTTTGGCCTGCCGGTCAACCAGCCGCAGTTTCAGCGCTATTTCGAGAGCCTCGATCCTCCGCGAAATGGTCGAAATGGCCACCCCGCGGCGCTTTGCCGCGGCACTAAGCGATCCCGCCCGCCAAACGGCTATCAGGTCATCGAGATCGCGGGGATCGAACATATCGAGCATATATTGCAAAATCGGTCATCTGTTTTGCATTCTTGCAAATTGATGCAGGTGTGGCCAGCGATATGAACAAACGCCGTTAGTTTTTCCGGTGGAGCCCAAAGATGCAGCAGCTTAACTATATTGGCACGCGCAGACTCGAATGGCGCGATGTTCCGCCGCCATCATTGCCCGATGATTTTGCGGTGATCGTGAAGCCGTTAACCGTGTCGACATGCGACATGGACGGGATAGTCATTCAAGGCCATCTGAAATTGCGCGGGCCGGTTCCGCTCGGGCACGAAGGCGAGGGCATCGTCACCAATGTTGGCGACAAGGTAACGCGTTGGAAAATCGGCGACCGCGTTATCATTCCATGGAAAATCGCGTGCGGCAGTTGCAAATCCTGCGGACGTGGGCAGTCAGGGCAATGTCTGACCGTTCCGCCCGAAGACGCATATGGCTGGGGTCCGACAGCCCCGTCATGGGGCGGTTTTCTGTCAGACGCGGTGGTCGTGCCCTGGGCCGACTACATGCTTACTCGCCTTCCGGACGATGTCGATCCTGTTCTGGCCTGCGGCGTCGCCGATAATATCTCCGACGGATGGCGCGCCGTCGCGCCGCATTTGCGTGAACGTCCCGGCGGTACCGTGCTGGTCACGGCGATGGCACCGCCTGGCTCGATCGGGCTGTATGCGGCAGGCATCGCTGTGGCATCGGGTGCAGAGCGCGTGGTATATGCCGACTATGATCCCGGCCGTCTTGCCATTGCCGAACGCATGGGAGCGAAAGCACTGGCTCTGTCGACGCATGGAATAGACAGCCTTAAACCCGATATCGAGAAGCTTGACGGCGGATTCGACATTACCGTGGATGCATGCGGAAACGCCGAACTTTTGCCGACCTTGATTAAGCTGACGGCCCGTGGCGGGGTCTGCACATCGACCGCCGGAATAATGTATCGTGGGCGCGATCCCAATATTTCAGTATATGATATGTACCGTAAATCGATGTCCTTTCACACCGGATGGGTGCACACGCAGTCAATAATCGACGAGCCGCTGGAATTGATCCGTTCGGGCGCATTCGATCCGTCGCCGGTCAATACTGTCGTGACGACATGGGAAGGCGCGATCGACGCGTTGATTGAGCCATTTACAAAGGTTGTGATTACGCGGCCTCATTGAGCACAGCCTTATCTTCACACTCGATGAGCGGTGCGCTTGCTTATCGGGCCCCGAACGCCTAAATTCACTATATGGCAGCGCATCATCATCATGAACATGGCGGAACCGCGCTGGCCGAGGCGGCGCAGACTGCGCTGACCGACGCTGGCGAGCAGTGGACCGACATGCGTTCCGATATATTCTCGGTACTCGCAACCTTCGAGAAGCCAGCATCGGCCTACGACATTGCCGACCTCGTCTCGCAAAAGCGCGGCAAGCGGGTTGCTCCCAACAGCGTCTACCGCATTCTCGACCTGTTTGTGACGACCAACCTCGCGCGCCGCGTCGAAAGCGCCAATGCCTATATCGCTAACTCGCATCCTGGATGCCTGCACGACTGCATTTTCCTCATCTGCGATACGTGCGGCACCGCAACGCATATCGACAACGACACATTGTCGAACAATGTCCGCGCCGCCGCCGAGAGCGCCGGTTTTGCTGAGGTTCGCCCGGTCATCGAGGTGCGCGGCAAATGCGCCGCCTGTGATTGACGAATAGTGACTGACAGGCCTGAATTTACCCGTTAAAGCTGACGGGATGACTAATGCCCCCGACACGCCGTTGCTCGACACGGTTAAAGTGCCAGCTGATCTTCGCCAGCTTCAGGTATCGCAGCTTCGCCAACTTGCCGATGAATTGCGCGCCGAAACAATCTCTGCCGTATCGGTAACCGGCGGCCATCTGGGCGCGGGACTTGGCGTGGTCGAATTGACCACTGCGATCCATTACGTGTTCAATACGCCCGACGATCGCCTGATCTGGGACGTCGGCCATCAATGCTATCCGCATAAAATCCTAACCGGGCGCCGTGACCGGATTCGCACGCTTCGTATGGGTGGCGGGCTTTCGGGTTTCACCAAGCGTAGCGAAAGCGAATATGATCCGTTCGGCGCAGCGCACAGCTCGACATCGATTTCGGCGGCACTTGGCTTTGCCGTTGCCAACAAGATTGCGGGCAAACCCGGCAAGGCAATCGCGGTAATCGGTGACGGCGCGATGAGCGCGGGAATGGCCTATGAAGCCATGAACAACGCTCAGTCGGCGGGCAACCGGCTCGTGGTTATCCTCAACGACAATGACATGTCGATTGCGCCACCGGTCGGCGGACTATCCGCCTACCTGTCGCGGCTGGTTTCCTCGAGCGAGTATCTCGGGCTTCGCAGTTTCGCCAGCAAGGTGGCCAAGAAACTGTCGCGCCGGATCCACAGCGCCGCGCAAAAGGCCGAGGAATATGCCCGCGGCATGGCGATGGGCGGGACGTTGTTCGAAGAGCTCGGCTTTTATTATGTCGGTCCCATCGACGGCCATAATCTCGAACAGCTTATTCCCGTGCTGGAAAATGTTCGCGACAATGCCGAGGGTCCGGTGCTGATCCATGTCGTGACCGAAAAGGGCAAGGGCTATGCCTTTGCCGAAGCGGCGGCCGACAAATATCATGGCGTCGCCAAATTCGACGTCATCACCGGAAAGCAGGACAAGGGTCCCGGCGGCGGCCCTCCGGCTTACCAGAATGTCTTCGGCGAAACGCTCGCCAAGCTGGCGGACACCGACCCCAAAATCTGCGCAATTACGGCGGCGATGCCCGGCGGCACCGGCGTCGACAAGTTTGCGGCGGCGCATCCCGATCGCAGCTTCGATGTCGGTATTGCCGAACAGCATGGTGTTACTTTTGCAGCCGGTTTGGCGGCGCAGGGAATGCGTCCCTTCTGCGCGATTTACTCGACCTTCCTCCAGCGCGCGTATGATCAGGTCGTGCACGATGTCGCGATCCAGAATTTGCCCGTTCGCTTTGCCATCGACCGCGCTGGCCTGGTCGGCGCCGACGGCAGCACACATGCGGGGTCGTTCGATGTTACCTATCTTGCGACCTTGCCCAATATGGTGGTGATGTCGCCCTCGGACGAGGCCGAGCTGGTTCACATGACCTACACCGCCGCGCTTCACGACAGCGGCCCGATTGCCTTCCGCTATCCGCGCGGCAATGGCACCGGCGTTCCTCTGCCCGAAGTGCCGGAGCAGCTCGAGATCGGCAAGGGCCGTATCGTTCGCGAGGGCAAAAAGGTCGCGATCCTCTCGCTCGGCACGCGACTTGCCGAAGCGTTGAAGGCCGCCGACACGCTCGATGCAAAAGGGCTCTCCACAACTGTTGCCGACCTGCGCTTCGCCAAGCCTTTGGACGAAGACATGATCCGCCGCCTGATTGCAACGCACGAGGTTGTCGTTACCGTCGAGGAAGCCGCGATCGGTGGTCTGGGCGCGCATGTCCTGACGCTTGCCAGCGACCTCGGCCTCATGGACACCGGCCTTAAAATCCGCACGATGCGCTTGCCCGACATTTTCCAGGATCAGGACAGCCCGCAGAAGCAATATGACGATGCCGGGCTTAACAGCCCCCAAATTGTCGAGACTGTGCTGAAAGCGCTTCGCCACAACAGCGCCGGGGTCGAGGAAGCCGGCGTGCGGGCGTAACAACCCGCAGAAGAAATCAGCCCGGAATAACCGCCTGAGCTGTCTGGCCGTCGCCTTCGGGCGCCGAGATGATATCGCGCGTGATGCTGCCCTTGTTCACCGTGTTGGTGTCAGGATCACCCACCGACGAGCGGATCCCGGCTTCGGCGATACCGGCATTGGTCGACAGCGCGCGCTCAGCGGCAGAGCGGGGGGCCGATCCACCGAACAGCGCCTCAAGCACCTGTTCCTGACTGCCATCGGTTGAGCGGATCGCGGTTGCGGCGGTTGGCTGCAACGCGAAATCGGGTGGCACGACCAATGGTGCCGCGCGGCCTGTGGATGGGCCAGCAGCCTGACTGCCGCCACCGAATGCCGAGCAGCCCGACAATGAAACCAAGGCGATTGCGACCAGCGAAATGGATTTTCTGTTCATCATCATATCCATTATTGCTGCGGTGCCGGGGCCGCGCCACCGAACATGGCGTCGAGCATTTGCTGTTTGGTATCGCCATCCTGCGGACGCGGCGCATCGGGCGTCGGCGCGGGCAGAGTGAATTCCTTGGGAACCTCGATTGGCTTTGTGCGGGTCACGGCAAATTCGTCCGGACGATCGCGATCGAACAGGCTGTTCGTCGAGCCGCAGCCCGAGAGCGCCAGAAGTGCGACGCCTGCGTATGTCAATTTCCGCTTCATGCTCTCTCCGATATTTCCGCGCTGCTTGCGGGTTGCTGAACAGCAGCCGGTTCATCGGGCGCCTTTTCGCGCATCAGGAAGGCGCGGGCAAGCAATATCAGCACGCCGATGGTGATGCAGGCGTCCGCCAAGTTGAAGATGTAGAATGGCCGGAATGCGCCAAAGTGCAGGTCGGCATAATCGACGACATAGCCATAACGAACACGGTCGACGATATTGCCGAGCGCGCCGCCGAGCACAAGCGACAGTGCCAGCACATCGCCGCGCAACTTTTCACGCCACATCCAGACTGCAACGCCAGCGGCAATCACGGCAGTCAGCGCAACGAGCGCCCAGCGCTCCCCGTCGCTGTCGGCGGTTAGAAAGCTCATCGAAACGCCGCGATTTTCGGCATAACGCAGATCGAAAAACGAAATGATATGAATGACCCCGCGGCTTTTCAGCTGCAACGGCCCGAGCATCGCATATTTGACGATCTGGTCGGCAATGAAAACAAGGCTTGCCAGCATGATGCCTTGCAGGCGGAATTTCGGGTTGGTCATTGTTTATTCCTCCCCGTTTACGGGGAGGGGGACCGCGCGAAGCGTGGTGGAGGGGGGCCGCAGTTCAAACATGCCCCCTCGTGTAAGCCGCCAGCCCCCTCCGTCAACCCTGCGGGTTGCCACCTCCCCACAAGTGGGGAGGATTTCAAGAACATTAAGCACCGACCACATCCTCACACCGCGCGCACAACGCGCCGTCCTCGACAACCTCGGGCAGATGCCGCCAGCAGCGACCGCATTTGTGGTTTGGAGACACAAAGCCAGCGATGAAGCCGCCACCGTAATCAAAAGCAGCATTGGGACTATCAGGGTCGGTGCTTGAAACGGAGAACCCTTCCGTAGGTTGGCTCACCACAACTGACGCACAGATGGTCACCTCAGCAAGATCGACCGATTGAAGTGTTTGCATGTTAGTCTGTTTCGCCGGTTCAACGCGCAAGTCAGCAACAAGACTGGACCCAATTTCCTTTGATCGACGCATCGGTTCCAAAACGTTGAATGCTTGCTCGCGAAACGCACGAATCAGCCGCCAACGTTGGCCAAGCATTTCATCAACCCAACCCGCATCAACCTCCGGCCAATTCGAGAAATGCACGCTGTCGGCATCCGGAAAGCGCGTCTGCCAAACCTCTTCGCTGGTGAACACCAGCACCGGCGCGGCGTATCTCACCAGTGCGTGGAACAGGATGTCCAAAACCGTCCGATACGCCATCCGCTTGGGATCGGTCGCCGCGTCGCAATAGAGGCAGTCCTTGCGGATATCGAAGAAGAAGGCCGACAAATCTTCATTGGCGAAATCGGTCAGCAGGCGAAGGTAGCTGTTGAAGTCGAAATCATTGACCGCCGTCTTCAGCTTCGCGTCCATGTCTGCGAGCAGATGGAGCATATAGCGCTCCAACTCGGGCATATCGGCGACCGCGACCTTCTCCGCGTCCGAAAAGCCGTCGAGCGCGCCCAGCAGATAGCGGAAGGTGTTGCGCAACTTGCGATACTGGTCGGACACGCCTTGAAGGATTTCCTTACCGATCCGGTGGTCTTCGGTGAAGTCCACGGTCAGCGCCCAAAGCCGCAAGATATCCGCGCCGCTGTCGCGCATCAGGTCGAGCGGATTGATCGTGTTGCCCAACGACTTGGACATTTTCATGCCCTTCTGGTCCATGGTAAAGCCGTGGGTCAGCACCGCATTATACGGCGCGCGACCGCGTGTGCCGCAGCTTTGTAGCAGGCTCGACTGGAACCAGCCGCGATGCTGGTCGCTGCCTTCGAGATAGAGGTCGGCAGGCCATTGCAAATCCGGCCAGCGCCCGCTTTCCAGCGTAAAGACATGCGTGCAGCCCGAATCGAACCAGACGTCGAGAATGTCGGTGACGCGCTCATAATCGGCGAGCGCATAACCCTCACCCAGATATTCCTGAGCGCGCTCGTCGGACCAGCCATCGACGCCATTCTCGCGAACGCCCGCGATGATGCGTGCGTTTACGCCTGCGTCGTTCAGATACTGGTTCGTTCCCTTCTTCACGAATAATGTAATTGGCACGCCCCAAGCGCGCTGGCGGCTGAGCACCCAGTCGGGGCGTCCCTCGACCATCGACGACAGCCGGTTGCGGCCCTTTTCGGGGATGAAGCGAGTGGCGGCGATGGCGGACATGGCGGTTTCGCGCAAAGTCATCCCCTCCCCCTTGTGGGGAGGGCCAGGGTGGGGGCCAGACGCGTCTGCGTCTGAATATTCTTCTGCGCCAGAGGTTTTTTGTGCCGCAGACGCGGCACGCCCCCCACCTGCCTCCCCCACAGGGGGGGAGGGAATCGCGAGGTCCATGCTCACAAACCATTGCGGGGTGCAGCGATAGATAACCTTCGCCTTCGACCTCCAGCTATGCGGATAGCTGTGTTTGTAATCCGCCGACGCCGCAAGCAGCCCGCCTGCTTCGCGCAGCGCGGTGCAGATCGGTCCGTCAGGCGCGTTGAATTTGGGGTTGATGACGCTGCCTTCGCCACCCAGCCAACCCCAATCAGCACGATATTTGCCGTCGGCTTCGACCGCAAAGACCGGATCGATGCCGTTCGCCTTGCACAGGTCGAAGTCATCCTCGCCATGATCGGGCGACATATGGACAAGCCCGGTGCCGCTGTCGGTGGTGACGAAGTCGCCCGCGAGCATCGGACGCGGCTTGGCAAAGAAGCCGCCGAGTTGGTGCATCGGATGGCGGACGATGGTTCCGGCTAGGTCGGAGCCTTTGAAAGTAGGCCACTCGCTCTCGTGCCAAACCAAAGTACCGACAGTTTCAGTCCCACCACGCTCCTGGAACGAATTTGCCAGTTCTTTGGCGACAAGATAACTACGCGGACTGCGGCCATCGCATAGCAACACATAATCTACGTCCGGCCCATAAGCCAAAGCCTGATTGACCGGAATCGTCCACGGCGTCGTTGTCCAGATCACCGCATACGCGCCGACCAATTCCGCAATCGGGCTTTCGACAATCTCGAACGCCACATCGATCTGAGTCGAGACAATGTCCTCATATTCAACCTCGGCCTCGGCAAGCGCAGTCTTCTCCACCGGCGACCACATAACCGGCTTCGCACCGCGATAGAGCTGGCCGCTTTCGGCGAACTTCAGCAGCTCCGAAACAATCGTCGCCTCGGCCTGAAAATCCATCGTCAGATAGGGATTATCCCAATCGCCGTTGATGCCCAGCCGCTTCAATTGCTCGCGCTGCGTATCGACCCAGCCTTGCGCATAGGCGCGGCATTCGGCGCGGAATTCTTGCTGCGGCACCTCGTCCTTATTCAGCTTTTTCTTGCGATATTGCTCCTCGACCTTCCACTCGATGGGCAGGCCGTGGCAATCCCAACCGGGTACATAAGGCGCATCCTTGCCGAGCAGGGTCTGCGTGCGGACGACCATGTCTTTCAGGATATGGTTGAGCGCATGGCCGATGTGCATGTCGCCATTGGCATAAGGCGGGCCGTCATGCAGGATGAACTTCTCGCGCCCCCGGCGGCGGTTGCGCAGTTCCGCGTAAAGCCCTTGCTCCTGCCAGCGCGCCAAAATCCCCGGCTCCTTCTGCGGCAAGCCAGCCTTCATGGGGAAATCTGTTTTCGGCAGGAAAACGGTGTCGCGGTAGTCAACGGGTTCGGTCATGTTGCGCGGGTGCTTAGAGGATAAAGCTTAAGGGATAAAGGCCTTCCACACCTCTCCCGTCGGGAGAGGATACGAAGCCTTATGAGCAACGCGAATTAGGCGAAGTTGGTGAGGGGATCTGCGCTATCGATTGGGCGGAACCCCTCACCCAGCTTCGACTAGCAAACATGTTTGCAAGTCTGCGCAACCCTCTCCCAACGGGAGAGGGGAATCACCGCCGCAATGCCGGCCCAAGCTCCTCGATATCATCCACCCAGATATAGCCATTATAGCTGTTGGCGATGTCGCCATATTGGTTGACGTCGGTCAGGCCCTTGATCTGTCCGTCCACCACATTCTGCGCGATGATCACGCGGACATTGGCGTCCTTCATCCGCGCGAGGAAGCGGTTAGGCCAGCCCCAGAGCGTAAACCCGATATCGTCGAGCGTCAGCAGCATCGTCCCGTTCTTGCAGCCTTCCGGAACACTGCCCCACATTCCAGACAGGCGGTAGTCGGCGGCGCAGCGTTGCGCGCCCGACACCGAAAAGGCGTTCAGCCTTGGCTGTTCCGTGCGGATTGCAGCCACCGCCGCGGCGTCGCCAATCACATGGCTGCGTTCCACGGCTGCGACCGCCGCCAGCAGCATCGCCGCTTGATCCGCACCTTTGATCTGCCTGAATAATTCAGGCCTGCTCAGGCCCGACGCCGCTTCCGCAAGTGTCGAACGCGGGCGCGCTGTGTCGGCGGCGCATTTGCTGTCGAACTGCGGCGCGACGACGAGCGCTCCGTCGGCGACGTCGGTGGTAATGCGGATGGCGTCGGCACCGCTCCCAGCCGCCGCCTGCAACGCGCCAATATCTGCGCTTACAGCCACCCCGCCATAGCCGCTATTCGCGCTCGCCACGCATCCCGCCGTGTCGCGCACCGGATCGGCGGCTCGGTCGGCAATCAGCTTCGGCTTGCCCGCCGGCTTGTCCGCCAGCCAGCTTGCCTGAAACAGCGTAAAGCCGAACAGCAACGCGGCAATAAAGAGAAATAAAATTGTCTGTTTGCGGGAGAGCATCAAACTCTCTCCAAAATGGCGCGCGCCTGATCGCAATCTGCCTGCATCTGCGCAATCAGCGCGTCCATGCTGTCGAACTTCGCTTCGGGCCGGATGAAGGCGTGGAATTCGACTTCGATTTGCTGTCCGTACAGGTCCTCGTTGAAGTCGAAAAAATAGGGCTCAAGCAGTTCCTTGGGCGGATCGAAGCTTGGCCGGATACCGAGATTTGCCGCGCCGTTCAGAACGCGGCCATCGGGGAGCCGCCCTTTAACCGCATAAATCCCGTAACGCGGGCGAAGATAATGGCCCATGTCGATATTCGCGGTGGGATAGCCCAGCAGCCGCCCGTTCTTGTCGCCATGTTGGACAGCGCCCTCCACCGCGAAAGGCCGCGTGAGCAGGCGGGTCGCGGTGGCGCAATCGCCCGCCTTCAACGCATCGCGGATCCGGCTTGAGGAAATGACGCCGCCCTCGTCGCTTACGGGACCCATCGCGGTTGCGGTCATCCCGTGCGCCGCGCCGAGCTCGCGCAGCATCGCAAAATTGCCGCCGCGCGCCTTGCCGAAGGTGAAATCCTCACCGGTAACGACACCTGATACGCCGAGCCGTTCGGCCAGCAGCTTGACGATAAAATCCTCCGCAGTCGTCGCCGCCAGCCCCGCGTCGAAGTCGAACACCAGCATAGCATCCGCGCCCGCCGTTTCGAAGAGACGTTGCCGTTGCTCGAGCGTCGTCAGCCGGAACCAGGGGATATGCGGGGCAAAGAAGCGCACCGGATGCGGATCGAAGGTCGCGATGATGGCAGGTTTTCCCGCCGCTTTAGCTTGTCTGATAGCCTCGCCTGCGACCGCCTGATGGCCCAGATGAAATCCGTCGAAATTGCCCAGCGCCACGACTGCGCCGCGCAATTCATTGGGCATAAGGTCGCGCGCTGAGAGGCGGGGAATAGTCATGTCATTAGAAACCGTAGCCCTGAGCCGTCAGCGCGCAAGCGCTGGCGAAAGTCGAAGGGCGCTTATCCGCCGAGCGCCGTGCTATGCTGATAGGCGTCCTTCGACGGACGCAGCCGCTGCGCGACTGCTGCTCAGGACTACGGTATGGTTGATAGGTCATTTTGCGACATTCGCCATCGGCACCAGCCCGGCGCGAATAACGCGCAACGCATTCTCGCCCATCACCGCGCGGATTTCGGCCTCCGTAAATCCTTCATCCATCAACGCCTGTGTGACCTGCGTCAGTTGCGAGGTATCGAACCGCACTGTGGTCGCGCCGTCATAGTTCGAACCCAAGGCAACATATTGGATGCCGACCAGATCGCGGACATGCTTCATAGCCTTGGCAGCAGCGCGCGGGTCGGTCGAGCACACCGCACCCTCCCAATAGCCGATGCCGATCACGCCGCCGGTTTTAGCGACGCCCCTGATTTCATCATCGGTCAGGTTGCGGTTGACCTTGCATGTTGCCTGCACCCCGCCATGGCTCGAGACCACCGGCCGCTTTGCCATGGCCAGCACTTCGGCAACGCCAGCGTGCGAGAGGTGCGCGATGTCGACAATCATTCCCTTTGCCTCCATCCGCCGCACGATGTCGCGCCCGAACGGCGTCAGTCCGCCTTTCTTGAGCCCGTGCATTGATCCGCCGAGCTCGTTGTCGAAGAAATGGGTGAGGCCCGCCATGCGGAAACCGGCATCGTAAAGCCGGTCGAGATTGGACGCCTTGCCTTCGAGGTTTTGCAGGCCTTCGATCGTCAGCATTGCGCCTTTTGCAGGACCATGATCAGAGACTACACCAAAATAGCGTTCACCGACATTTTCGACTCCATCAGACTCAGTCACCAGCACCCATCCTGGCTCAAAGTCATCCTTCTGACCCGATTGATTTTCCAAAGCTCGTTTCAACTTCTCCGCATGATATAGCGACCGCTTAACCAGCGAACCCCATGTCCTTACCGGCTGCAACTGCGCAACGGTCAGCAAAGTGATGTTGTCGGTCTCATCGCTATTGCCGTCATAATTCTGGTCCTTGGGCGTTTTCGTCACAGACGAGAAAAGCTGAAGCGCGACGTTCCCATCCTGCAAGCGCGGCAAATCCATATGCCCCCGGCTGGCGCGCTTGGTAATATCGCGATCCCACATCAGGCTATCGCTATGGAGATCAACAATCGTCAACGTCTTGTGCAGTGCCTTCGCCTCATCGCTGACCTTAATTAGCGGCTTGCCGTCGACGACATTCATCGACGCTTCGACATAACCCGGCGCGAAACCGAAAAAGCCGATCGCTGCGGCGCCGATCAGCGCCAGCGGAACCCAAATCCTTTTGCGCATCTTCCCCCCTTGTGGTGTTTAGCCCCGGCGCACCAAAGTCACAAAATCATGCGCGGGGACATTGCCTTCCGCCGGATGGGCATCGCGCGCCACTTCCTGCCAGTCCGCCTTGTCGAAGGGTGGCATCACGGTGTCGCCGTCGGGCTCGGCGGCTATTTCCGTCAGCTCGATCCGGTCGGCGATTTTCAGGAATAGCTTGAAGATTTCCGTGCCGCCAATCACGCAGACATGCGGGCCGTTGGCAAGTTTCAGCGCCTCCTCGACCGAATGTGCGACCTCAGCCCCTTCCTCTTCCCAAGCCGTGTCACGGGTCAGCACGATATGCCGCCGCCCTTCCAAGATCCCCGGCAGGCTGTCGAAGGTCTTGCGCCCCATGATCATCGGGCGGCCTTTGGTAATCTGTTTGAAATGGCGCAGGTCTGCCGGGATATGCCAGGGCATCCCGCCATCCCTCCCGATAATTCCATTGGCGGCGCGGGCGAGGACAAGGATGATTTCGGGGTGATTCATAAAGGGCGTCTTGCCCGCAAAATATTACCGATACAAGCGGGTGACGTGGCCTATTTTTCTGCCCGGCCGCACTTCTGCCTTGCCATATAAATGGACATTGGCAGCCGGATCGCCAAGCAATTGCACATAGCGCTCACCCTCCCTGCCGATCAGATTCTGCATTTCGACTCGTTCAGCCACGGTCGCAGTGCTTCCAAGCGGAAGGCCGCAGATCGCGCGGATATGGTTTTCGAACTGGCTGGTTTCCGCGCCCTCGATCGTCCAGTGCCCGCTGTTGTGGACGCGCGGCGCGATTTCGTTGAACAAGGGACCTTCGGCGCTGGCGAAAAATTCGGCGGTGAACACGCCGACATAATTGAGCGCGCCCGCCACCGCCGCCGCCATCTTGCGCGCCGCAACCTGCTGGCTTTCGATCAGCGGCCCGGCCGGTAGCGAGGATGTTGCCAGGATGCCGTCCTCATGCGCGTTGCGCGACGAATCCCAATATCGGATTTCGCCGTCTGCACCGCGTACGAGGATTACCGAAAACTCGGCGTCGAACTTAACCATCGCCTCGGCAATCAGCGGCTGCGCACCGGCCCGCCGCCACGCGCTTGCGAGCTCGCTTTTGGCCGAGATTCGCAACTGGCCCTTGCCGTCATAGCCCATGCGGATCGTTTTGAGGATGCATGGCGTGCCGACCGATGCAACCGCGTCCTCGACCTCGATCTCGCTTCGCGCCACCGCAAATTCGGCCGTCTTGCCCCCAAGCCGCCGGACGAATTCCTTTTCTTCCACCCGGTCCTGGGCCACCTCGAGCGCCTTGATCGGGGGATGGATCGGGACATCGCGCGCAATCGATTTGAGCGGCATCACCGGCACATTTTCAAATTCAAAGGTCACGACATCGCACGCCTTGGCAAAGGCCTTCAGCGCGACAAGATCGTCATAAGCCGCAATGGTGCTGCACGCCGCAACGTCGCAGGCGACATTGTCTCCGGCTGGCGCGTAGATATGGCAGCGATAGCCCAATTGCGCTGCGGCAATCGCAAGCATCCGGCCAAGCTGCCCGCCGCCTAATATGCCGATGGTCGAACCGGGGGGTAAAACGCCCGTCATATGCGAGCCATCATTCGGGTGTCTCTGCAACCGATGCGGTCTGTTCGGCGCGCCAGGCTTCCAATCGCGCGGCAAGTTCGGCGTCTTCATTGGCCAGCATCGCTGCCGCCAGTAACGCGGCGTTCGTGGCCCCGGCCTTGCCAATGGCCAGCGTGCCGACCGGGATCCCGGCGGGCATCTGCACAATCGACAACAGGCTGTCCATGCCGTCGAGCGCCTTCGACTGAACCGGCACACCAAGCACCGGCAGCCGGGTCATCGAAGCCGCCATGCCCGGCAGATGCGCCGCGCCGCCCGCACCTGCAATGATGCATTTGAGGCCGCGGTCGGCTGCGCTTTTGGCATAGTCATAAAGCCTCTCGGGCGTGCGGTGGGCGGACACGACCTTGCACTCATGCGCAATATGAAGCGCGGCAAGAGTTGCGGATGCCTCGCGCATCGTTTCCCAGTCGGAGCGACTGCCCATGATGATGCCAACTACTGGCTGAATTTCGCTCAACGGCCGTCCCCCGACTTCGACAAGCAACAGCCATTAACCGTGCACCGGCTTCGGCGCAATGATGCAAAACCTCTTTCACGTTGTCCCTACAAACGTTAGCAAAACTGTAAACTCTTGCTTTTAGGATAGAATTCTGATTGAGAGCGAAGATAACAAAAGATACCCCGGGTCGCATGAATCATCGGGGATTTTTGAAGTTGGACCAGAGTACGGATAATCTGTCCACGATAGTCGGGGTAGATTCGCAACCCGGGTTAGAGCGTGAAAATACCAGGCTTAGAGCGCGCGTGGCTGAGCTTGAGCGCCTCGTTGTGTGCGATACGCTGACGCCCTTGTTCAACCGCCGCCATTTCATGGAAGAACTCGACCGCTGGTGCTGGCGCACACACCGTTATGGCGGCGAATATGGCCTTTTATTCATCGACGTCGACAATCTGAAGGCCGTCAATGACAGTCATGGCCATTCTGCGGGAGACGCTTTGCTGATCGCAATCGCCAAAGCCGTGGCCGGCGCAATCCGCCGTTCGGACCTTGCCGCGCGCGTGGGGGGCGACGAATTTGCGATCCTGCTCGATAACATTCCCGAGAGCGAACTGGCCGGCAAGGCCGAGCGAATTACAAAAGTCGTCAGCAAGCTGAAAATCGCGCATCAGGGAGTCGCACTGGTGCCAAGCGTCTCGGCCGGGTTCACCGCGATCGAGGCTGGCGTTAAACCGTCGGAATTGCTGCTGCGCGCCGACCGTTCGATGTATGCCGCGAAGCAGGCCAAGGGCATCGGCCCGCTCGTTTAGCGCTCGGACAGATAATAACGTTCGCCCCGAAGCGCGTCGTCCAACTCATAGACTATCGGCTGCCCGGTCGGGATTTCCAGGCTGGCAATGTCTTCGTCGGATATTCCGGACAGATGCTTGACCAGTGCCCGCAAGCTGTTGCCATGCGCTGAAATCAACACGGTTTTGCCCGCGTGCAGCTCAGGCACAATGGCGGCTTCCCAATAGGGCAGCACGCGCGCGATGGTGTCCTTCAGGCTTTCGGCATTTGGAATCGCGATCCCGGCATAACGCGGATCGGCAGCCAGGTCATAGGGCGATCCCGCCTCCAACGGCGGCGGCGGAATGTCGAAACTGCGGCGCCAGATCTTGACCTGCTCGTCGCCATGCTTTGCCGCTGTCTCGGCCTTGTCTAACCCGGTCAGGCCGCCATAATGACGCTCATTCAGGTGCCAATCCTTGGTCACCGGCACCCACAACCGCCCCATAGCCTCCAACGCCAGATTGAGCGTCTTGATCGCGCGCGTCTGAACACTGGCAAACGCAATATCGGGCGCAATGCCCTTCGCCTTCATCAGCTCGCCCGCCGCCCAGGCCTCCGCAGCCCCCTTTTCGGTGACATCGACATCCCACCAGCCGGTAAAGCGGTTTTCCAGATTCCACTGCGACTGGCCGTGACGGATGAGGATGAGTTTGGGCATGGGAGTTCCTTCGCTATTTGCGCTGCGCCCTAACCCAAGTCGGTCAGATCGCCAAGGTCATGAAACGGCTGAACGGGTCTTCGACATAATCGCCGAAGGGAGGGCAGAATTCGAAGCCATGCGCTTGGTACATCGCCAGTGCCGGGATGAAAGCCTCAGCCGATCCGGTCTCCAGACTAAGCCGCCGATAGCCGCGCTCACGCGCCTCGGATATGATATGCGTCAGCATCTTCGCGACGACACCTTTGCGTAAGTGATCGGCATGGGTGCGCATCGACTTGATCTCGCCATGCTCGGGCGAGAGTTCCTTGAGTGCACCGCATCCCGCGAGGCTGTCGCCCTCCCAAATCGACCAAAAGGTCACATCGGGCGCATTGAGCCCGTCAAAATCGAGAAAATAGCAGCTGCCGGGAGGCGAATTCGCCAGCATCCCGGCAAAATGTGTCTCGAGCAAGTTGCGGATTTCTGGACCGGAGAGATCGTCTTCGATGATTTGCATGGAGTCAGTAGTGATACATGCAATGTGCAATTTCGAGCGTCTGAGAATCCCCGCTACCGGAAACCCGGTATACAAGCCGATGTTCACGCGAAATTCGCCGCGACCACCAGCCTTTCAGATTCTCTTTCAGCGGTTCCGGTTTGCCGGTGCCGGAAAAAGGATGGCGCAAACATTCGCCTATCAGCACATCAAGCTTTTTGTGCGCGTTTTTGTCGATGTCGCGCAACCTCGCATATTCTTCCCAGCCTTCCGGGGTGAAGGCAAGCCTCACAACGGCTGCATTGTTTCTGGATCAACTTCGATCAAATTGCCCGCGTCGGCATTTGCAATTGAGTCGGTCAATCGCCTTGCATTGGCAGGCGAAGAGAGCAGATAAAGCGTTTCGTGCAGGGAATTCCAATCGTCCAAATCGACCATAACAACAGGCTTGCCCCGCTGGCGCGTAATGGCGATCGGCGTATGATCATTCACCGCACGGTCCATAATGGCTTTCAGATTTGCTCGAGTTTCCGAGTAAGTAACAATTTCCATATGCCGATCATTGCACAGATTTTTGTGCAATGTCAAGGAGCCTCAGGACGAACGCAGCTCTATCCACAATTGGCAAGTTGCTCTTGAACGATCAACCGTCCCGATTCCGGCGCGACGGAATATCCTCTATTTGAGAGCGCTTCAATCAGGCTGGATTTTCCTCCACCCGAACACCCGGTAATCAGGTATTTATGGGTCGCCAATCAAACCATCTCCGCCAACGTCGCCAAACACTCCCCTGCCAGCAGCATGCATCGTTCAGGCGACCAGCCCTGATCGGGGTCGTTGCCGTGGACGGTGTCTTTATACGGCATTTCCAGCGTCATCGGAACCGCTCCGAATCGTTCGGCAAGCTGGTTGGTCGACATTGTCAGGTTGGCTTTGCCCGGCCCCGCTTTGGTATAGCCAAGCTCGGTCTGGAAATCCGGGGTGCGGGCAGCGAGCCGGTTTATGAAGGCGTTGTACCGTTCACCCTGATCGTCGGTCCAGGACGGGATGCCTTCGAACCCGGCCATGAACGCGGCAGGAATCGCCTCGTCGCCGTGCACGTCAATCGCCCAGTGAACGCCGCTTTCGTCCATCGCATTGCGGATACCCAGGACTTCGGGGCTTTTTTCGGCAGTGGGCTCGGCCCATTCGCGGTTTAAATTCACACCGAGAAAATTGGTTCGCAAATGGCCGCGCCGCGAACCATCGGGGTTGCAATTGGGCACGATATGCAGGCGGCACTTTTCGAGCAACTTACGCGTGTGCGGATTGCTCATATCGGTGAGCATATCGAGCGCGCCCTCCATCCAGTATTCGGCCTGAGTCTCGCCGGGATGCTGCCGCGCGTAAAGCCAGACCTGAATATCGCCGCTGCCCATTTCGAGGCAGTCGATCGGCTGGCCTTCAAGGCTGTGGCCGAGGCAACGATACTCGACTCCCTCAAGCGTTGCGGTTTCGGCGATCAGGTCATGATGGCGCTCCATCGAATAGGGCGCGAAATAGGCGAACCAGACGATGTCGCTCGATGGCGTGTAGCTAATCGTCAGCGTCCCGCCATCTTCGGCCTTGTCATATGTCGTATCGGCGCGACCCCAATAATCACGATCGTCGGAGACGCAGGCGCGGTAGTCGGGCCAGCCGCCGGGATAGGCGCTGCCTTCAAGACCGGTGATGCGAAGCGTGATGTCTTCGCCTGCCGTGCAGGCAACGCGAAAGTGGAACCATTGCGCGAATTCGGAATCCTTGTCCTTGCGGATGGCGAGGCTCGCGGAGGCTCCGTCAATCGCTTTTACAATGATGTTGCCGCTGTCGAATGCAGCGTTGATGTCGGTAATGGGCATGTGCGTTCCTTGTATTATGGAACGCGGATAGTCTCACCTGACACGCCGGGGAAGTCCTTAAACATCGCTTGCGCCAATTTCGATGCAGCGATGCCGGGTTGCGCGGCAGGCGAGCCGGCCTTTGCAGCCTGAACCGCCGTGCCCTCCCACAACACAAGATTGTCGCTTCGGCGGAGAATGCGGACGGCCAGCGTGGTTTCGAGCTGCGCCTTGGCACCGCCGCCCAGATTGATGCCCAGACCAAGGCCGACACCTGAACCATAGCTTCCGGTCGAGCCGCCGACGCCCACCGACACCGGTGAGCGGCGGTCAGGCCTGATCGTGGTCGCGCCAAAGCGGACCTCGGCAATGACTTCGGAAGCTGAGCCTGCCCGGTCGACATAGCCCACGCGTTGCATTTCGCGCGCGACCGCTGCGACATAAGGCGACGCCGAAAGGCTCGGCCCTGACGCCGCATCATCGGGAGCGACAACCGCGAAGGTTCCGTTGCCATAGGCCACACCTTCGGCGGCGCGGTTGAACCGCGTAACTTCGACAGGCCCGGTCGGTACGACACAAGCAGACAGGCACAAAAGCGCAATTGCAGGGGATAAGCGGGTTAAATTCATCATGGCGGCATCCTTACGCTTGCTACTATCCTTGGCAAGCGATGTATAACGGCTGAATTGCAAAAACGGGCCAATCACGCTTGACTTTGAAGCCCCCCGCCCATAGGAGCGCGCCTTCAATTCAAGCTTCAGCTAACAAACAGACGGGTAAATCCGATGAAAGTCGTCAATTCTCTAAAGTCCCTCAAGGGCCGTCACCGCGACAACCGCGTGATTCGCCGCCGTGGCCGGACTTATGTGATCAACAAAACCCAGCCGCGCTTCAAGGCACGCCAGGGCTGATTCGGCTACACTGCCAGGTAAATGACCGCCCCGGCCAGTTCGCGGGCGGTTTTTTGCTGTCTGTTCCGCTAGGGCGCTGGAGACGGACAAGCCCGTGCCATTTGTTTCACGCGAAGGCGCGAAGGGACATAAGATAATAAACGCGTAGCGCCCTCAACTTTCAGAAGCTTTCGATTGAAGGTAACGCCTGTCACTCGAAAATCTTATTTCCTTATTTTTCTTCGCGGCTTCGCGCGAAACAATCTGCACAACGACGCAGTGACATGCTTGGTCTCGGAGAACACCAGATATGCAGAAAATTACCACCGTCGTATTCGATGTAGGGCGAGTGCTGTTCAAATGGGACTTGCGCTATCTGTTCGCCAAGCTGATCGACGATAAAGCTGAGCTGGAATATTTCGTCACGCATATCGTTACGCCCGAATGGCATTACCTGCATGACGAAGGCCGGTCATTGGCTGACATGGTTGCCGAGCGCACTGCCGAATTTCCGCAATATGCAGATTTGCTGAGCGCCTATGAAAACAGGCTTATGGAGACGATCCCCGGACCGATCGAAGGCTCGCACGAGATTGTCGATGAATTGTCCGAAAAAGGTGTTCCCTTGTTCGCGATTACCAATTTCGGGGCTGAGTTCTGGGACCGGTTTCGTCCGACCCAGCCGATATTCGATCGTTTTGGCGATATCATTGTGTCAGGCGTCGAAAAGATGGTGAAGCCCGATCCAGAGATTTACGCTCTGGCGCTGCGGCGGTTTGGCCTTCGGCCCGGCCAAGCGATCTTCATCGACGATAATCTGGACAATGTCGTCAGCGCCCGCGAAAACTGCTTTGCCGCGCACCATTTTACGGATGCAGGAAAGCTACGGCAGGAATTGGTTGGTTTAAATCTACTGACATAAATGATTTCACGCAGAGTTCGCAGAGGACGCCGAGAGTTTTGTCCTGCTTCTCTGCGCACTCTGTGCACTCTGCGTGAACCAATAAAAACTTATGGCTCAAACCCTTCCATTTGCGGCTTGTCTGTGCTTAAGCCCAATGCGAAATTTCCAGTTCAAGGACGAACTCTCCCATGAACATCCACGAATATCAGGCCAAGGAATTGCTGGCGAAATTTGGCGTCGCGACGCCAAAGGGTATCGCCGCGTTGAGCGTTGAAGAAGCGGTCGCCGCTGCCAAGCAACTTCCCGGCCCGCTCTTTGTGGTCAAGTCGCAGATTCACGCTGGCGGTCGCGGCAAGGGCAAGTTCAAGGAACTCGGCCCCGATGCGAAGGGCGGCGTTCGGCTGGCGTTCAACCTCGATGAAGTCGAGAGCCACGCGCGCGAGATGCTCGGCAACACGCTGGTGACTATCCAGACAGGCGATGCTGGCAAGCAGGTCAATCGGCTGTACATCACCGATGGCGCCGACATTAAGCAGGAATTCTACCTCGCATTACTCGTCGACCGTGCGACCAGCCGGATCGCGGTTGTTGCCTCGACCGAAGGCGGCATGGACATCGAAACCGTCGCGCATGACAGCCCTGAAAAAATCCACACCATCACCATCGATCCGGCGACCGGCATCCAGCCGCACCACGGTCGCAGCGTCGCCAAGGCGCTTGGTCTGACCGGCGATCTGGCAAAGCAGGCACAGACCGTTCTTGCTGGGCTCTATGCCGCATTTCTCGGCACCGATGCCGAGCAGATCGAAATCAACCCGCTTGCCGTCTGCAAGGGCGCAAATGGCGACGAACTGCTCGTGCTCGATGCGAAGGTCGCATTCGACGGCAACGCGATGTTCCGTCACAAGGATCTGGCCGAATTGCGCGACCTGACCGAAGAAGACCCGGCCGAAGTCGAGGCAAGCGAATATGACCTCGCCTATATCAAGCTCGACGGCAATATCGGCTGCATGGTCAATGGCGCTGGTCTTGCCATGGCGACGATGGACATTATCAAACTGAACGGCGAGTTCCCCGCCAACTTCCTCGACGTCGGCGGCGGCGCTTCGAAAGAAAAGGTGACCGCGGCGTTCAAGATCATCCTGAAAGACCCTGCGGTGAAGGGCATCCTCGTCAACATCTTCGGCGGCATCATGAAGTGCGACATTATTGCTGATGGTATCGTTGCGGCGGCAAAGGAAGTGAATTTGTCGGTACCTTTGGTGGTCCGCCTCGAAGGCACCAATGTGCAGCAGGGCAAGGACATCCTCGCCAATTCGGGCTTGCCGATTGTTTCGGCCAACGACCTTGGCGATGCGGCGGAGAAAATTGTGGCGGAAGTACGCAAGGCGGCTTGAGTTATAATATCCTCTCTCCTTTAGGGGAGAGGAGCGAGACTTGGCAGCCTGCTGCCTAGTCGCAGCGGAGAGGGGTTCGACGACGAACGTCTGCCCCCTCTCTAAGACTTGCTAGTCGGCAAAGCCGCCAACCAAGTCTATTCTCTCTCCTAAAGGAGAGAGAAATAACACCACTTGACGTTCACGTAAACGTCAAGCATAGGCGCAGCAGATTGGACGGGCATCCACTCGTCTTGATTAGGTGAAGAGGACTTAACCCATGAAGATCATCGTCCCCGTCAAGCGGGTTATCGATTACAACGTAAAGCCGCGGGTCAAATCCGATGGCACTGGCGTCGACTTGGCCAACGTCAAAATGAGCATGAACCCGTTCGACGAGATCGCGGTCGAAGAAGCGCTGCGTTTGCGCGAAAAGGGCGTTGCGACCGAGGTGATTGCGGTGTCGGTTGGTTCCGACAAAGCGCAGGAAACCCTTCGCACTGCGCTAGCCATGGGCGCCGACCGCGCGATCCTCGTGGTCGCCGAAGATGTCGAGCCGCTGGGCGTCGCCAAAATCCTCGCCAAGATCATGGACGAGGAGCAGCCCGGTCTTGTTATCCTCGGCAAGCAGGCGATTGACGACGATTCGAACCAAACCGGCCAGATGCTCGCTGCGCTAACCGGTCGCCCCCAGGGCACCTTTGCCAGCGCGGTCGAAGTTTCCGGCGATAGCGTCTCTGTTACACGCGAAGTCGATGGCGGCAGCGAAACGGTCAGCCTCAAGACACCCGCAATCGTCACCACCGACCTTCGCTTGAACGAGCCGCGCTATGCGTCGCTGCCGAACATCATGAAGGCAAAAAGCAAGCCGATGGCGACCAAGACGCCTGCCGATTACGGCGTGGACGTATCACCCCGTCTTAAGACATTGCGGGTGGACGAACCGGCGGTGCGTCAGGCTGGCATTAAGGTGCCC
>CALRMO020000010.1:0-34389 GCA_943369235.1 Sphingomonas paucimobilis
CGCATTTTCTCGCCGCATAAAGCTTGTTTCGCGCGGCCGTCGTGATAGCATGAGGAGGAGAGGATTTCGAGTATGGACACCCACAACGATCGCGCCAGTTTTCACGATATGTCGCAAAGCACTCAGGAAGACTGGCAGATCATCATGAAGCACAATATCCCGTTCGCGCAGAATGGCGGGAAACGGATATTGGACCATCTGAAGCTGCTTGATGGCGATTTCGGCGGCTTTGCGGTCGACCGGCTGACGCATTCGCTGCAGACGGCAACGCGCGCGCATCGCGACGGCCGTGACGAAGAATATGTCGTGATGGCGCTGCTTCACGACATTGGCGATACTTTGGGGGCGTCGAACCACCCCGACATTGCGGCGGCGATCCTGAAGCCGTTCGTTTCGGAAAGGCTTCACTGGATTGTGCAGCATCACGGGATTTTTCAGGGCCATAATTTTTTCCACCATCTTGGCCTCGACCGCGACATGCGCGAACGGTTTCGCGGGCATGAATGGTTTGCGGACACCGAAGAGTTTATCGACAAATATGACTGTCCGGCGTTCGACCCCGCGTACGACACGCTGCCACTCGAATTTTTCGAACCGATGGTGATGCGGCTGTTCCAATATCCCAAGAACAGCATCTACAAGCGCGCGCTGGAGACCGAGGCAGCGGTATAACGCCTTATATTTGGGCTTTGCTCTTATATTTCGGTGCTGGCACCATGATATAGACTGTATCGCCGACCGTTAGGCTCGGGCCGGGCGAGGAGATATGAAATGGCCAAGAGCCAAAAGAAATCAAACCGTGAAGTTCGCAAACCCAAGGCCGAAAAGCCGAAAAAGCAAAACGCGTCTAATCCCTCGGCAAAGGGAAGCGTTGCCGGTTTGATGGCGTCAAAATCCTGAATATCTACCGCCCCAGCAGCACCCGCGCCTGACCTGCAATCTGCGCCAGCATCGCTGGCGTCGGCATCCCGGCCAACCGCGCCCGGTCGACCATGGCCTTGAACGCCCGGACGCGCGGTGCATTGGCTTCGATCCACCCTTGCGCATCTTCCAATGGCTTTTTGGCAGCACGCCGCCGCAGAAAATCAAGCCGCATTGCCTGAAAATCGCGCGCCAGTCCCGCCACCAGCAGTCGCTCCCACGGATCGTGCGGGTCCATCTGCATTGCGGTGCCCTGCGCCCAGCCGAGGCCAAGCGCGTCACCAACCGCGGTAAACGCGCGCGTCAGCGCGGTCACATCGCTCTTTTGCGTCGATGACAAAGCCGCAAGGCCGATTGCGCCGTCGAGTTGCGCCAGCCGGACCAGCCGCTCCGCAATCTTGTGCGGTGCGCCGTTGTCGACGAGGCGAACGCCAAAGCTTTCGGTTTGATGTCGGATGTCCGCAGGCAGCAGACTGTCGATAGCAGACGACAGCTTGTCCACTACGGGCGCGTAGATTGCCGAGGCGGCACTTACATCGCGGCCTTCGTGCGCGTTGCGAATGATGTCGGCCATTTGCGCGCGGGTTTCGACCGCCGTCTGGTTGAACAGCATCAGCCGGGTGGCCTCAGGCATCTCCGCCATGTCGATGGCCGCCCAAAGCGATGGCAGGTCGTAAATGCGCTCGGCAATGGCAAAGGCCGCCGCAACGTCGCCCAGACCGCAGCCTTCTTCTTCGGCAAGTTCAAACGGATGTAGCAGCCCGAGGCGGTTGATCATCCTGTTGGCGAGCTTGGTCGCGATGATTTCCTTGCGCAGGCGGTTCGCCAGTATCGCCGATTTGTGCTTGGCGACCATGGCGGCCGGGAAGGCAGCAAGCAATTCGCTGTCCATCGACGGGTCGGTGGCGAGCGGCGCTTCTTCGATGCCGTCCTGCGCCGCCAGTTTTGCGGTGGAAAGCAAAACGGAAAGTTCGGGCCTAGTCAGGCCCTTGCCTTCGCTGGCGCGGCGGAACAGCTCTTCGTTCGGTGCAATACCTTCGACCAGCCGGTCGAGCTTCCCGCTGCTTTCGAAGGTTTCCACAAGGCGGACATAGGCAGGCAAGTCGCCTGCGCCGCCGGTTTCGGCAATCGACAAGGCAAGCGTCTGCAGACGATTGTCCTCAAGCACCAGATGCGCCACGGCGTCGGTCATGCTTGCGAGCAA
The DNA here is from genome assembly GCA_943369235.1 of Sphingomonas paucimobilis. Classification (GTDB taxonomy): domain Bacteria; phylum Pseudomonadota; class Alphaproteobacteria; order Sphingomonadales; family Sphingomonadaceae; genus Sphingorhabdus_B; species Sphingorhabdus_B paucimobilis_A. The sequence goes on from CALRMO020000010.1 coordinate 2,126, forward strand.
GCGATTGCGGACCGGTTCCTTCAACCGCCCTGCCCGCATTTCAGCGTTCAGCGCAATCTTGATATTCACCTCATTATCCGAACAATCGACGCCCGCGCTGTTGTCGATAAAGTCGGTATTGATCCGGCCGCCGCGCAGGGCAAAGCCGATCCGCCCTGCCTGGGTGACGCCAAGGTTCGCGCCCTCGCCGATGACCGCTGCGCGCACCTCCGCGCCGTTGACGCGAATGGCATCATTGCCCGGATCGCCGACGTCGAGGTGGCTTTCGCTCTTGTCCTTGATATAGGTGCCGATGCCCCCAAACCACATCAATTGGACGGGGGCCTTCAAGATTGCGGTCATCAACGCCGCAGGCTCAATTTCTTTCGCATCGATGCCAAGCAAAGACCTGATTTCAGACGATATCTTGATGGTCTTTTCGGTGCGCGAGAATACTCCGCCGCCTTTTGAAATCAGCTTCGGATTGTAATCGAGCCAGCTTGAGCGCAGTAGGCCGAACATCCGTTGCCGCTCTTTCCAGCTGATCAGGGGGTCGGGACTTGGATCGAAAAAGATGTGGCGGTGATCGAAGGCTGCGACCAGTTTCAGCGTTTTCGACAGCAGCATACCGTTGCCGAACACGTCGCCAGACATATCGCCGACGCCCGCTACGGTCACTGGCTCATTCTGCACGTCGATGCCCATTTCGGCAAAATGCCGCTGGACGGAGAGCCAACCGCCTTTTGCCGTGATGCCCATTGCCTTGTGGTCGTACCCAACCGATCCGCCACTCGCGAACGCATCGCCGAGCCAGAAATTATGGTCCAGTGCGATGCCATTGGCTGTGTCGGAAAACGTCGCTGTGCCCTTGTCCGCAGCGACGACGAAATAGGGATCGTCGCCGTCGTGGATGACGACATCGGCGGGGTGGATAATGCGGTCGTCGACTATGTTGTCGGTAATCGACAGCAAGGTGCGGATGAAAATCTTGTAGGCTTCGGTGCCTTCGGCGAACCAGGCATCGCGATCAACGCGCACGTCGGGAAGACGTTTGGGATAAAAGCCGCCCTTTGCACCGGTCGGCACGATCACCGCATTCTTCACGCGTTGGGCCTTCATCAGGCCGAGAACTTCGGTGCGAAAATCGTCACGCCGGTCGGACCAGCGAAGCCCCCCGCGCGCTACCGGACCAGCGCGCAAGTGGATGCCCTCGACACGCGGCGAATACACAAACACTTCACGCCAGGGCAACGGCGCGGGCAGACCGGGGACTTTTGCGCTGTCCATCTTGAACGCCAGCGCTTCGGATGCGGCCGGAGCGAACGCGTTGGTGCGCAAAGTGGCTTTGACTACCGCCATGTAGCGGCGCAAGATGCGGTCTTCCTCAACCGCAGATACGGCGACAAGAGCTTCCTGTATTGCCTTGATATATTTGGCCGAAAGCTTTCCACGATCATCGCTTACCGATGGATCGTGCAACGCCTCGAACAACGCCACGATCGAACGCGTGATGCCCGCATTATTGGCGAGCGCCGCCACCACGGTCACCATGCTGAAATTGGCACCCGTCTGGCGCAAATACCGATACCAGGCGCGAAGCCAGATAACCGGCCGCGTGTCGAGCGAGGCAATCGTGATCAACTGGTTGAAAACATCATTCTCGGCATCGCCATCGAGCACCTGCGTGAGCGCGCCCTCAAGCACCGCCGCACGGGCCATGACCGTGGCGACATCGCCGCCACGCAAGCCAAGCCTGAAATCATGGATGTAGTTACCATCGCCAAGCGCGGTGGGCGATTCTTCGAGAACATCGAACCCGAAATTTTCGAGCGCGGGCACCATCGCGCTCAACGGCATGGCGCCACCCTGGCTGTAGACCTTCAGGCGCAGCTGGCCCTTATCGACCAGAAGGCGCGTGACCTTGCTGTGATCGCGCTCCATCTGAAGCAGACCGATCATGTCGCGCGCCGCTTCTTCGGTGGCGTAGCGATTGCGATAGCTGATCGGAAATGCGGGGCCATAGCGCACCAGCATGGCCGCAGCGCGCTTCTCGTCCGTCATTCTCGCCAATAGGGTTTCGACCGCAGGTTCCCAGCCGCGCACCATCAATTCCAGCTGCGTATCGAGCGCGGTTTCATCGACCGTCTGATTTCGGTCAGGCAAATCGAGCGTATAGCGCAGCAGCGCAATACCCCCGTCCTCCATCCCGATTGTCCAGCCGAGCAGTGCGCCGCCCGTGGCCTCAATCAGCATCGTCTCGATCTGTTTGCGCATTCCCGTGGACACATCGTCGCGCGGCAACCAGACGAAGATATACAGATGCCGGCCAAGCGGCGAGCGGATTGCCAGCAATTTGGGACGCGGGCGGTCGGTAAGCGACATCGCGGTCAACGTGACCCGCTCGAGTTCCTCGAGTTTGAGCGAGACCAGCAAGTCGTGCGGCAACGACGTCAGGACATGGATCATGGCCTTGCCCGCATGGCCTGCTGGATCGAAACCAAAGCGATCCATAAGCGTCGCCAGATGCGTGCGCAGCACCGGTATCTCGTCCGGCCCGGTCGCCAGCGCGGCACTTGTCCACAATCCGGCGGTGATCGAGAGGCCTGTGATCTTTTTGCCTTCGCGGACGGGCACCACGACCATGTCGAGCTGCACCTGCCGGTGAACGCTGGAAACACGGTTCGATTTAAGCACCAGCGGCGCAACTGCCCCGTCTTCAAAGGATTTGATGGCGAGTGCGATGCTCGGGTCGGACAGGATCGGCGTGTCGCTCACCCGCGAAATGCCAAGCCGGTCCGACCTGGCGCCGTCCCGCGCCACCCTTTCATGGCCGAGCACGGTCATGTTGTTAGCCAGGAACCAGCGCACAAGTGCCGAACCTTCGCCTTGCGCCAGGCTGTCAGCATCCTCGTTCATCGCTGCGAGCATCTTTTGCCAATCGGCAACCGCACCCCGCACATCGCGCAGCACCGCGTGGAGATTATCCTCCAGGGCGCGGCGCTCTTTTGCGTCGACGCGGTCGGTTTCGAGATAGATAAAGGATTCGCGCGCCTTGCCCACTTCGCGTTTGCGGCCCACCGACTGCAAATTGCCTGCCCCATCCCGACTGGTGCTGAGCACGGGGTGGATCAGTCGCTTGACGCTCAATCCGTGGGCGGCGACCGCCGCCGAAATCGAGTCCACCAGAAACGGCATATCATCATTGTTTAGAGCGATACGCATCGCCAATCGGCCGCTGGCATCGGTGAAGCTTTCCAGCAAGACGGCCGCCGTTCCTGCTTTCCGGCGGTTGGCAAGTTCAAGCGTGAAGCGTGCCGCTTCTTCCGCTGCGCGCGCGTCGAAACCCTCATTTTCTCCGGGAAGTGCACTTTGCGAAAACGCCTGTGCCATTGCCTTCATCAGGCCGCTGTCGATTTTTGCTGTTGCCGGTTTTGACGCCTTGGAAGCGGCCATGCTTATACTCCTGAGCCCGCGAAGTTGCCGGGACGCCCGCTTATATACGGTACGAACCATTGTAATTTTATTTCAACGCTTATGCCCGCCTTCGCTCGCATAGACAAGCCGGGTCGGTAACATGTTGCGGTGCCAAGTCCGCCTGTGTAGCGTCGAACGAAAGCAGATAAGGATTTGGAGGATCGCGTGGATAAACGGCTGACATTATGGATTCTGGCAGGAATGGCCTTGGGCGTTCTCGTCGGATATGCCGTCAACCAGGGTGTCGATCCCGCCATTGTCAAAGAATCCGTTGTGCCGTGGTTCAAATTGCTGTCCGACATTTTCCTGAATCTCATCAAGGTGCTTGTTGCGCCCCTGATCCTGTCGACCATCGTTGTCGGTATCGCACATATGGGCGACAGCAGCGCCTTGGGCCGCATCGGTTTCCGCGCAATAGCCTGGTTTATCACGGCGAGCTTCATTTCCATCGGGCTTGGTCTGTTGATGGTCAACCTGTTCGAGCCCGGCATCGGCGCGCCCATTCCCGATGCGGGCGCCGCGCTCGCGGCCGTGGGTGAGGTCAAGGAATTAAAGGCGACGGAGTTTCTGCTGTCGATTTTCCCGAAAAATGCGTTTGAGGCGATGGCGACCAACAATATCCTTCAGATATTGGTGTTCTCTATTTTTGCCGGGGTGGCGCTGTCGGCTATCGGCGAAAAGGGAGCAGCGCTGGTTCGCGGCGCCGACGCGCTTGCCGAAATGATGCTGCAGATTACCGGTTATGTCATGCGCTTTGCGCCGGTTGCCGTATTTGGCGCGCTTGCCAATGTTGTGGCGGTCAACGGGCTTGGCATCCTCGCGACCTATCTTGAACTGCTCCTCGAATTTTATGCATCGCTGCTTTTGCTCTGGGTCATCCTGCTGAGCATCGGCGCAATTTTTCTGCGGCAACGCATCTGGAAGCTCATTGCCTATATCCGCGAACCGCTGCTGATCGCTTTTTCCACCGCGTCTTCCGAAGCCGCATTGCCGAAATTGTTCGAACAGCTCGACCGATTCGGTGTGCCGCGCCGTATCTCAGGCTTCATGCTGCCGCTGGGGTATAGCTTCAATCTCGACGGTTCGATGATGTATATGAGCTTTGCGACCATCTTCATCGCGCAAGCCTATGGCATCGATCTTTCGATCAGCACGCAGATACTCATTCTGCTTACGCTGATGATTTCCTCGAAAGGCATTGCCGCAGTGCCGCGCGCAAGCCTTGTGGTCATCACGGGAACACTCGCCATGTTTGGACTGCCGGTCGAAGGCGTCGCGATCATCCTGGCGATCGACCAGTTCCTCGACATGGGCCGAACCGCGACCAACGTTGTGGGTAACGCTGTGGCCACATCGGTCATTACCAAATGGGAAGGCATGTTGGAGGTCGAGGAACCCGACTTCGTTCCGCATCCGCACGCTCCGACGGGCACGGCTGCACATGGCAAGGCGGGACTCGATCTGGCCGAGGATATGGTGACCGACCAGCGGTCGAAGCCGGTCTAGGCCGAAGCCTTTTGTCCGATGAGCGTCCCTTTGGCGCCCTTACGATCGAGCGTGAACTGCATATTGTGATGTTCCTTGCGCCAGCGACGCGCCACCATACGCTCGCCGGGGCGGGCAGCGTCATCGAGCAGCACACGTCCGCCCGCGCGAAGTCGCGGAAACAGGCTCGCCGCAGCCCCGCGCACATGCGGATGCACCGCCCATGGCGGGCCATCCACGACGAGCAAATCAATTTCCGAAGGAACGTCGCTTAGCTGATACCAATGCCCGGGCCAGCCAGCCGGCGAAGGTCCAAGCGGGGCGTGGCGGATGTCCGACGGCAGTCCGTTTTCCGCAAGCCAGGTCTGGGTGACAGCGGCGAATTCCTGATGCTGGTCATAACTAATGACCTTGCCGCCGCCGAATTTCTGTAAAGCGCGGGCGATGATGAACGTGGAAGCGCCACACCCCAGCTCGACAACTTGTCTGGGCCGCATTTCCTCGATCGATGAAACGATATGCCATAAAAAATTGGTGTCGGCCTTCCAGCTTCCCAGATTGGGCAAGGCATCAAGCGGCAAATCGAGATAGCCGAGCAAGGCCGCCTTATCGGCTTTCCGCCCGCCGTGCAGGCTCCGCAGCAGCCATGGCCATTGAATCGCGCCATAAGCGGTCACCATGAACCGATCGCCCAACGACAAAGTGAGATCGATATCGTCAAGCGGCAACAGGGCCGTGGTGTCGCGCGTGGTCATACACACACTCCAATGACAAGGCGCGAAGAACAGTCAACCGGGGATTTATCAGGCCGACCGATTTTCAGCACTCCCTCGCGCGTTGAATAAAGGAGCAACATGATGACGCACCCCCATTTATCTCAATGCTTTGACTTCGGAGAAAATATCCGAATAACTGCGTAAAGGAGAAGGAGCAAAAGGGCATGGAGCAAGCAGCATTTCGGCGTGGTGACGGCGTCGCGATCACGAATCCCAAAGTGATGCTTTTCGCGCTATTGCTCGTGTACATTCTCAACTTTCTGGACCGCCAGATCATCAATATTCTCGCCGAGCCGATCAAGGGCGAATTGGGATTGAGCGACACGCAGCTCGGGCTTCTGGCGGGACCGGCGTTTGCGGTGTTTTACGCAGTTCTGGGGATTCCGATCGCGCGCTATGCCGACAATAATCGTACCAATCGCGTCTGGCTGATTTCGGTGTGTCTGGCGATTTGGTCGGCGATGACCGCCTTGTGCGGTGTTGCGCAGAACTTCGTTCAGCTGGCGCTGGCCCGGGTCGGCGTGGGTGTAGGCGAAGCCGGATGCACACCTGCTGCCCATTCATTGATCGCCGACAGCGTGCCGCCCGAGAAACGCTCGTCGGCGATTGCGCTCTTTGGGCTCGGGATTCCCATCGGTGCCTTGCTTGGACTGATTATCGGCGGCGTTGTGAACGACCAATATGGCTGGCGTATCGCGTTGATGCTGGTCGGCGCGCCGGGGCTTGTTCTGGCAGTGGTACTCCCGTTCCTTATTCGCGACCCGCGTCGCTGTTCCGATAGCGTCCATTTCAATTCCGCCTCGTCGCCGCAAAAAGCAGGCCTGCCGATCAAACAAGCCGTGCGTGAGGCTTTTGCATCGAAGGCGTATCTGTATATCTTCATTGCCGCATCGTTCACCGCCTTCCTCAGCTATGGCAAGGGGCTGTGGACGATCAGCTTCTTCATCCGGTCGCACGGGCTGTCCACGACCCAAGCAGGGCTGGCGATGGCGGTTGCGCTTGGCGTTTCGGGGATTATCGGCACCTGGCTCGGCGGCAAGGTCGCAGATGTTTTTGGCAGCCGCGATAAACGCCATTTGCTGACGATGCCGGCGCTGGGAATGGCACTTGCCGCGCCATTGCTGTTTGCCAGCTACTGGGCGGACGACTGGCGGATCGGCGTTGCCTTGCTCATCATTCCGACCATATTGAACTCGGCATATTATGGGCCGGCTTATGGGTGCGTGCAGGGGCTGGTGCGCACCGAGGCCCGCGCGGTCGCGGCATCGCTTGTCGTGTTCGGACAGAATCTTATCGGCCTTGGACTGGGTCCTTTGCTGTTCGGGGTGCTTTCCGACGCGCTTCAGCCAGTCGCCGGAACCGACAGCGTTGGCTGGGTTCTGTATGGCGCAGCATGGCTCGGCTTGATCCCCGCCTTCTTCTTCTGGCGCGCCAGCCTTCGCCTGACGGCCGAGCTTAAGAGCGGTTAATCGGCAAAGGGATCGCGCACCAATATTGTATCCTCGCGCTGCGGTGAGGTGCTGACCAAGGCCACCGGCGTTTCGATCAACTCCTGCACGCGGGTGATATATTTGATCGCTTGGGCTGGTAACTCAGCCCAACTCCGCGCGCCTGCCGTCGTTTCTTGCCAGCCGGGCATTTCTTCATAGATCGGCTCGACCGAAGCCTGGTCGGCGGCATGCGCAGGAAGATAGTCGTAGACCTTGCCGTTCAACCGGTAGCCGGTGCAGATTTTGATCGTTTCGAAGCCGTCGAGCACGTCGAGCTTGGTCAGCGCGATGCCCGTCACGCCCGATACCGCGCAGCTTTGACGAACTATGACGGCGTCGAACCAGCCGCAGCGGCGCTTGCGGCCTGTGACGGTGCCGAACTCATGTCCGCGCTCGCCGAGACGCTGGCCGGTTTCGTCCTCCAGCTCGGTAGGAAACGGGCCGGAGCCAACGCGGGTGGTATAGGCCTTGACGATGCCAAGCACGAAACCGGCAGCGCTTGGGCCAAGGCCCGAACCCGACGCCGCGGTGCCCGACACGGTGTTCGAGCTCGTCACGAACGGATAGGTGCCGTGATCGACGTCGAGCAACACGCCTTGCGCTCCTTCGAACAATATCCGCGCGCCCGCCTTGCGGACTTGATTTAAACGTTTCCAGACTGGCTCGGCATATTCGAGCACGAACGGCGCGATTTCCTTGAGGTCAGCGATAAGGCGCGCGCGGTCGACGGGCGGCTCGCCGAAACCGGCACGTAGCGCGTCATGATGCGCGCACAGCCGGTCAAGCTGAGCGTCGAGCGCATCGAGATGCGCGAGGTCGCACACCCGGATTGCGCGGCGGCCGACCTTGTCTTCATAGGCCGGACCAATGCCGCGACCGGTCGTCCCGATCTTGCCCGAACCTGCGGCGGTTTCGCGCAGACCATCGAGATCTCGGTGGATGGGAAGGATCAGCGCGCAATTATCGGCAAGCGCAAAATTCTCGGCGGTAATTGAAACCCCCTGCCCGCGCAGCTTCGCCATCTCGTCGCGCAGCGCCCAGGGATCGAGGACGACACCATTACCAATGATCGACAGCGTGCCGGTAACGATCCCCGACGGCAGCAGCGACAGTTTATAGACGTTTTCGCCAACCACCAATGTGTGGCCAGCATTATGCCCGCCCTGAAAGCGGACCACGGCATCGGCCCGTTCGGCCAGCCAGTCGACAATCTTGCCTTTGCCCTCATCGCCCCATTGAGCGCCGATTACGGTTACATTCGCCATAAGTTCCCCAAAATCTTCGAGGGCCTTTTTCTGCGCAGGAGACTTTTCCTGCGAAGGGATTCGCCGTGCGCCCCGTTATGACGATGAGAGCGTGCCGTCCACCCTAAATGCTGGAATGGCGCAGGTTCGTTATCTCACCGGATCGAGAATGACGAAATGCTTGGTCAAAGTTTCCACAACTTCCCAGATGCCCTCAAACCCGGCAGCCAGCGTGAAGGCATCGCCTGCACTCACGGTGACTGGCGCTTCCCCGGTCTCGGTCAAGATTGCCTTGCCGGAAATGATAATACAATATTCCCATTCATCATAGCGCACGCGCCAGGCTCCGGGCGAAGCCGTCCAGACGCCCGTAGATAACCGGCCGGATTCAGCCGTGTCGATCACACGATATTGCGTTACGGGAGACCCGTGCGTCACATTGTTCGGGACCAATGTCTCGAGCTTCGCAGCCGAAGTGCTGAATAGCTTAAGCTTGCTCAAAGCGGCACTGCCTTGCCGTCGGACAATATATGGGAACAGCCCGACAGGGCCGCACTGTCACCTTCGCCCAATGCCGCGACGGTGACCCAACCTTCGGCACGCATTTGCGAGGCTTTGGACGATAATGTGCCAATAGGAAGAAACAACCGGCGGGGCTCGGCGTCGTCGACGGCGCTTTCAACGAGCGGATCAGGGTAAAGCGAAAACCCGGTTGCCACCTCGTGCGTGCCATCGGGCCGGGTAACGGCGTAAGTGCCTCCCCGTCCAAGCGCGGCGGTATAACCCCCGGCGAACAGCGTGAAGCCGAACCAGTTCTGATACTCGAAACTGTGCCGCTCTGTCGGGTCGAGCGTGATTGTCGCGCGGTCTGCAACCGAGGCCTCAATGGCCTCAAGTGCGGCAATTCTCGAGGCCAATACTCCGCCGGCATCGATTGTGCGCAGCTTCTCGACTGCCTCGGCAAAAGGTCCCGTCGCTGCCAACAGCGGCAGATAGGCATCGGCACCCAGAGCAGCCAGCCCGCCCGCATCCTTCATATCCAGTTCGCCGCGGACGGCGTCGATTTCGTTGGCCGCCAGCGGGAAAGCATATGCGGCTAAAGTCTCAACCAGATCGGGTAGGGTAAAATCGATCGTAATGTTTCTGACACCGGCTGCTTCCAGCGCATCGATCGCAACGGTAAGAACCTCGATAACGGCAGCCACACTGTCATTGCCAATCAGTTCGGCGCCCAATTGCGTGATTTCGCGTTCGGGCCGAAGCTGCCGGGCGCGAAGCCGCAGAATTTGGCCATGATAGCACAATCGCAACGGCCTCGGCACGTCGGCCATACGCGTCGTCGCGATGCGTCCGACCTGAACGGTGAAATCGCCACGCAGCGCGAGCGTATGGCCGGATACCGGATCGGTAAAGCGCAGAAGGCTGTTTCGCGTCGCGCCACCGCTTCGTGCAGCAAGATTTGTCTCAAACTCGGCAATCGCCGGGATCACCCGGTTATAGCCGTGCGACGCCATAACATCGAGCATAGCCCGTGATACCCGGACCGCTGCTTCCGCCTGCGGCGGCAGACGGTCGCGGAAGCCTTCGGGCAACAGGTCGGGCGGAAGATCGGTCATGCCGCGCTCTTTACGCGAAAAGTCTGAACGGGAAAGCCCCGATCAGAATTTAAGCGCCTTGACGGTTTTGACGCCGGGAAGCTTGCACAGCTGCCACAAGACCGGCTCCTCGATTGGCGAGTCCATCGTCAGGAGCAGCACGGCCTCGCCGCCTGCACTTCGGCGGCCAAGGTGGAAAGTACCGATGTTCAGGTTTGCCTCGCCCAATGTCGAGCCGACGCGACCGATAAAACCGGGGGCATCCTCGTTGACGATATAGAGCATGTTGCCTTCAAGCTCGGCTTCAAGGCTAATTCCGAAGATCTCAACGAGACGCGCGTCGCTATTGGCGAACAAGGTGCCCGCCACCGACCGCGGCCCCTGGCTGGTGTTGACCGTGACGCGAACCAGCGTGTTGTACGCGCCGGGCTTGTCATGGCGGACTTCGCGGATATCGAAGCCGCGTTCCTTGGCGAGATATGGCGCGTTGACCATGTTCACCGCATCGGAAAAGCGGCTCATAAAGCCCGACAATACCGCAGCTGTAATGGGCTTGATGTTGAGTTCGGCCGCCGCACCTTCGACTTCGATGGCGATGTTATCGAGGTCGTCATGCGCAAGTTGTCCAACCAGCGAGCCCAGTTTCTGTGCAAGCGTCATATACGGCCGAAGCTTGGGTGCTTCCTCGGCAGAAAGGCTCGGCATGTTCAGCGCGTTTGTGACGCCGCCATGGACGAGGTAATCAGACAATTGCTCGGCCACCTGGATCGCGACATTGACCTGCGCCTCGTCGGTCGAAGCGCCCAAATGCGGGGTTGAGATGAAGTTTGGGGTGCCGAAAAGGGGCGATTCCTTGGCTGGTTCGGTCTGGAAGACATCGAGCGCCGCGCCGCCGACCTGACCGCTGTCGAGCGCATCCTTCAGCGCCGCCTCATCGATCAGCCCGCCGCGCGCGCAATTGATGATTCGAACGCCCTTTTTGGTCTTGGCGAGGTTTTCCCGGCTCAGGATGTTACGCGTCTGGTCGGTCAGCGGCGTGTGCAAGGTGATGAAATCTGCCTTGGCAAGAAGCGTGTCGAGGTCAGCCTTTTCAACACCCATTTCAATCGCGCGCTCAGGTGTGAGGAATGGATCGAACGCGACGACCTTCATTTTCAGACCGAGCGCGCGGCTGGCCACGATGCTGCCGATATTGCCGGCGCCAATCAAACCAAGCGTCTTTCCGGTAACCTCGACGCCCATGAAGCGGTTCTTTTCCCACTTGCCCGCCTGGGTCGAGGCGTCGGCCTCGGGCAATTGGCGGGCGAGCGCGAACATCAAGGCGATCGCATGTTCGGCGGTGGTAATCGAGTTGCCGAACGGCGTGTTCATGACGACAATGCCCTTCACCGACGCGGCTGGGATGTCGATATTGTCGACGCCGATTCCGGCACGGCCGACGACCTTCAAATTGGTTGCCGCTTCGATGAGCTCTTTGGTGAGCTTGGTTGTCGAACGGATTGCCAAGCCGTCATATTGGCCGATGATGGCTTTCAGCTCTTCGGGCGTCTTGCCAGTGATGACATCGACATCGCAGCCGCGTTCGCGGAAAATTTGCTCGGCTTTAGGGTCCATCTGGTCGGAAATGAGTACGCGTGGTTTGGTCATTGTCGTTTTCCTTTTGCGGAAAGATCAAAATTTTAGCCTGTCATGCTGAACTTGTTTCAGCATCCATCTTGCAGCAAGGGCGGACCTTAAACGGATCGATGGACCCTGAAACAAGTTCAGGGTGACGGCTTCGGATTAAGAGGTCAGCTCGGCGTAAGCCCAGTCGAGCCAGGGCCCGAGTGCTTCGATGTCGGCGGTGTCTACCGTCGCGCCGCACCAGATGCGCAATCCCGGCGGAGCATCGCGGTACCCTGCGATGTCATACGCGGCACCTTCGGCTTCGAGCAGACCGGCGAATTGCTTTATGAACGCCTCGTCCGCGCCTTCGACGGTCAGGCATACCGAAGTTTTCGACCGTGTCGCTTCGTCGGCGGAAAGATGGCCGAGCCAAGCGCGGCCTTCGACAATCTTGCCGAGTGCCGCAGCGTTGGCATCTGAGCGCGCCATCAAACCTTGCAGTCCACCAACCGACTTTGCCCATTCGAGCGCGAAGATGACGTCTTCGACCGCGAGCATCGATGGCGTGTTGATCGTCTCGCCCTTGAAAATACCTTCGGCCAGAGCGCCCTTCGCCATCAGCCGGAAAATCTTCGGCAGCGGCCATGAAGGCGTGTAGCTTTCCAGCCGCTCGACCGCACGTGGCCCCAGAATGATAACGCCGTGCGCGCCCTCTCCGCCCAAAACCTTTTGCCACGAGAAGGTCGTCACATCGAGCTTGTCCCACGGCATGTCATACGCAAACACCGCGCTGGTCGCATCGTTGAAGGTCAGGCCTTCGCGCGTATCGCTGATCCAGTCGCCGTTCGGAACGCGAACGCCCGAGGTCGTGCCGTTCCAGGTGAACAGGACATCATGGCTTTGGTCGATTGCCGCCAGATCGGGGATTTGCCCGTAATCGGCGCGGATAACGGTGGGCTCGATTTTAAGCTGCTTCACCGCATCGGTCACCCAGCCTTCGCCGAAGCTTTCCCAAGCCGTAGCGGTTACCGGCCGAGCGCCAAGCATCGTCCACATCGCCATTTCATAGGCGCCGGTATCGGAGCCGGGCACAATGCCGATGCGATGGGTATCGGGCACTTGAAGCACTTCGCGCATCAGGTCGATGGCAAGCTGCAGACGCGACTTGCCGATCTTGGCGCGGTGCGAACGGCCTAGCGATTCGGTTGCTAATTTGGAGGCTTCCCAACCCGGCGGCTTGGCGCAGGGACCGGAAGAAAAGAACGGACGCGCCGGTTTCGCGGCGGGTTTACTGATAGTCATGTAAGCTTCTCCTTGCAGAGAGCAGCGCGGCGTTGGGACCGCGTGGCCCGGAGCCGCGTTTAGTTGCGGCCCGGGTTTTGTCAACGACTATCACTTTTGGTCTTCAGTAACCCGCCTTGCGAAACAAAACTTCGCCGCGGCGGCCGACATAGAGTTTTTCGAGCGTGACGGGGTGAAAATAGGCCTCTACCCGGTCCCCTTCAGGGGTGGTGCCGTACACTTCATAGCAGCCGCCATCGACCTTTGACTTGCGGACGGTCCAGCCTTCCTTGGTAAGCTTAGCGGTAAGCGTTTCCTGGCTTTTCCAGCCGGATACTGGACCGGCCTTGCAGGTGATGACGCCTGTGGCCGATGCTGGCGCAGAGGCAAACGCCGCCATTGCTGCGGCACTGAGGGTCAGGGTTGAAAATACACGCATGTTCATGCTCCTTTGGGGGTTAGTTTGGGGACAAGAAAATATCGGGCTGCGACCAATGCCGCGAGCGGAACGAAATGGAGGAGGGCGGGACCTAAATTATTGTGAATGAATATCCAGTGGACGAGAACCAGCAACGCAGCTGGATACACAAGTCGCTGAAGCCGCTTCCAGCCCGCCTTAAGCGCACGCATCGAGGCATCATTGCTGGTCACCGCGAGTGGGACGAACAGCAGCATCGCCGCCCAACCCGTCCAGATGCCCAGCGCCCAGAATTCGGCCAGAATATCATCCAGATTACCCATGTCGATGATATAGAAAATCAGGTGAAGCAGCGCATAAAGGAACGCCGCCACGCCTATCGCCCGACGTCTTTTCACCAGCCAGCCAAGCCAGGGCTTTGGACCTATCAGCGACAGCAGCGGGCTCAGAACCATTGCAAAAATCATTAGCCGCGCCGACCATTCGCCGGTCGGGTGAAGCATGTCCATGGCAATGACCTCGCCCGAAAAATAGGCACGCAGCATGAACAAAGCGGGCAGCGAAAGCAGCACCCAGAAAAATAGCCTGTTGTTAAGAATGATTCGCAACATGGCTCTGCGATAAGCAACTGGAAAAACGCATGCAAGGACCAATATAGAGCGAGACGGGTTAGGTGCGAATGAAGCGATTCAGTATTCTTGTGGCGTTGGGCGCGGTAGCGGCGATGACGGGTTCGTGCGTCGCACGCAAAAGTCCCGAGGCGGTGCAGCGCGAAGCCAGCGCCGATGCCCGCCAGTGTCTGGCCGGTCTAACCGCCAAATCCATCAGGTTCACCCGCCTTCCCGACCGGAATTTCTCGGGCGGCTGCCGCACGATCGACACGATAAAGCTGATGGATTTCGGAACGCCGACCACCAACCTGGGGGCGATGACCTGCCCGCTGGCGGAAAATTTTGCAGCATGGGCGCAATTTGCGGCCCGACCAGCGGCAAAACAATATCTCGGCTCCGAAATCGCGAAGATTGAGACGTTTGGAACGTACAGCTGTCGCAACATCGGGGGCGGCCAGTCGGGCCGTTTGTCCGAGCACGGACTAGCCAATGCGGTCGATGTGTCAGCCTTTGTTCTGAAGAATGGACGCCGTGTGACCGTGCTTGAGGGGTGGAACGGCAAACAGGACGAACGTGAATTTCTGCGCCGGATCCACCAGTCGGCCTGCAAACGCTTCGGAACGGTATTGGGGCCCGAATATAACGCTGCGCACGCCAATCATTTTCACCTCGACATGGCCGCTGGTCGAAGCGGCGGGATCTGGAGTTATTGCCGATAAGGGCTGGCAAAGCGCCCATGTCGCGCGTAAACGCGAGCCAATGACAGACACGAAAATTACCGACCGCCGCTTCTACAAGGCACAGCAGGAAGCGGATTTTGCCGAACAGCAACTTTCCACCCCGCAAACGCAAAGCAAGTCGTACCGGCTTGCCTTTCAGGACACCGAATTCCTGCTGCGCGAAGATTTGCGCCCTGTGCGGTTTCAGCTCGAATTGCTGAAAACAGAAATGCTGCTCGATGAAGCCAATATTGGCTCGATGATGGTGATTTACGGTTCGGCCCGGATCCCCGAACCCGAGGCTGCCGAAGCGGCGCTGGCTGCTGTCGAGGGCGAGCGCGCGAAAATAATTGCCGAGCGCATGAAGGAAAAATCGCGTTTCTACGAGGAGGCGCGGCACCTGGCGCAGCTCGCCGGACAGGCAAATGTTACCGACGAGGAAGGACGGCGGCATTTCGTTGTGTGCTCGGGCGGCGGTCCGTCTATCATGGAAGCGGCCAATCGCGGTGCGCATGATGTCGGCGCGGAATCGGTGGGGCTGAACATCGTCTTGCCGCATGAGCAGGCCCCCAATCTTTATGTGACCCCGCGCCTGAGTTTCCAGTTCCATTATTTCGCGCTGCGCAAAATGCATTTCCTGCTGCGCGCGCGCGCGGTTGCCGTGTTTCCTGGCGGGTTCGGCACGTTCGATGAGTTTTTCGAGCTTCTGACACTGATTCAGACGGGCAAGATCAAAAAAATGCCGATCCTGCTATTCGGACGCGACTTCTGGAACCGTGTGGTGAATTTCGAGGAACTGATGCTCGAAGGCGTAATCAGCCCGCCCGACCTCGAACTGTTTCAATTCGTTGAAACAGCCGAGGAGGCATGGGACTATATCTGCGAATTCTACGAGGTCGTTCGCTGAATTATTTGGTGTTGTCTGTCGCCGATTGAGCGGTGGGCTGAGTCGACGTGTTAGTAGTCGGCGTCGCTACGTCTTCGCCAGTAGCCGGATCGGTTGCTGGCGTTGCACCCTCGGCAGGCGCTTCTGCGGTGGCCGCGGCAGGCGGCGGGGGAAGCGGCAGGTTCGAGCCCTGCGAGTTCAGATATAATATCAGGTTGGCGCGCTCTTCGGGATTACCTAATCCGGCAAAGGTCATTTTCGTTCCCGGTGCATATTTCTTCGGGTTCGACAACCACTGGTCCATGCTTTCCCAATCCCAATTGCCCGGAACGCTCTTCAATGCGTCCGAATAAGGGAATCCCGGAACATGGCCATGCGGCTTGCCCATAGCGGCCCACAGATTGGGGCCGATGCCGTTGGGACCACCTTGCGCGATGGTATGGCAGGCCGTGCATTTCTTGAAAACGGCTTCGCCCTTGGCAACATCGGCGGTCGCCAGCAAGGTCGCGATCGGCACCGCCGCCGCGCCGCCGGCAGCGCCGTCTTCAACACCCTGGATCGCAAATCCGGGTTTCTCGGGTGCCTCGCCATGGAAATACATGCCCGATGCAATGCTCAAGCCAAGTGCGGCGATGCCGGCGGCCAAAACCCAGCCAGCGATGGTATTACTGCGATCGTCCATTGAAAATCAGCCCTGATATGCGGTTGTTTGCGGGCGGCAACGACGGTCCGCCAGATTCTCCCGCCCCTCTAATCCCCCAACCGAGGCCGTGCAAGTGCCGAAATCCGGCTTGCCGGATAAGTTTTGCTACCCTAACGCGGCGGCGATATGGACAGCTACCCTGCACTTGCCCTTGTTAAAGTCAAAGAAATGGCCGCCGCCGCCGGGTCGGAACGTGGGCGCGCGATGGCGTTTCAGGGCGCGCCGGGGGCAAACTCGCACCTTGCCGCGCTTCAGTTCGACGCCGAATGCCTGCCGCTGCCCTGTTTTTCGTTCGAGGACGCCATCGACGCGGTAAAGGACGGCACAGCCGCGCGCGCGATTATTCCCATTGAAAATTCGCTGCACGGCCGCGTTGCCGATATTCATTTCCTGCTGCCGGAATCGGGCCTGAGCATCATCGCCGAGCATTTCATGCCCATCCGTCATTGCCTGATGGCAAAATCCGCCGATGCGAAGCTCGCCACCGCGATGAGCCATCCGCAGGCACTCGGCCAGTGCCGCCATTATTTGCGTGAGCACAATATAATCCCCGTTGCTTATGCCGACACTGCAGCCGCAGCCGCCTTTGTGGCCGGTGGAGACGATCCAAACGCGGCAGCCATTGCGCCACCCATTGCTGCCGAAATGTACGGCCTTGTGGCAATCAATGATGGCGTTCAGGACGATGCAAGCAACATGACGCGATTTGTGGTGCTGGCACGCGAGGCGGCTGACCCGTCGACGATGACGGGGACGTTGATGACGACCTTCATTTTTCAGGTAAAGAATATCCCGGCGGCATTGTACAAGGCGATGGGTGGGTTTGCGACCAACGGCGTCAACATGACCAAGCTCGAAAGCTACCAGAACGGCGCAAGCTTTGCCGCGACCGAATTTTTCGCTGACATCGAGGGCGCACCGGGCGACCCCGCCGTGGACAGGGCGCTCGATGAATTGCGCTTCCACTGCAATTCGGTGCGCCTGCTTGGCACTTATCGGCAGACGCGCAAGCGGGGCTGACTGGAACGTCATTGCCGTTGGCGCGTTAGCCCTTCTCGTAACCCCCCAAAGGAGAAGCAGAATGGCAGATTTGTCGCAAATCAACGAGCATGACGAAGTCATTGGCGCCGATGGCGCGCATGTCGGAACCGTTGACAAGGTCGAAGGCAACCGCATCAAGCTGACCAAATCGGACAGCGGCATGGGCAGCCATGAAGGCCACCACCATTATATCGATGGCGGGCTGGTCGCCAGCTGCTCCGACGGACAGGTCCGCCTGTCGGCCAATGCCGATGTTGCCGTTTCGATGGAATCCGAGGAAGACGAAGCCTGACCGTTCAGGCGGCGCGCTTGATTTCGCCCCGGGCAAAGTAAAGCGCGTCGAGAAACTGGTCGGCTGCATTGTCCCATGTAAAGCCGACACCATAGTCGCCCGCCGCCGAGGCTTTACAAGCCAACGCGCGGGCGATTGCGTTTTCAAGCACGTCATCGACCGCGCCAACCGGCCCGGGTAAATCGCCATAGGGTCCGCAGCCATTTTGCCCAACGATATCGAGCGGCCCCGGCACGCGATAGCCAGCGACCGGAACACCGCAGGCGAGCGCCTCGATCATCACCAGTCCGAACGTGTCGGTCTTGCTCGGAAAGACAAAGACGTCAGCGGCCGCATAGGCGCTGGCGAGTTCGGCCCCCGAGAGCGCGCCTGTGAACACTGCGTCGGGAAACCTCGCCTTCAGCACATCCAGCGCCGGACCGTTGCCGACGATGACTTTGGTTCCTGCAACATCTGTGTTCAAAAAGGCCTCAAGATTTTTCTCGATGGCAACGCGGCCGACCGATAGCAGGATAGGGCGCGGCAGGCTGGCCAATGCAGGATGCATGTCCAGTCCGGGCCTGAAAATCGCGGTGTCGATCCCGCGCGTCCAAAGCCTCGTGTGCGCGATGCCGCGCCCAGCGAGTTCGTCCATCAAACGCGGCGTTGCCGCCAGCACCGCGCGCGCCGGCGCATGAAAACGCCGCATGACGGGCCAGAAGAAATCGGGAGAAAGCCCCGTGCGAACCGAGGCATAATCGGGAAAGCGCGTGTGGAACGCGGTGGTAAACGGCACATCGTTTGCCATACACCATCTGCGCGTGCTCCAGCCGATAGGCCCTTCGGTCGAGATATGCACGATGTCGGGCCGGATCTGCGCCAGCCGCTTGCGCAAACCGAAACGCGGCGCGACCGCCAGCCGGATTTCACCATAGCCGGGGCACGGCAAGGTGCGAAACTGGTCCGGACTGAGGACATGAACCTCATGCCCCCGCGCCCGCAGCAGCTTGACCGTCATTTCCAGCGTCCGGACAACGCCGTTGACCTGAGGCGTCCACGCGTCGGTGGCGATCGCGATCTTCATGCTGCGGGCTCTACGACATGCGCCGCAGGCTTTCTCTTGCGGACTTCTGCTGCCCAATCGACAATGCACATTGCGCCTTGCTTGTCCTCAACCAGAGCCGTGCAGCTTTCGACCCAGTCGCCGTCATTATAATAGGTCACGCCATCGAACTCACGGATTTCGGCGTGGTGGATATGGCCGCAGACAACGCCATCGACCCCGCGCTCGAGCGCAGCGCGCGCAACAGCCTCCTCATATTGCCCGATAAAGGCAACGGCGTTTTTAACGCGCATCTTCAGGTAAGACGACAGGGACCAATAGGGCAGATGGAAACGCCGCCGCACCGCGTTGAGCCAGACATTTGTCTTCAGCAGGAAGGTGTAAGCCGCATCGCCCAGAAAGGCGAGCCACTTGGCGTAAAGCACCACGCTGTCGAACATGTCGCCATGCGTGACCAGCAACAACCGCCCGTCAGCGGTCTCGTGGATCGCTTCATGCGCCAGTTCGACGCCGCCGAAATCAAGGCCGGTATAGTCGCGGAACATCTCGTCATGATTGCCCGGAACATAGATCACCCGCGTTCCCTTGCGCGCCATTTTCAGAATCCGGCGAAGCACTTCGTTGTGGCTCGTCGGCCAGTACCAGCCTTTGCGCAACCGCCAGCCATCGACAATGTCGCCGACCAGATACAGCGTCTCGCACTCAATGCTGCGCAGAAAATCGAGCAGCAATTCGGCATTGCATCCGGCGGTGCCGAGGTGGACGTCCGAAATCCACACAGTGCGGTATTTTGTTTTCGGCCTGAAGCTTTTGGGTTCGTTCTCGTGAAACCAGTCGGGAACCTTGGGCTGAAACGCGCCTGCCAATGCAGGCTTGTTCAATATATCGGTCATGCAATAATCCAGTTTTCCGCCTCAACTGGAATTGCCGAATAGCGCCAATGCGTTACGCGCGTGGGACGTAGAGGTTACGGTTTTGAGTCAGTGCGCGGCGCCCCAGCTTGGACCGGTGCCGATATCGACGCCGAGCGGGACCGTCAGTTTTACGAGTGGCTCGGCGGCGTTGGCCATAACCTCGCGAATGATCTCGCTTGCCGCCGCGACATCGCCTTCCGGCAGTTCGAACACCAATTCGTCATGGACCTGGAGCAGCATTTTCACGTTGGCCAGCCCTGCCTTTTCCAGCGCGGGCCCCATCCGCACCATGGCGCGTTTTATGATGTCTGCGCTCGTTCCCTGGATAGGGGCGTTGATGGCGGCGCGTTCGCTCCCCTGACGCTCGGCCTGACTCGCCGATTTGATCCTTGGAAACCAGGTTTTGCGGCCAAACAAGGTCGTCGAATGGCCGCAGTCACGCACCGTTGCCAGAGTTTCCTGAATGTAATTCGATATTCCGGGAAAGCGTTTGAAATAGGCGTCGATCAACGCCTGCGCTTCGTCCGCTGTCGACTCCAGCCGTTTCGAAAGGCCCCAGCGCGAAATGCCGTAGAGTATCGAAAAGTTGATTGTCTTTGCGCGGCCACGCGTATCGCGATTTACTTCGCCGAACATCTCCATCGCGGTGCGCGCGTGAATATCCTCGCCCTTTTCGAAGGCATCGCGCAGCGGTGCAACATCGGCTAAATGCGCGGCAAGACGAAGCTCGATCTGGCTATAGTCAGCCGACAATATGACATTGCCCGGTTCGGCCACAAATGCATCGCGGATCTGGCGGCCGGTTTCGGTGCGGATCGGGATATTTTGCAGGTTCGGATCGGTCGAGGACAGCCGCCCGGTTTGCGCGCCCACCAAAGAGTAGCTGGTATGCACGCGGCCGGTTCTGGGGTCGATCTGCTGTTGCAAGCTGTCGGTATAGGTCGATTTCAGTTTCGACAACTGCCGCCAGTCGAGCACCTTGCGCGCAATTTCAACGCCCTGCCCCGCAAGATCTTCAAGCACCGTTACATCGGTCGAATATTGCCCGGACTTGCCCTTTTTGCCGCCCTTGAATCCCATTTTTCCGAACAGGATTTCACCAAGCTGCTGCGGACTGCCGATCGTGAACGGCTGCCCCGCCAACCCGTGAATTTCCTTTTCGAGCAGTTCCATTTGCCCGGCAAATTCCGAGGACAGCCGCGCCAGAACGGCACGGTCCACCTTAATCCCCGCGCACTCCATTTTTGACAGCACGGGCACGAGCGGACGGTCGACCATTTCATAAACGGTGGTCACTTTTTCGGGGCTGAGGCGAAGCTTGAGGTGATGCCACAACCGCAATGTTACGTCGGCATCCTCGGCGGCGTAGCAAGTCGCATCGCAGAGCTGCGCGGCGGCGAAACCGATTTGGCTTTTGCCCGTGCCGGTAACGCTTTTGTAGCTGATGCACTCATGGCCCAGATGGACCTTCGCAAGTTCATCCATCCCGTGCAGTTGCCTGCCAGCGTCGAGCGCAAAGCTCATCACCATCGTGTCGTCGAACGGCGTGACGGTTACGCCATGCCGCGCCAGAACCGACATGTCATATTTGAGATTCTGCCCGATTTTCAGTACCGACAGATCGGCGAGCAATGGCTTCAATCGGTCGATTGCCTCGGTCAATTCGATTTGCGTGGGCTTTTCGGCGAACATGTCGGTGCCGCCGTGCGCAACGGGCACATAGCACGCTTCCCCCGGTGCGACCGCCAGGCTGAAGCCGACCAGGTTGGCACTCGCCGCCTGCAAGCTGTCGGTTTCGGTGTCGAAGCCGAGCGTGCCCGTTTCGCGCGCGCGCGATATCCAGTGGTCGAGCCGGTCCAAATCGGTCACACACTCATAGGCGCTGACGTCGATTTTGGGCATCGGTGCGGGTTTTGCGGCGGTGCCCCCGATTGGTGCCTGAGCCTCGCCGCCGCCGATATTCGCAGCCTTTGGATTGCCTGCAATTGCCTTGTTCGCCTTCGCGGTATCGGCAACCTGCCCGATCCGCTTGAGCAACGAATTGAACCCATGATGCTGAAGAAACGCTGCCAGCGGTTCTTCGGGAATCGAGCTTAGCTCCATGTCCTCAATGGCAATCGGCAGCGGGCAGTCTTCCTTGAGCGTCACAAGAACCTTCGACAGCCGCGCCTTATCGGCATGCTCGATGAGGTTATCCCGCATCTTCGATGGCTTCATATCGGGCGCCGCTGTCAGCACGCTTTCCAGATCGCCAAATTCCTGGATAAGCTTCGTTGCGGTCTTTGGGCCGACACCCGGTACGCCCGGAACATTATCGACGCTGTCGCCCATCAGCGCCAGCACATCGCCAACCTTGTCGGGACCCACCCCGAACTTTTCGTGCACTTCCTCAGTGCGGATCCGCTCGTTCTTCATCGTATCGAACATGTCCACATAGGGCTCGACAAGCTGCATCAGATCCTTGTCGGACGACACAATGGTAACGTGCCAGCCCGCGCGGCAGGCAGCTTTGGCATAGCTTGCGATCATATCGTCGGCCTCGACATCCTCCTCCTCGATCATCGGCAGCGAGAAAGCGCGCGTCGCATCGCGGATCATCGGAAATTGCGGCTTCAGGTCCTCGGGCGGGTCAGGACGGTGGGCCTTGTACTGGTCGTAAATGCGGTTGCGGAAGGACTGGCTCGACTTGTCGAGAACAACCGCCATATGCGTTGGACCGTCCGCCTGATGCAGGTCATCCGCCAGCTTCCACAACATGGTGGTATAGCCATATACCGCGCCCACAGGCTCACCATGCTGGTTCGTTAGCGGCGGCAGCCGGTGATAGGCACGGAAAATATAGGCGGAGCCATCGACGAGATAGAGATGCTTTTGGTCGGGCGTTGAATCGGGCATGGACGGCTGGATAGCAGTCCGGTTTGCTCAAGTCTTTTGCTAATTCGCTTGGGTCGCGCGCGCGATATCAAGGCGCCTCGTCGCCCCAAATGCGGTCCATTTCGATATAACCCGAGCGGCCCGCATTTTCAAAACGGCACCAGCCCTTGTCGCACTCGTCGATGCGGCCCACCACTCCAGGTTCCACGCGCCAGGAAATTCGGCTGGTCGATGAAGGCATCTCGCGGAGCGGAGCGATGCCCGTGCCAGTGACAACGGCAGTGCGCTTTGGACTAAGCAGGCGAACGTGCATCCAGCCTTGATCGCCGTCGGGGTCCTCGACCTTGCGCCAGACGCTGTGCACGGCGACGACTTTGACGGGCAAATTCTGCCGCTTATAGACCCATTTGACCGGGAATTCGGTGCTTGGACCCGTCCGCATCCGCGCCTCGGCCTCTTCGATCGAGGCCCAATAGGGCGCCTTTTGCTGCGACTGCGCAGACGCTGCCGATGCGCTCGCCAGCGCAATGCCAGCAATCGCCGTCCGCCAAATGAATTTTGCCTGATTTGCCATATTCTTAACCCCGATACCGCGCCCTATACTGTAAGCTGTGCCGACAGTGCAACCATACAGTCTTGACGCCATCGCGAAATCGGCTTTAGTCGTCTTATGCCCGAACTTGCCCGCATCGAACGACCCTCTATTTCGGTTACGCGCAAATTGCTGCAGGGCGTCGAGCAGCGAATGGCGGAACTTTTCGACGCCCGATTCAATGCGGATGATGAGCCGATGGGACGCGAACAGCTTGTCGCGGCGATGAACGATTGCGACGTTCTTGTCCCGACCGTTACCGATCACATCGATGCCGAAATTATCGCTGAGGCCCCAGCGCGGCTTAAGCTGATCGCCAATTATGGTGCGGGCGTGAACCATATCGATCTCGCGGCGGCAAAAGCCAAAGGCATCATGGTAACGAATACGCCCGGTGTATTCACGGACGATACCGCAGATCTCACCATGGCGCTGATCCTGAATGTTCCCCGCCGCCTGGGCGAAGGGCACCGGATGATGCGCGGCGGCGAATGGCAAGGATGGAGCCCGACCGGGATGCTTGGCCACCGCATAGGCGGCAAGACGCTTGGTATTATCGGTTTTGGCCGCATTGGCGAGGCTGTTGCGATCCGCGCAAAGGCCTTCGGTCTCAATATCATCTACAACAAGCGCACCCGCCTGCCCGCCAGCGTTGAGGATGAACTGGGCGTGGCGTTCGAACCCGATCTTGACCGGCTTGTCGCGCGGTCCGACATAATAACGCTCCACTGCCCGCTTACCCCCGAAACCAACAAGATCATCGACGCCGATCGTATCGGGATGATGAAACCCGACGCCTATGTCATCAACAGCTCACGCGGCGAGTTGATCGATGAAGAGGCGTTGATTGCGGCGCTTGGCAGCGGGCGCATCGGCGGCGCTGGTCTCGATGTCTATACCCACGAACCTGCAGTCGATCCGCGATTGTTTGCGATTCCCAATGTCGTGCTGCTGCCCCATCTCGGCAGCGCGACGTTCGAAGGCCGCGAAGCATCGGGCGAGCGCGTCATCACCAATATACGAATGTGGGCCGACGGCCACCGGCCGCCCGATCAGGTGCTTGAAGGCTGGCAATAAAACTTATCCGCAGCAGCCAACGATTAACCCAAATTTGTGCATTGGCGATTAGACGCCATCCGATAGCATATTTGTAGAAGAGCGGGTGTACCATATGATCCGGATGGCATTGAAATCGTTACTGGCGCTGGCGTTCCTGATGACGGCCCCGGCCTATGCACAGGATGTCGGCGTAGCCTTGCCGCAAGCCGATAGCGGCGACAGCGCCTGGATATTGACCGCGTCGGCGCTGGTGCTGATGATGACCTTGCCGGGTCTCGCGTTATTCTACGGCGGCCGCGTCCGCGCGCAGAATTTCCTTTCGGTGATGGTGCAATGCGGCGCGATTGCCGCAGTTGCTTCGGTTATCTGGATCGCCTTCGGTTATAGTCTTGCCTTTTCGGTGAACGGCAACGGCTATATCGGCTCACCTGAAAATTTCATGTTCAACGGCCTGTTTGATTCCATTCGCGAGGACCAGAGCATCGGCGAGCTTTCCTTTGCATTGTTTCAAATGACCTTTGCCGTGATAACCCCTGCCCTCATTGTCGGTGCATGGGTTGAACGAGCGCGCTTTGGCTGGGTAGTCGCGTTCAGCGCGCTCTGGTCGTTGCTGGTCTATATACCGGTAACACGCTGGATTTGGGGCGGCGGATTTCTGGCTGAGCAGGGTGTCATCGATTTTGCTGGCGGTATTGTCGTGCATACCACGGCCGGGGTGTCGGCACTGGTTGTGGCGCTGATGCTCGGAAAGCGTATCGGTTTTCCCAAAAACCCGATGCTGCCGCACAGCCCGGCGCTTAGCGTTGCGGGTGCTGGCTTGCTGTGGGTGGGCTGGTTCGGCTTTAGTGGCGGCTCGGCGCTGGCCGCAAATGATGCTGCGGCAAGCGCGATTATCAACACGCATGTCGCTGCCGCGATTTCGGCACTGGTCTGGCTTTTGATCGAACGGATCAAGGGTGGCAAAGCGACGGCTGTGGGATTTGCGAAGGGTGCAGTAGCGGGACTTGTGACGATTACGGCTGCTGCCGGGACGGTTGGCCCCGGTGGTGCAATCATAATCGGCGCGCTGGCGAGCATCGTGTGTTTCTGGTTCGTCGGCATTATCAAGGGTACGTTAAAGATCGACGACTCGCTCGACGTGTTTGCGGTGCATGGCGTGGGCGGGATGATGGGTTCGCTGCTACTCGCGGTCTTTGCCAGCGAAAGCCTGGGCGGTATCGGCTATGCCGAAGGCGCGGGCATGGCGTCGCAGCTTTGGGTGCAGTTGAAGGGCGTTGCCATCGTCGCGGTCTACTCGGCGGTGGTTACGTTGATTATCGGCTATATGGTCGCAATGGTGTTGCCGATGCGCGTCAGCGAGGACGCAGAGCGCGATGGGCTCGACATCGCAAGCCACGGCGAGCGGGCGTGGGATTTGGATTGAGCGAATACTTCGTTTTTATTTTGCAATATCGCAGGTTGGACAACCGAAGCCGTTCGTCCTGAGTAGCTGCTGAGCCGAAGGCCGAAGTGGCGTATCGAAGGACAGGTTGTGCGCGCCAAATCCTTCGATACGGTACCTCCCCTTCGACAAGCTCAGGGTCGGCACCTACTCAGGACGAACGGCTTTCAATTGGTTCAATATAATTCAATGAACGTTACCGCCGCTGGTCGAACCGCCGCCCGACCATCGCGCTCGCTATATTGACCTTCTGGATATCGATCGCACCGCCTGCAATCCCCCAGCCCCAGGCGTCGCGCATCCGGCGTTCCATCGGATAGGCATTGGAATAGCCATAGCCGCCCATCATCTGCAGTGCGTTCCCCGTCACGTTCCGCGCGATCTGGTTTGCAAAACATTTGGCGGTGCTGCTGTCGAGGATTGACGGCAGCCCCTTGTCGGCATTGACCGCCGCGCGCCAGATCAACAACCGCGCCGCTTCCACCTCCATCTGCATTTCGGCGAGTTTCAACTGCACCGCCTGAAAATCGGCGAGCGGTTTTCCAAACTGTTTCCGCTCCTGCACATAGTCAAGCACGTCCTCAAGCGCGCCCGATGCCTGCGCCAGCGCCATTGTCGCATTGCCGCATCGTTCAAGGTCGAAAGCCTCCATCAATTGGGCAAATCCGCCTGCGGGAACGACAATATTACCGACCGGCACCTGCACATTATCGAGGTAAATGTCGGCCGACGGCACTCCGTGAAAACCCATCAGCGTTTCCGGTTCGCCAAAGGTCAGGCCGGGCGTTCCCTTCTCCACCAGCACCGCGCCGATGCCTTTTGCTCCCGGAGCGTCGGACAGCCGCGTGTAGACAAGATACGCATCGCTGTGGCCACCGCCCGAGCACCAGCGTTTGGTGCCATTGATGGTTACGGTGTCGCCAGTGATGACCCCGCGCGTACTCAAATCGGTGAGTGCAGTGCCCGCGCCGGGTTCGGACATTGACACGGCGACGATCATTTCGCCGCGACACACAGCTGGCACGATCCGCTGCTTAAGCGCCTCCGGTGCGAAATGGCGGATCGCATGAACGGGACCGACATTTGCCTCGAACGCCGGAAAGGCAACCGCGCTCGACACCTTGGCGAGTTCTTCAAGAACAATCAGCGCGTCGAGGTTGGACAGGCCCAACCCGCCCAGTTCTTCGGGGATGTTGATGCCCAAGAACCCTACAGCGGCCATGCGCTTGACCATGTCGTGCGAGAGTGGTTCGTTTTTGGCCTCAAGACCGGCGGCCAATGGCGCGAGTTCCTTCTGCGCAAATGCCCGCGCGGTTTCCTTCAATGCCTGCTGTTCGTCGCTGAGGCCAAAATCCATGTCGCCGCTCCCGATTTAATCGTGTGATTAAACCATGGCGCGAAGCGCGAACGAGGTCAATGACCCGAAAGCGTCAGCTCCCGAAACAGGTTTCGGTCGAGCGCTTCGTCGAAACGGCAGCCAAGTAGGCCCTTGTCGGTCCACACAGTAGTGGCACCAACCGGATTGCGGCCATAAAGCCGTATCCAAAGGCGTTCGCCAAGCTTGAACGTGGCATCGGTGATCAGGCGGCAGCCATAAACCGAAATGTCGGCCAGCAAAGCCTCGCGCGGCTGAGCCGCATGACGGCGGACCGTTGCCTTTTGCAATAATACCGGGTGGCGCACGACGTCGCGCTGCTCAAGCCGGGCCGGCTCAACCTTGCGATATTGCGATGTCATATACCCCATTGGCGATCCCCTATAGGACGGGATAGCCAAACATCGTCAAAAAACGGTAAATGTAAAATGCGGTTTTGGGGTCCAGACCCTAATCGCCCGTCAGGATACGGTCGACCAGTTGCTTCACCGTTGGAACGAAGCCGTTCGAGTAAAACGGATCCTTGCCAAACAGATAGGCGCTGTGGCCGGCAAACATCAGGTTCTCGTCGATCGGCGCGCCATGGGCGATGTTTTGCAACGCTTTCTGGATGCAAAAACTGCGTGGGTCGGCGAGCCTGCCAGTCGAGTTATTGTCATGGTCTTTCCACGACGAAAAACCGCAATGCGACAGGCAACCCATGCAGTCTTTCTGATCCTTGCGGATAACTTCGCCCGAAGAAGGGGTAACAAATACAAGCGTATTGTCCGGCGTTTTGAGCGCGACGGTAAAGCCGCGAGCATCCCACTCGCGTGCTTTCATCAGGTCGGCGGGCGACACCCAGAAATTCTTGCCCTTCACGCCCACGTCCAGCTGTACGGTGTGTTCGAGATCGGCCGCCTGTGTATAGGCAATCTGGCGTTCGGACCGTGCCTGCAATTCCAACAAGAACGGGTTAATCACTGCGCTCGAGTAAAATCCGGTCGGCGAAAACTGGTGCAGCAACACCCCGTCCTCGGGAATCTTGGTCAACGCGTCTTTCCAGCCTTGCGGTATCGGGCTTTCCTGAGTCAGCAATGGCCGCGTACCGAACTGGAATACGATCTGTCCCAGCTCGGGGTTGTCAATCCAGTCGTTCCAGTCGCGCAAATACCAAACGCCGCCCGCCATCACGATCGGCAACTCGTCAGGAATTCCCTCTGCCCGCATGACCTCGCGCAGCGCCTTGACGCGCGGATAAGGGTCTTCGGGACTGCGTGGATCTTCGGCATTGGAGAGGCCATTATGCCCGCCTGCGAGCCAGGGGTCTTCGTAGACAACGGCGCCAAGCCATTCGGGCACCTTGTGATAGGCACGTTTCCACAGGGCACGAAAAGCTCGTGCTGAACTTACGATCGGCAAATAATAGACGCCATATTGCGCAGCAATTTCGGATAGCTTGTACGGCATACCGGCGCCGCAGGTAACGCCTGTAACCATGCCTTTGGTGGCTTCCAGCACGCCGTGCAATATCCGTTGCGCGCCGCCCATTTCCCATAGGACGTTGATGTTGATCGCGCCATTGCCGCCAGACATTTCATGCGCCAGCCGGACTTGCGCGATGCCGCCCTTGATGCCGTATTCGACCAGTTCTTCATGACGCTCTGCGCGCGTGCGGCCATGAAACACCTGCGGGATCATCTCGCCATTTTCATCATAGCTGTCGGCATTGACCGCCGATACTGTGCCAATGCCGCCGGCGGCAGCCCAGGCACCCGAACTTGCATGATTCGTGGCAGCAACACCCTTGCCGCCTTCAACCAGCGGCCACACTTCGCGACCACCATAGATTATGGGTTTCAGACCCTTAAACACCAGCTACGACCCCTAATGTTGTGTACATGGCGCTCGTAAGCGCGCTCCCCCTAAAAAAGCAATACGGGCCGCTATCCCATGCGGTCAAGTTTGTCGCGCAAAATCGGCGCGTTTCATCGCGGAGCCATAAAGCTGACGATAGCGTGCGAACATCGTTTCCTCGTCATATTGGGCAAAGGCAACGAAACGGTTTGCTTCGCCGACACTGGCCCGCAATTTGCGGTCACCCGCCAGCTGCCGGATTGCGTCAGCGAGCGCGGTTTCGTCCTGACGCGCAACGATGAAGGGCAGATTTTCCTTCGCGACAATGTTGCGGACATCGCCAACATCGGTCGATATCGCAGGGATGCCGCTGGCCATCGCCTCGACCAGCGATATCGGATATTGCTCGCTATCCGAACTCAGCGCAAAAATGTCGAAGAGGCCTATATAGCGCGAGGGATCGCGCAAAAATCCCGGCATCATTACGCGCTCCGAAATGCCCAATCGCTCTGCCTCGGCCATGATTGCGCCGCGCTCGGGTCCTTCGCCCGCGATGGCAAGCCGGACATTCGGCCCTGCTGCGGCAACCGCGCGCACCAGACGCGGCAGGTTCTTCACCGTCCGCAAGCCAGCAATCGTGCCGACCACCACTTCGCCCTCACGCTTTTGAAACCCCGGAAATGCCCCGCGCTGCGCCTTGCGGTTAAAGCTGACGGTGTCGATGCCGTTGGGAAACCGGCTGATTTTTTCAGGTGGCTGGTGCCAGACCGTGCGCGCAATTTTCTCGAGCGTTTTCGACGGCACGACCAGCGCGTGGGACCGCTGCAACGCGATGGTTCGGAACCAGTTTCGCTTCGTCTTCAGCCCATCGATTTCGTCATGGTTAAACCCGTCCTCATGATGAATGAGCGGCGGCAGGCCCATTGCCTCACCCAGCAAGGTGCGCGCCATCACGCCGTCCATCGCGCCCCAATTATAGCTGAGTACGAGATGGAATTTCTTCATATACTGCGCCAGCCGCCGGTAGCGCCCCATTCCCGGCATTCCCGACAGAGACGGGGCAGCATCCTTGGGAAAAGCAACCTTGATCTTTTTGTCGATATGGTCGGATGCGCCAAAAGCATCGGGAACCGCAGACAGAACGGTGTGTTCTGCCTGGACACCGAAATGGTTCATCAGCCGGACGGTGCGCATCTCCTGCCCGCCCGGGTTGAAGCTGCTGTGCAAATGAAGAATGCGAACCGCCGCCATTATTGTATTTCCCCGCTGCACCGCCCAAAGGGTTATCGATGCAAATCAAAATCCAGCCGTCCCCCTACCGCCCCGATCCGAAAATCGCCAGTCTAAGCGATAAAATCGCCGATGCGGTGACAGCGGCCGATTTTCCCGAAACCGTTTTGCGCTTTCGAAATGACCGGTGGGCGGCGACGGTTGGCCTCGATGGCTTGAGCGATGAAGATTGGCTCCGGCATTTCGGCAGGTTCGAACCGCTGGCCGATAACTTACCGCAGCCACTTGCGCTGCGCTATCACGGGCATCAGTTCCGGGTTTACAATCCGGAGATTGGCGACGGACGCGGTTTTCTGTTCGCCCAGTTGCGCGACGGACATGACCGGCTGCTCGACCTTGGCACCAAGGGTTCGGGTACCACGCCCTACAGCCGGCGCGGCGATGGGCGGCTGACGCTGAAAGGCGGCGTGCGCGAAATACTCGCGAGCGAAATGCTCGAAGCCTTGGGCGTCAATACCTCCAGGACATTTTCGCTCATCGAAACCGGCGAGCAACTGATGCGCGGCGACGAGCCATCGCTTACCCGCTCGGCCGTGCTCGTCCGGTTGAGCCACAGCCATATTCGCATCGGCACCTTCCAGCGACTGGCGGCGTTGGGCGAGGCGGGGACAATGGCCGAGCTTGTAGAATATTGCCTGACGAATCTCTATGATGAAAACCCGTCAGAAAATCCGGCGGCGCAGCTTCTCAATCTCGCGGTCGAGCGAATAGCCGATTTGGCAGCATCCTATATGGTCGCAGGCTTTGTTCACGGTGTGCTCAACAGCGACAATATCAACATCACCGGCGAAAGTTTCGACTACGGGCCGTGGCGCTTCACCGAATATTGGGACCCGGCCTTTACCGCCGCCTATTTCGACGAAAGCGGGCTTTATGCATTCGGACGACAGGCCGAAGCGATCCACTGGGATTTGGGGCAGTTGGCCGTTTCGCTTCGTTTGCTGTGCGAAGCCCCGCCCCTGATCGAAGCGCTCGAGCGTTTTCCCGCTTTGTATCAGGCGGCGATTATCCGGCGGTTTTTGTTGCGGCTTGGCGTGTCGCCGCGCGGGGCAGAAAGCGATCGGGCGCTCGTCGAGGCTGCCGAACGGGCGATGGTCCGCGACCAGATACCCATTGACCGCTTTTTTCATGACCATCGCGGTGGTCGCGTTGGGTCGCTGGCGGACTATGGCGAGGCCCGCCGCGCCTTTGCCGATATCATAAGTGATTATTCAAACCCCGCCCCCGCTGCGCACTCTTATTGGCTGGAACAGCGGCCTTGCTCGATGCTGATCGAGGAGGTCGAGACGATCTGGGACGCCATCGCTGCAGATGATAACTGGCAAATGCTGCAACAGAAGATTGAGGCAATTCGGTATATGGGTTCGGCGCATCGCGATGCTGACTAATTGGGCAGTTTTACAAGGCAAATTTACTTGATGTAAAACTATTCGGCGCGATTATAGTCAGCGAGCCATTTACTATATCGGAAGCGTCGATCTTGTCCGAACTTGTATCGTTTGAACCAGCAACGGGCGCCGAATTATGGCGCGGGCGGGCGGCCGATGTCGATGCGGAAATCGCGGCAGCCCGATTGGCCTGGCCGAAATGGGCGGCGGCGCCTCTCCAGGAACGCATTGAGCGCGTGCGCAGCTTTGGCAACCGGGTTCGCGCCGACCTCGAAAAATTTGCCGACCTGATCGCGCGGGAGACGGGAAAGCCCTTGTGGGAAGCGCGGACGGAAGTTGAATCCGTTGTTGGAAAGGTCGACATTTCCATTCGCGCCTATGCCGAACGCACCGCGCAACGACGGCTTGAGGGCAAAGGCGGCAGCCGGAGCGCATTACGGCACAAGCCGCACGGGGTGCTGGCTGTGCTGGGTCCGTATAATTTTCCGGCGCATCTTCCCAATGGACATATCATCCCCGCGCTGATTGCGGGCAACGCCATCGTTTTCAAGCCATCGGAGAAAACCCCCGCCGTCGGCCAGATGCTTGTCGATTATTACCGAAAGGCTGGAATCCCGGACGGCGTCGTGCGGATCGCACAGGGCGGCCCCGAAACCGGAAAGAAGCTGTCACAGCATAGCGACATTGACGGATTGCTTTTCACCGGCTCGGCGCAGACCGGGATTGCGCTTAACCGCCAGTTTGCTCATCGTCCTGACAAGATCCTCGCGCTGGAGATGGGTGGCAACAACCCGATCATCGTGTGGGATACGCGCGATATTCACAGCGCAGCCGTCCTCGTCGTGCAGTCCGCG
>CALRMO020000011.1:0-33400 GCA_943369235.1 Sphingomonas paucimobilis
GGTCGAGGGCTGCGGGTCCAACGGTCTTGAATATATGACGGGCGGAATCGCTGTCATCCTCGGCAAGGTCGGCAGCAATTTTGGTGCAGGGATGACGGGAGGCATGGCCTTTGTGCTCGACCCCGAAGGAACATTCGAAGCCTGCGCCAATCCCGATAGCATTGTCTGGCAGCGGCTCGACAGTCTGCACTGGGAAGAACAGTTGAAGACGCTGATTGCGGCCCATGCGCATTCGACCGATAGCGAATGGTCGAAATCGATTATCGAGGATTGGGATCGCCGGCGCGGCGAATTCTGGCAAATCTGCCCGAAGGAAATGCTGACCCGGCTCAGCCATCCCTTATCCGATACAGAGGCGCTCGAAGCCGCCGAATAATGCACGGCCAGTTTACACGCATTTACCTTGCTTGCGACAGGCTGACCGATTTGTTCAGCTTGGGCTAAGCCGACAGCTCATACTGACACTTGAACGACTTTCACCGTTATGCCGCTTCGGCACAGAGTGAGGTAATCGCAATGCGCTTCAAATTTTGCCTGGTCGCTCTGCCTTTACTGGCGCAAGCTGGTGCGCCGGCGGCTGCGCAAAACATTATCTTCGCACCCGGGACAGGCGAGGACTCCTCTTTTGTCCGTTATACCGATGATTCCTCACCGGATTTTGAAGACCGCGACGATGGCGCCGATGCCTTGACCGATCGGATCGGCGACCCTGAGGTGCAGGCCGGAATTGCGGCCGCGATCGAGCAAGCAGCGGATGCCATGATGAACATGCCGATCGGTCCGATGGCCGAAGCAATTGAGCGCGCCCGGCCCGGCACCGTAAGTCGGGATATTCATTCCGATTCCACAATCGCCGATATCGCAGGTCAAGACAGCCGGGATCTGCCCCGCGAGTTGGGCGAGCGTAGCCGCGAGACGATGGGCATGATGAGCAGCTTTGCCCGTGCCCTCGCCGCGATGATGCCCGAATTCAAACGTGTCGGCCGCGATATGGAGGAAAGTTTCCGTGCCGCGAAGGCAGAAGCGCGTGGCGACGGATATTGAGAACAACCGGCGGGGGCATTCTGCCGGTGGTACCCCCGTTTAACAGGGGTTCGTCACGTCCCCTCGGGTCGCACATCTTCGGATGAACGAGGGACCGGGGCGGGTGCAGGGTCGTTTCAAAACGGCCCTGCACATCGCTTCGCTGATTTTGGTCAAACTATATTGGCGCTCGCCAACTTCAAGGCATGAAGCTATCCCGTGCTAGAGCACGGGAGATCGAGATGCGTGAATATCTAATTGCAGCGGCAGCAATTGCCCTGACAGCCGCGCCGGCCCACGCCGACGCTAATGCCGAACTCAAGGCAGTGGTCGATGCCTATTGGGCCGATGTCCTGAAGGAAGCACCGGTGTTCGCAAGTTCGCTTGGGGTGAACACTTACGCGACCGAAGTCGGCGACTACAGCCTTGCTGCTTCCGACCGGCGCGCCGCTTCTGCAGCGGCGTTTCAAAAACGTCTGGAGCAAATCCCGCAAGGTCAACTCGACGCTGCCTCAAAGGTTGAATATGGCATTCTTGCCCGAACTCTTACGGGCACAATCGAAGCCAACAGCTTTGGCCAGCGTGCGATCAATTTCACGACATATTCAAGCTGGCACCAGAATTTTGCGGGAATGGCCGATAATCTGCCGTTTAAAACCAGGGCGGATTTTGAAAGCTACAATGCGCGGCTAAAGCAATATGGAAAAGTGAACGACCAGAATATCGAGGTCGCCAATGTTGCGATTAAGGGCAAATATACCCAGCCGTGCGAAACATTGAATGGTTACGAGGGGACCATTACCGGCCTGATACAGACCGACCCCACCCGTTCACGCTATTACTCGCCTTATGCCGCGCCGCGTCCCGAGGGGGTGAGCGAAGCGGAGTTCGCCGCGCTCGCCGCAGAGGCCGCCAACACAGTCAAAGCCGTGATTAACCCTGCCTTGCAAACACAGCTTGATTGGTATGTCAAAAGCTACAAGCCGGCGTGTGCCAAGGCTCCGGGTATATCCGCCCAACCAGGCGGCGCGAAATATTATGAATTTCGCATTCGGGAGGAAACCACGACCGACCTGACCGCCGATCAGATTCACCAGATCGGGCTTAAGGAGGTCGCCCGAATCCGGAAGGAGATGGTCGAGGTTGCCAGCAAAGCAGGCTACGACAGCCGCGAAGCCTTTATCCAGCATTTGCGCACCGACCCGCAATATTATGCGAAAACGCCCGAAGAGCTGATGGAAAAATCGGCGCGCATTGCCAAAACCATCGACGGCAAGATGCCAGGCCTGTTTCACAAACTCCCCCGCCTCCCATATGGATTGCGTGAAATCCCGGCAGAAACCGCAGAGGGCACCACGACCGCATATTATGGCCCGGGTTCTCCCGAAGTCGGCATTTCCGGCACCTATTACGTCAATACATCGAAGCTGAACCAGCGACCATTCTGGGAAATTCCGGCATTATCGATGCATGAGGCGGTTCCCGGACATCACAACCAGATTGCCCTTCAACAGGAACTGCCGCTATCCGATTTCCGCAAATATGGCGTTGGATTTACCGCTTTTGTCGAAGGCTGGGGCCTGTATTCCGAACGTCTTGGCATCGAATTGGGTATGTATGACACGCCCGCAAAAGACATGGGCCGGCTATCGTACGAAATGTGGCGGGCCTGCCGTTTGGTCGTCGATACCGGGATTCATTCGAAAGGCTGGAGCAAGCAAAAAGCGATCGATTTCATGACCGACAACAGCGCGCTTTCCGCCGCCAATATCGAGGCCGAGGTCAATCGTTACATTAGCTGGCCGGGGCAAGCACTGGCGTACAAGCTCGGCGAGCTCAAGATTCGCGAACTGCGGGCGATGGCAACCCGCGAGCTAGGGGCGAAATTCGATCTGGCTGCTTTCCATGACGCTGTGCTGGGTCAGGGCGCGGTCCCGCTGGACGTGCTCGACCGGCAAATCAGGGACTGGGTGGCGTCCGAAAAAACGAAAGCGTAATCGTTACTTAGGGTCGGGCAGCGGCTCGGAATCAGGTGTCGACCGCCCGCCTGCTTCTTTTGCCTCAAGCTCGGCCTGAATTTTTGCTTCACGCTCGGCGCGGCCTTTTTCGAATTCCTCAACCCGTTTTTCGACCTCCGCCGCCTCGGCATCGATTCCTGCCATACGCTTGGCGCGCTCGGCCGCGATCAGGCGACCGAAGGTAATGCCGGGGTCCTGGGCCTTTTCGGCATAGGCTCGGTCGATTTCTCTGAGCCCGCATCCCGTGAAACCGCCCGCGCCCGAGGGCGAGCAGCTCATCGTGCCGCTTGCGCCGACATATTCATACGCCTTAATGCGTTCGGATGTGGCTTGGTTGCGCGGGTCATTCGGATCGCCACGCAGCGATGACGGAATCCGGTAGCGCGCTGCCTCGTCCATCCGCGCACAAACAACGATTTCGTCGCCCTTGCTTTCGGGGCATTCGTCATCGCCATAAATGATAAGCTGGTTGATTTTCTCGTCGCCAGGCTGTTCGGTCGGGGCATTCTGCGCCTGTGCCTGCCCGCCTATCAAGAGCGCGGTGGCGAAATACAGGGTTTTCGAAGCTACTGACACGATGCGGGTCTCCCGGTGAATTTTCAGTCTATTCGGCGTTTGTAGCTGAACAACCGATGAAAATCAGATTCGTTTCGATACGGCAATCGCTGTCCGGCAGCCGAGGCGGATGATTGCACTCATCAACGGATAAGCGGGGGCCCGTTCAGCGCCTTCGGCCAAGGCCGTCGCCTTATGCTCAAGCTCGTCGGCTTGAAAGTCGGCGACCATATCCGATAATTCGGGATCGGAACTGCCAATTTCGGCGAGCTGCTCCGAATAATGCCGGTCGATCTCGGTTTCGACAGCCGCTGTGCAGGCCATCGCTGCCTCAGGTCCGATTGCAGCGGTAACCGCGCCCAACGCAAATCCCGCAACATCCCACAAGGGATGCAACGCGGTTGGACGGACGCCGCGTTCAGCCATCATCTTGTCGAATGCCGACAGATGGCGCTGCTCTTGCTCAGCCATATGCGCGATGCTCCGCGCGGCAGGTGTACGGTCGCCCATCACCGCAAGCTGCCCTGCATAGATCCGCTTTGCGCCATATTCGCCCGCCTGATTGACCCTGATCATGCTGGCGATTGCATCATGGTGCTGCGCTGAAGTTTTCAGAATTTGCGACTTTTCCATATCATCACAAGGATGGCGACTGCACCGCCCAACGACAAGAGAAAATTATACCCAGCCAGCGAAATTCCGAACAAGGACCACGGCGCAACATCGCACCGGGTGAGCGGCGCATTCATGATCGCTTTCAAAAGGTCCTCGCCGGACCCCGAAACCGAAGAGGTGCAGGCGGTCAGTCCTTCCCACCAGCCATATTCCACGCCGGCATGATAGCCCGCAATCACGCCACTGGTTGCAATCGCCAGAGCCGCCAATGCAACAAGAGTTTTACGATAAACGGGATTGCCGACCGCAAAAGCAACGAGCGAAATGCCAACCGCTGCAAAATGTGGATAGCGTTGCCACCAACACATCTCGCACGGGAAAAGCCCGCCGATATATTGCGATCCATATGCCCCGCCAAGCAATGCGACCGGCAGCAGAAAGGCCAGCCAATGCGCTGCGCTGACCCGGGGTTTCATGGTTTAATTCTGTGCTTTCGGCTTCGAAGGCAGCTTGAGGGGGGCTTTATCGGCAAGCTTCATTGTTTTCGAACCAAGCCGGTTCAATGTCTCCAGCGCATAATGAAGCTGGAAATCCTCAATGCCTTTCGATTTCAGCTGCTCAGCTGTCATTGCGAAGCGGGGGTCGTCACCGGTATCCTCTTCAAGTTCCTTCGCATCTTCCTGCATTTCGTTGATCAGGTGACGCCGAAGGTCGGACTCGCGGATGGCCGTGCGCTTTTTGTAATCGGGATCGGACAATTGCGGTACCTGGATATCCGGCTTGATGCCGCCTTCCTGCACCGACCGGCCCGACGGCAGATGATAGCGCGCGACCGTCAAACGCAGGCCTGTGTCACGAGACAATGGCAGAACGTTTTGAACAGATCCCTTGCCGAAACTGCGCTCGCCCATAACCAGCCCGCGATGGTGGTCTTGCAAGGCACCGGCAACGATTTCCGAAGCAGAGGCAGAGCCCGCATCGACGAGCACGATAAGCGGTGCGCCGTCGGTCACATCGCCCGGTACGGCGCGTTCGGCCCACCAGCGGTCGATAATGCGCTTGTCGCGACCGCGCTCGGATACGATTTCACCGCTGTCGAGGAATACATCCGAAACCGCGACGGCCTCATCCAGTATTCCGCCCGGGTTGGACCGCAAATCGATGACATAGCCGAGCGGCTTTGCGCCGAGCGATTTCTTTATTCCGGCTATCGCGGCCACAACGTCGGCTCCAGTCTGCTCTGAAAAACCGGTTATCGTAATCACGCCGATCCGGTCCTTCACTTCCCATTGCACCGGCTTGAGGTCGATAATCGCGCGTGTGAGCGTAACGTCGAAGGGGGCGTCGCGTCCGGGCCGGACTATTGTGAGCTTGATCGACGTTCCCGGTTCGCCGCGCATCGCCTCAACCGCTTCATCGAGCGTGCCGCCGAAGATAAGCTTGCCGTCCAGATGCGTGATATAATCGCCCGACTTGATGCCTGCCTTATCGGCGGGCGTGTCTTTGGTAGGAGCAATCACTTTAACCGCTTCGTCCTCGAGCGTTACCGAGAGTCCCAAACCGCCATATTCGCCGTCGATTTGCGTTTGCAGCGACTGGAAATCGGTCTTGTTCAAAAAGCCGCTATGGGGATCCAGACTGGCCAGCATCCCCTGGATTGCGCCTTCCATAAGCTGCTTGTCTTCGACCTTGTCGACATAGGAGGATTTGACTTTCTTGTAGACGGCAAGAAATTCCTCAAGCTCCCGGAACTGGTCGGTCTGCGCCTGACGTTGCTGCGCGCTTTGTGCGAGAAGAACCGTTGCCGGAACGGAAGCCGCCAATGCCAAAGTCAATGTCGAGCGGAACAATAGGTTCTTCATGCACAATCCAATCTGTGTTTCTTGACTGAGTCGTATATCGCGCATGAACCCATGGTGAAAGCGTGTTTACCACGAACCAGTCGGCTCTATCGACAAGGGTCGATTGCGGTCAGCCGAGCAGCGCCGCTATGTCCATCACTCGGCCATTTTTGCGCAATTCGACGCCAATTTCAGGTGCCTCCTCGCCAGCGACGCCCAGTACGCTTCCCTGTGCTACCGACTGACCTTTTCTCACATTTACCGAGGCGAGATTCGTTATAAGGCTGTTCCAGCCATTGCCATGCTCGATGATGACAATCTGGCCGTAGCTGCGATAGCGACCCGCAAAACTGACCGTGCCGGCGGCAGGTGCCGATACGGGCGACGAGGCAGGGACCGCGAGCCGAAGCCCGCGTTCGCGATAGCCGGTGGTGTTGAGTTCGTTGAACCCGGACGTGAGCCTGCCGGGCGCAGGCAACTTATATGCGCCGAAGCTCCGTTCATCCCGTGCAGCCCCGCCGCGAAGCGATGGCCCGGCCAGTGCGGCAAGTTCCGCCGCTTTCTCGCTGCTCAGCCGCTGCGTATCGATGCGCCCGACGATGTCGCGCGCGCGTTCGCCTTGCGCGATCGCCTGCTCGAATTCGATCGCGGCCACGGCGGAGAGGTCCCCTGCCTTGCCACGGGCGTCGCCTTCGAGGCGAGCCAGCGCGGTGCGGCGGTTCTGCAGTCGGACACGCGCGTCGGCCAATGATTTGAGCGCGACCTGTTCCTGGGCACGCAGTTCATTCTGGGTCGCAATCTCCTGTCGAATAAAGCCGGTGCGCCGGATAATTTCAGGCTGAACAGTGGCGAGCACCGCGCGCATATGGATATAATCGTCGCGGGTACCTGGTTGAGCGATCAGCAACGCTGTCGGGCGGTTGGTCAATTGCTGGAGAGCGGCATTCAAACGCAAAACCGGTTCGCTTTCCTGACCCAGCTGCGCGCGCTGGGCGCGTTGGCGACGGGCGATGATTGCGATACGGGCATTGGCGGCCTCAATCTGGGCCTCTGCTGCCGCGATTTCGGCTGACAGGACTGCTCGTTGGATAACGATGCGGTCCGCTGCGGTCACTGCATTGCTCGCCTCCTGTCGCAACAGTTCGCTCCGACGCTCGGCCTTAAGCGCCTTGGCCTTGGCCTCTCGTAATGCCTGTTGTTGTCCATCAAGCGTGCTCCCCTGCTGCGCCAGCAGCGACCCGGCAATGCCAGCGGGAGCCAAAGCGAGGAGGAACAAGGTCAGGCCGAACCGCATACCCCCTATCCTTCGCGATGATAGGGGTGGTTGGCAATGATCGATGTCGCGCGGAACAATTGTTCGGCGAGCATCGCGCGTGCCAACAGATGCGGCCAGGTCGCTTTGCCGAACGCGATGAGCTTGTCGGCCCCTGCCCGTTCGATATCGCCGAAACCGTCCGCAGCGCCGATCAGGAAGCGGACTTCGCGCGCCCCGTCGTCGCGCCAGCGCTCAAGCAGGCGCGCGAATTCGGTCGATCCAAGCTGTTCGCCTTTTTCATCGAGAATGATGGTTTTGAACGGCGCATCGGAAATGGGCAGCTCGCCACCCCGATCCGGCAGTTCGCTATGCTTCACCGGCCACGTGATCCGCTTCAGATAGCGATCAACCAAATCGGACTCAGGCGAACGCCCGATCTTGCCGCGCGCGATGATATGCAGGCGCATCGCCATGATACGCCCTGGAAAGTTTACGCCTGCGCGACTTCAGGTGCGTCGCCGAATGCCCACATGCGTTCGAGATTATAGAAGCTGCGTACCTCGGGACGGAACAGATGGACGATGACGTCTTCCGCATCGATCAATACCCAATCAGCTGAAGGCAATCCCTCGATCCGCGCATGGCGGCCGGCTTTCTTGATCCGTTCGGCAAGCTTCTGCGCCATCGATGCCACTTGCCGCGACGAGCGACCGGAGGCAACGACCATATGGTCGGCGATGTTGCTTTTGCCTTCAAGCGGGATGGTGACGACTTCTTGTGCCTGATCATCGTCCAGCGACTGGAGGATGAGGGTATGGAGCGCGTCGGGGCTCAATGATGGCGCCTTGG
Organism: Sphingomonas paucimobilis; assembly: GCA_943369235.1. GTDB lineage: Bacteria > Pseudomonadota > Alphaproteobacteria > Sphingomonadales > Sphingomonadaceae > Sphingorhabdus_B > Sphingorhabdus_B paucimobilis_A. Next base: position 8,157 of record CALRMO020000011.1, read on the forward strand.
CCTTTTCAGGCGTGGGGACAGATGCAGTTTCGATCAAGTCTGCTCCTTAAGAGACAAGTTTGCGGGTAACGCCGTCACGCGTTCCAAGTTCCTTATATCGGCTAAACCAATATGGGTCGGCGCGGCGTATCGCGGTTGCCGAACGGAGGTCTGGACGAAAGCGCAAAAAGACAAGCGCTGGCGTACTCCACTTTGTCCAGTGATGACGCTGCTCCGGACGCCGGACAAACCGTCTGAACCAGGCCATTGCGGGACCCGCAATCGCACGCGCATCATAGCCGGGTCTGGCGATAACTGCAATCGGCATGATCCGGGCAATGTCACGCCAGCGTTTCCAGTGATGAAATTGCAACAAATTATCCGCGCCCATGATCCAGATGAAGCGGGTTTTGGGGTAGCGCGAGACGATACTGCGCAAAGTTTGGACGGTGTAGACTGTACCCAGCTCGCGTTCGATGGCGGTCGCCTTGATCGGGCTGCGACGCGCCTGCATTTTGGCCGATGCAAGCCGCGCAGTCAGCGGGGCCATGTCCGTTTTCGGCTTCAGCGGGTTACCCGGCGAGACCATCCACCAATATTCATCAAGATCCAGTGCGTTAATCGCCAACAAGCTAATCGTCCGGTGACCGCCATGTGCAGGGTTGAACGAGCCGCCCATCAAGCCAATTGTTTTCATCTATTATCGCGCCAATTTTCGCGATTGTGAAAAACGCGGGCCACCTCGATATTGGTCCCTTTCAACCGATAGAGGATGATGTAAGGCGTATCTGGAACGAGCAGTTTGCGAACATTATTGTGGATTTGCGGGCCACGGTCCGGAAAGGTTTCCAGAGCTGCACATCTTATTCTGATGCCACGCAAATAATGAACGGCGACGTCTGGCGAGCTTTCGTTTCGCAGCCATTTCTCTATTCGTCGCAGATCGTCGCGTGCTGGTGGCGACCAGCTTATTTTCCGCATCGCGCCTGTTGCTCGGCAATCATTGCATCCAGCTCTGCCATCACTTCTTCGTGCGGAATCGATTCGCCGCGATCAAGAGCGTCGATGCCCTCTTGGACAAACGCAAGATACTCAGCTTCTGACTCAGCGAAACGCTGGACGGCATTTGCTACGAACCATGCGCGAGAACGACCCTTTGCTTTAGCCACTCGATCAACAAGCTCGAGAGTATCTTCATCGACGCGCGCGGTTATGACAGCTGTCTTGCTCATGCCCTGGCTGTATCACTTGTATACAAATGATTCAAGGCCGGGTCTGCCCCTGCCCGTGCACCAGCCATTTATATGTCGTCAGCCCTTCAAGCGCGACCGGGCCACGCGCGTGAAGCCTCCCGGTCGCAATCCCGATCTCTGCCCCCAGCCCGAATTCACCGCCATCGGCATATTGGGTCGAGGCATTGTGCATGACGATCGCGCTGTCGACTTCGGCGAGGAACCGCGCCGCAGCATCGTTATCAGCCGTAATGATCGCATCGGTATGATGCGACCCATGGCGAGCTATATGCGCTATTGCCTCGCCCAGATCCGACACGACCCGCGCGGAAATTACCGAATCGAGATATTCGGTGTCCCAATCCGCATCATCTGCCGAGACCGTGCGGGCATCCAACTCCATCAGCACATCGTCAGCGCGAACTTCGCAGCCAGCGTCAAGCAATGCCGCCACCAGATCGGCCGGAGCCGGATAGTCCTGGTCGATCAGCAGCGTTTCGCTCGATCCGCAGATCCCGGTCCGGCGCATCTTCGCGTTGACAACGATCGCAATTGCCATTTCGGGATCAGCGTCCTTGTGCACATAGACATGATTAATGCCGTCGAGATGCGCGAGCACGGGAACACGCGCCTCGTCCTGCACGCGCGCGACCAGCGACTTGCCGCCGCGCGGGATGATCATGTCGATTGCGCCTTGCGCGCGCAGCATTGCGCCAACCGCCGCGCGATCCTGCGTTGGAATGAGCTGCACCGCGTCGGCAGGAAGCCCGGCGGCTATGATGCCCTCGATCATTGCCGCGTGAATCGCACGGTTGCTGTTCACCGCCTCGCTGCCGCCTCGCAAGATGACGGCATTACCCGAACGCAATCCAAGCGCCGCTGCATCGGCCGTCACATTGGGACGGCTTTCGTATATAATGCCAAGAACTCCAACCGGGACACGAACACGTTGCATAACGAGCCCGTTTGACTGCGTGCGGCTGTCGATCAGCTCGCCAACCGGATCGGCCAGCGTGGCGACGTTCTCGACGGCGGCGGCCATGCTGGCGACACCCGCGTCGTCAAGCTTCAGCCGGTCGAGCATGGCACTGGAAAGCCCGGCCTTTGCTCCGGCTTCCATATCGATATCGTTCGCGGCAATGATTTCAGGGGATCGTGTTCGAAGGATATCGCTCGCGCGCTTAAGCGCTTCTGATTTTAACTCGTCGCTGGCCCGCGCCAAAAGCCGCGCTGCATCGCGGGCGCGGTGCGTCATTTCTGTTACAAGTGCTTGGGTATCCGTCATCCCTGATGCTCCTAGAGAAACGGCAAAAAAATGGAAGAGTGAGCCTAAAAACCGTGGCTCCGTCTCAGGATAACGCCGAATCGCCAAAACCCATTGAATTTATTGAATATTATTAGCAGACAAGCTTAGCCGAAACCAGCGTGGTAACCGATTTGTGGCATTCGGATAACGTTTTCCACAACTCACCGCGCGACTCGCCCGACTCGTCACGAGTCGCCCCAAACCGATTCGCAAGGCCTTTGTTCCTCTGCTAGGCGCGCACTCACAAATAATAAACGGGGTGGGTCGTGTCGCTACAGACCAGAATGGCCGGTTGGCAAAACCGGATCGCTGGATGGTTTATTGACCGCGAGTTTTTCATGCGGGCCAATGGCCAAGTCCGGTTTTTGAAGATATCTGCGCAACTGCAACGCCGCGTTGCAGGCATTGCTGCGATTGTCGTTTGCGTTTGGCTGATTGTGACGCTGGGCATGGCGATAAACCAGATCAGCGTCACTGCCGAGCGGTGGGCGTTGAGTGAAAAGCAGGCCAAAATCCAGTCGGCAGAAGAGCGTGTGGCCAATTATCGCGGGTCTATCGACGAAGTCACGGCCGATCTCGAGCGCCGCCAGAAAATGCTGGAATCGCTGAGCGAGCAATATCTCGACGAAGTACCGGCGAGCGAACCGACCTCCGCCGCCACCGAGGAAGATAAGGCGGTTAAAAAGATTAGCGCCCTGGTTCCCGAAGCAGCCGGACTGGCGCAGATCGAAGCCCGTCAAATTCGCTTTGCCGAATTGATGACCAGAGTCGCCCTCGCGCGCACTCAAAAGGCCGAAGCCGCAATCCGGCAGTTCGGCCTCAACCCGGACATATTAGCGCGGCGGGCCAACGATGCGCAGGGCGGTCCGTTCGAATCGTTTTTCGGTAGCGGCAAAAAAGATGTTCGCGATCCGCGCTTTTTGAAGCTGGCGAATTCGCTTGGACGAATGGACGCCATGGAACGCGCGCTTGCCGCCATTCCGACCTCGATGCCCGCCGCCGTCATGCTGATGTCAAGCGGCTTCGGTTATCGCAGCGACCCGTTCACGGGCGCAGGGGCCATGCATGCAGGGCTTGATTTCAAGGGACCGGTCGGCACCCCCATTCTGGCTGCCGCAGATGGCAAAATTACCTTTGCCGGACAACAGGGGGGCTATGGCAACTGTATCGAGATTACCCATGCTAACGGCTTGGTAACCCGCTATGCCCATTTGTCGGGATTTAATGTATCACTCGGCCAGAAGGTCGAGCGGGGGGTTCAGATTGCACGGATGGGCAGCACAGGTCGTTCGACCGGCAGCCATCTGCATTTTGAGGTTCGCCTGAATGGGCAGGCCATTAACCCGCGCAAGTTTTTGGAGGCAAATCCTGATGTTCTCGAAGTCCAAGCCGTCGCCGGAAACCGTGCCGACAATCCCGCAAAATCCGCAAAGAAGTCATAATCATATGAGCAAATCCGGCCATACCTTCTCCATCATTGCTTCCGATGTCGAGATTGTCGGCAACCTCAATGCCCGCGTCGATTTGCATATCGACGGCAAGGTTCAGGGGGATGTGACCTGCGGCAGTATTGTGCAGGGCGAAGGTAGCGTCATTGCCGGCAAGGTAACCGCTGAGTCGGCAAAGCTGTCGGGGAAAGTCGAGGGATCGATTGAGGCCAACGACCTCGTTATCGAATCCAGCGCACGCATCATCGGCGATGTCGTTTACAACAATCTGACCATCGCCCCTGGCGGTCAGGTCGAAGGCAAGTTCAAGCATAAATCGTCGGGCGGAATGCCGAGCATTGCCCGCACGACCGTCGATGTCAGCAGGGTTGCGGATCCGCTGATCCTTGGGGCCGAATCCAAAGTCGCATAACCGCGCTTGTCGATATACTGGCCGACGCCTGATAGTGGGCAACGCGTAAAAAAAACGGACAGACGGCAAGACGACAGGACGATAATGTTGTTCGTACGTCCCATCAGCCGTCAAAAATGTGCCAAGGCCCAACGGTGCTTTGGCCAACGGTTGAGGGTGCAACAGGCGACCATGTCATTCCGTCTTCCCGTCCAGCCGTTTTTACATTTGCTGCCTTTTTGGTATATGCGCATCGTCAAGGCGCAATGGCCTGCGTTATTGCCGCTAACTTTCGCTTTTTGGTAAATGCAAAATCGGCCCGAACCATCTCTGGTCCGGGCCGTAAGGTGGATGTTCGCGGGAGGAACATCTGGAGGGGGCGGGGCGTATAAGGAGGAGAGAGAACGCCCCGCCGCCAAGCTCATGAAAACTTAATAATTGTAAGCGCGCTCGCCATGCTCGGTGATATCGAGCCCTTCGCGCTCGGCATCTTCGGCAGGACGAAGTCCTGTCGTGAATTTGAGCGCGTAGAAGAGCACAGCCGAAACCACGCCGGTCCAAACGACCGTTGTGCCGACAGCCCAAATCTGGGTCATGACCTGACCGGTCATGTCATATTCGCCGGGGACTGCGGGGAAGACGGTATAGTCGAACCAGCCCTGACCACCCAGAGCGGGGTCGGCGACGATGCCGGTGCCGATGGCGCCGACGATACCGCCAATCCCGTGCACACCGAACACATCGAGCGTGTCGTCATAGCCGAGCTTGTTCTTTACATAAGCTACAAAGACATAGCAGAGGCCTGATGCCGCAAAGCCGAGCAGGATTGAGGTCATTGGCGCCGCAAAGCCGCTGGCTGGCGTAATCGCGACCAGACCTGCGACCGCACCGGTGACTGCGCCGAGCAACGACGGCTTGCCATGGTGGAACTGTTCGATCAGGCACCATGCCACGGCAGCCGCTGCTGTTGCGACGAAGGTGTTGATGAAGGCGAGAGCCGCAAGGCCATTGGCTTCGAGGTTGGACCCGGCGTTGAAGCCGAACCAGCCCACCCAGAGCAACGAAGCGCCGATCATGGTCATGGTCATGCTGTGCGGCGGTGTGGCGTCCTTGCCGTGACCGACCCGCTTGCCGACGATGAGGCAGCCGACAAGGCCAGCGATACCGGCATTGATGTGCACAACTGTGCCGCCAGCGAAATCGAGCGCACCCCAACCCCAGAGCATACCGGAATCGGTAGGCGCATCGACCAGGAAGTCAGGACCAGCCCAATACCATACCATGTGCGCGATCGGGAAATAGGCGAAGGTTAGCCACAATACCGTGAAGATCATCAGCGGCGCAAACTTGATCCGCTCGGCAAACGCCCCGACGATCAGCGCCGGCGTAATGCAGGCAAAGGTCATCTGAAACACGACAAAGGCGTATTCCGGAATGTAAACGTTGTTGCTGAACGTCGCTGCATATGTTGTCGCATCGACGCCTTGCAGGAAGATTTTTGAGAAGCCTCCGATGTAGGGGCTGCCGCTGGTAAAGGCGAGGCTGTAGCCATAGCTGACCCAGACAAGCGCCGCGACCGACACGATCATGAACACCTGCATCAGCAGACTGAGCATGTTTTTGGTGCGGACGAGGCCGCCGTAGAACAATGCCAATGCTGGAATCGACATCAGCAACACCAAAGCGGAGCTGACCAGCATCCAGGTGGTGTCGCCCTTGTCGACCATTCCGGCCATCTGCTCGACGGTAGGTGCCTTGATCGGGCCGTCGGCGACAGCAGCAGTCGCTGCGGCAGCACCCTCGGCGGCGGCAGTTGCCGCCTCTTGGGCGAAGGCGGGCAGGCTGGCGAACAACGTCGCCCCGGCCGCACCTAGAAATTTGAGTGTTTTGGACATTATCTGGTTCCCCTAGCTTGATATTATCGCGTCAAAGCGCGGTTTCGTTCGTGTCGCCGGTGCGGATGCGTAAGGCACCGGCTAGTTCGAATTCGAAAATCTTCCCGTCGCCAATCGCGCCGGTTTCGGCAGCATGCTGAATGGCTTCGATGACAGCGGCTGCCTGATCGGACGCGCACGCGACTTCGATCTTTACCTTCGGCACCATGTTGGTTTCATATTCGGCGCCGCGGTAGATTTCGGTCTGCCCCTTTTGCCGACCAAAGCCCTTTACCTCGGTCACGGTCATACCCGACACACCAAGCGCCGTCAGCGCTTCGCGGACCGGGTCAAGCTTGTGCGGCTTAATCACTGCGACAATATATTTCATGCACACCCCCCGTTTTGCCATTTCCACATGATGGTGCACTGCAACATGCAAACGCCGTGCCAGAATCGGAAACGGCCTTAATGGCTGTAGGTGGCAAGCCTTTGCAACAATCTGTTTACGGATAATGCCTAAAAATTAATCACTGAGCTAACGCTGATTAATATTTAGGCAGCTATTGCAACTCGAGGTTAGCCCACACGGGAAGATGGTCGGATGCGCGCTGGGATAATGCCGAAATATGCGCGCCTTGTGCCTCAACCGCAATGTCGTGGCTTACGATGATGCGATCGAGATGGGCGACTGGCCGGGATGCGTGGAAGCTTTTGGGCGTTTTGATGATTCGGTGGTGATGAAACGCAAATTCCGACAGCGCACCCCTGTCCGACCACTGGTTGAAATCACCCATGATGATTGTTGGCAAGTGCCGGGGCGAGGCATCAATATGGGCGAGGATGGCCCGCACTTGCCGCCGTCGCCACAGTCCTGACAGATCAAGATGGACCCCGATGATGCGAAAATCGCGCCCCATATGCGTGCAATGCGCCTCAACCGCGCCGCGCGGCTCAAGCATCGGAAGGTCGAGCGGATGCGCGTGATGCGATTCAATTCCGTTGCGCACCAAAATCGCATTGCCATGCCAACCCATACTGCCGGGGCGAATATTGAACTGGACGGCATGCCAGGGCGTTTCCGCCTCGATCAACGAGGCCGGAAGACAGCTTTCGCGCGAACCGAAACGGCGGTCCGCCTCTTGCAATGTAATGACGTCGGCGTCGATCTCATTGAGCACCCGGATGATCCGCTCGGGACTCCGTTTCTGGTCGAGTCCGATGCATTTGCGGATGTTGTAGGTCGCGACCTTCAGTGGCAGCGTCATCTTATGTCGGCCTCGATGAGCAGTCGCAACGCTTCGTCATAATCTTCGTCAAGCACCATCAGCCGCACCGGTATGGCAAACGCCGCGCTGTCGGCAATGTTCATTCCGCCATCGAACGTGACAGCACCCAGCCCGTGCGATTCCAGAAAAGTCCGCGCAATTTCGGCAGCCGCCGAAGACGGGTAACGGGCAAGCTCGACCAGCGCCACAGCCTATTTGGCCGGGCCGAAATAGCGGTCGGTTACTCGGGTTGGAATGCCGTCGATGCTTTTGCTCCGGCCTTTGGCACGTGCAATCCATGCCTCGGGTTCGATCTGCGAATGGGCTTTTTGAAGGGTATCGCGTTCGCGTTCGAGCGTCATGAACGGCACGCCCCAGCCGCAGCTACCCTGAACACTTTCGACATCGATAACAAAAATCTGCCGCGTCCCGGGCAAAAGCGTGAAATGCGCGGCAAGCACATCCCATTCGCTATCCTGCGGCAACACCGCACGCCCCCGCCCATAAATGCGCAAGATCAGCGCGGGCCGATCGAAGTTGCAGAACATGACAGTTATCCGGCCATCGACCGAAAGATGCGCGTGCGTTTCATTGCCCGATCCGCCAAGATCGAGATAGGCAACACGGGCTGGCGACAGCACGCGAAAGGCATCATAGCCTTTTGGCGAAAGGTTGATGCGGCCATCGGCGGCAGCGGTCGCGGTGAAGAAAACCGGCTGCTTGCCAATCATCTCGACATGCTTGTCGCTTAAAGTTTCGGTGAATTCGGCCATGCATAATGTTTGGCCGAATTGCGGTTGGAGCGCAACCTGCCAGACGCCTACCGGAGAGTACCTACCACGACCCGCCCTGTGCAACCGCCTCGGCCTCTCCAGCGCGGTCGGCACGGCCCAAAACAGCATTGCGGTGCGGGAAGCGGCCAAATCGTTCAATCATGTCCTGATGGTCGAGAGCGAATTGAAGGAGGCGCGGGTCGTGGAGGCCGCCGATCAGGCGAACCGATTCGCGCTGGTCCTCCAGATTTTCGCTATGCTCGAAGGGAAGGTACAGGAACAATCGCTGGTCTTTGGTCAGGCCTGCATCAAGCCCGCTTTCGGCCGCTGCCCTGGCGATGGCCAGCGCGATGTGGTCGGTGGCAAAGGCTTCTGCCGAGCCGCGAAACGCGTTGCGCGGCACCTGGTCGAACAGGATAATTGCGGCGAGCGCGGTGTCAGCATCTTTGGTGAAGGCCTTGACCGGCTGCGAACGCAAGACGTCGCGCCATTCGGCAAAACGCTCGGTCACCTTGGCATCAAAATCCGGCCCGCCACCGAACCAGTCGGACTCGCCATGTTCGTCGAACCAGAAGCGCAAGACTTGCGCTGGCCAGTCGGCGAGAAGTCGGCTCACCCCGCCGTCCCGCCCACGGTCAACGCGCTGACCAATGTTGTCGGTTGTCCAACGCCCGCAGGAACACTCTGACCCGCTTTGCCGCACACACCAATGCCTTCGTCAATCGCCATGTCGTTGCCAAGGCCGATTACCTTGTTCAGCACCGTCGGACCGTCGCCGATCAGCGTTGCGCCCTTGATCGGGTCGCCTAATTTGCCGTCCTTGACCAGATAGGCCTCGGTGCAGCTGAAGACGAATTTGCCAGACACGATATCGACCTGCCCGCCGCCGAAGCTCTTGGCAAAGATACCGTTTTTGACGCGGCTCAGAAGCTCCGCAGGGTCGTCGTTTCCGCTGCGCATGAAGGTGTTGGTCATCCGCGGCATGGGCGCATGGGCGTAGCTTTCGCGGCGGCCGTTTCCCGTAGGTTCGACACCCATCAGCCGCGCATTCATCCGGTCCTGCATATAAGCGCGCAGGATGCCGTCTTCGATCAAAACATTTTCCTGAGTCGGCGTGCCTTCGTCATCGATCGACAGCGAACCGCGCCGGTTTTGCATGGTGCCGTCATCGACCACGGTGACGCCAGGGGCCGCAACGCGCTGACCGATCTTGCCGGAAAACGCGCTGCTGCCCTTGCGGTTGAAATCGCCTTCAAGGCCATGGCCCACCGCCTCGTGCAACAATACGCCGGGCCAGCCGGGACCGAGCAATACCGTCATTTCGCCGGCTGGTGCGGCGACCGAGCGAAGGTTCGTCAATGCCTGCGCCAGCGCCTCGTCAATCGCATGCTCCCACTGCGCGTCTTCGAACAATTTGCCGTAGAGATAGCGCCCGCCAAAGCCGTAACTGCCCGTTTCGCGGCGATCGCCATCTTGCGCGACTATGGAGACATTGAGCCGTACCAATGGTCGAACGTCGGTCGCGACAAAGCCGTCGGCGCGGACGATTTCGATGACGCTCCAACTGCCGGACAGACTGACGCTGACCTGCGCCACACGCGGGTCGCGCGCACGGGCGGCGGCGTCGATTTTCTGGCACAAGGCAACCTTCTCGGCAAACGGCACAAGTTCCAGCGGATTGCCATCGGTATAAAGATGCCGGTTGTTCTTGCGCGGCGGCGGTGCGGGCTGCTCCTTGGCCGGGTCAAGCAGCTTCAGCGTTTCGCCGGCGCGGCGGATTGCGGATTCGCTCATATCATTGGCGTGGCTAAACCCCGTCATCTCGCCAGAAACGCCGCGCAGGCCGAAGCCCGATCCGGTCGAATAATCCGCCATTTTGAGGCGGCCATCGTCGAAGCCGAAACTCTCGGTCGCGCTATATTGCAGGTAAAGTTCGCCGTCATCGCAGGCGCTAAGCGCCTCGCGCGTGATGCGTTGAGCTGCGTCAGGGTCGAGCAGGCCGGGTTGGTAGAGATAGGAGCGGGGGTCTGTGTAAGTCATGATGGCTATATGGGGGACTGAAGCGTAACCGAAAAGGCATAAATCAACCCCGCAGAGTTTTTCCCGCGAAAACGTCCCCCGGTGACTGTCACTCGCTGACTGTCACCCCTTCGGGCGCGGAGCTAAGGTGACAGTCAGCAAGTGACAGTCACCTTGCTCCGAACGGATTAGGTAGTTCTATTTGAAGCGCTTTCCCATTACAGCCACCTGCAATGACTAAGCGATTCCAGTTTTCGATCTCCGCCACTGATGGCAAGGCGCGCACCGGCAGCATCCAGATGCTGCGTGGCGAAATTCGCACGCCCGCGTTCATGCCAGTCGGCACAGCCGCCACGGTCAAGGCAATGCGCCCCGCCGAGGTGCGCGCGACGGGCGCTGATATTATCCTTGGCAACACCTACCATCTGATGCTGCGGCCCGGCGCGGAGCGCGTCGCGCGGCTTGGCGGCTTGCACACATTTTCAGGCTGGGACCGGCCGATCCTGACTGACAGCGGCGGCTATCAGGTCATGAGCCTGTCCGCGCTGCGCAAGATTACAGAAGAAGGCGTGTCGTTCCAGAGCCATCTTGACGGGTCGCGCCATATGCTGTCGCCCGAACGGTCGATGGAAATCCAGCGTTTGCTGGGGTCGGACATCGTCATGGCCTTTGACGAATGTCCTGCTGCCGGGGTGGACCGCGACGGGGCAATCAAGTCGATGGAGCTATCGATGCGCTGGGCCAAACGCTCGCGCGACGGATTCGATAGCGGCGGCGAACACGCGGAGCGGGCCGCGTTGTTCGGCATCCAGCAAGGCTCGCTTGACGAGGAATTGCGCAAACGCTCTGCCGATGCGCTCATCGACATTGGCTTCGACGGCTATGCTATCGGCGGTCTTGCGGTGGGCGAAGGGCAGGAGGCGATGTTTGGTTGTCTCGATTACGCGCCCGACCAGTTGCCCGCCGAGAAGCCGCGCTACCTGATGGGTGTGGGTAAGCCCGACGATCTGGTCGGCGCGGTCGAGCGCGGGATCGATATGTTCGATTGCGTGCTGCCGACGCGATCCGGCCGTAACGGACAGGCATTTACACACAGCGGCCCGATCAACATCCGCAACGCGAAATTTGCCGAAGACCAAGGCCCGATTGACGAGCGCTGCACCTGCCCGGTCTGCGCAACCTGGACCAGAGCCTATGTCCACCACCTGATCCGCTCTGGCGAGATATTGGGCGCGATGCTGATGACTCAGCATAATCTGCATTATTACCAGATGCTGATGGCGGGTATGCGCACCGCGATAACGGAAGGCCTATTCAATCAGTTTGCCAGCGACTTCCGCCGCGATTATCTGGGGGCATGATCGAGGGATTTCTTCACGGCACGGTGCACGAAGCTGCTGATGATTTGCGCGGAGCCATCGAAGGCGACCTGGCGCTGCTTAGCCTTTGGCAAAGTCTGACCCCGCTTGGCCGCAACGAGTTCATCTGCTGGGTAGATGACGCCAAGCAGGCAAAAACCCGCGAGCGCCGCATCCAGCGCACGGCGGAGGAACTGCGCGAAGGCAAGAAACGACTCTGCTGCTGGGCAGGTTGCATCCACCGCACCGACAAGCCACCCAGCAAATGGCAGCAGGATGTGCTGATTGACAAGAAAAAGGTAAAGTGAGGCTAAATTTCCCCATATTGTGTCATCCTCGCGAATGCGGGGATCCATGGCCTGACCCGTCCGGGTCAACAGACTTGTTGTTGAAACCGATATCTCAGGCCATGGATCCCCGCATTCGCGAGGATGACAAGGCTTAGAACATGGGTCCAATCAAGGCAGCGCTTCAACGGGCTAGAGCGAACAGCCCTTTCGTCGCAGGACTTATAGAGCGCAACCCGGAGCTCATGCTGTTGATCGAGGCGGGCGACTTCGAGGAAGCACTGGTTTCGGCTCTCGCTCGAACCGACACCTCTGTCGGAGCTGCGCTTCGTCGGCAGCGCCAGGGGGTCGCGCTCGTCACTGCCATCGCCGACCTTGCTGGCGTCTGGGACCTGACCCGCGTCACGCGCATCCTCTCCGACTTCGCCGACCATGCGCTTGATCAAGCTATTGCCGCTGCCATCGAAGAACGCGTCCCCGGGGCGCCAAATCAGGGCTTCGCAGTCATTGCGCTCGGCAAACATGGCGGGCGCGAGCTGAATTATTCGTCGGACATCGACCCGATTTTCCTGTTCGACCCGACCACCCTGCCCCACCGCGAGCGTGACGATGTCGCTGAAGCTGCGGTGCGATATGGGCGGCGGGTGATCGAATTGCTCAGCAAGATGGACGAGCATGGCTATGTCTTCCGCGTCGATATGCGGCTTCGCCCTTCGCCCGAGGTTAGTCCCATCGTGCTGCCCGTCGAAGCGGCGATTAGCTATTATGAGTCGAGCGCGTTGGCATGGGAGCAGGCGGCGTTTATCCGCTCGCGTGTAAGTGCGGGCGACCGGGCGCTAGGCAATTATTTCCTGAACGCCATCCAGCCGTTTATCTGGCGCAAATCGCTCGATTTCGGGCAGCTTAAGAATATCACCGCGATGACCGCCGCCATCCGCGATCATTATGCCAAGGGGCAGAAAATCGGTCCGGGGTTCGATCTGAAACGCGGGCAAGGCGGGATCCGCGAATGCGAATTTTTCGCTCAGGCGCATCAATTGATTCACGGCGGGCGTGATCCTGCCTTGCGCGTTGCCGATACCAGGGCAGCGCTGGCGGCGCTGGCAAAGGCTGGCCCGATCACAGCGCAGGAAGCGGCAACGCTTTCGTCAGCTTACGAACAGCTGCGCACTTTCGAACATCGCCTGCAAATGCACGGCGACCGGCAGACGCATTCAATCCCCGAAAACCGAGACACCGCCGATGCTGTGGCGCGGCTCCATGGGCTGACCGATGCCGACGCCCTGACCGAGGCCATCCGGCCTATCACCGCCCGCGTCGCCGCGATCTACGACCGGATGGTTGACGTCGGTAGCGAAAGCCCGCGCATGGCCGAGGACGGCTTGCCGCTCGAAGAACAGCTTACCGGCCTCGGCTACGCCGACCCGGCCTCGATCATGCAGCGGATCAAACGCTGGCGAAGCGGGAATATCCGCGCGATCCGCAGCGGCGCGGCGCGCGAGGCGTTCGAGGAAGTTCTGCCCGCGCTGCTGAAGGCGCTCGCCGGTTCACCCGACCCCGAGCGCGCCATCGCGCGGTTCGACAATATGATCGAAGCAATGCCGAGCGCGATCAACATATTCCGGTTGCTCGAAGCGAGACCCGGTCTGTTGCAGCTTGTCGCCAACATATTGAGCTATGCGCCCACGCTTGCCGACGATCTGGGACGGCAGAGCCGCTATCTCGACGCATTAATCGATACCAGCGCGATGGATTTGCCCGGCGATGTAGCTGAATTGCTTGCTGCAATGCAGCACCGAATTAGTGACGCCGATTACCAGTCAACGCTGGATATTGTGCGCGACTATGTCGGCGAAAAGCGCTTTGCGCTCGGAGTGCAGCTTATTGAAGGCCGCAATAACGCTCTCGATATCGCCCGTGCCTATGCGCATCTCGCCGAGGCCGCGCTTCATACGCTGACCGCAGCAACCGTAAGCGAGTTCGAGAAAGCGCATGGGGCGGTGTCCGGAGGCGAACTCGTCATTCTCGCGCTGGGACGGCTTGGCGGCGAGGCGCTGACGCATGCGTCGGACCTCGACCTCATTCTGCTCTTCACTGGCGATTTTCGGACCGAATCGAATGGCGCGCGGCCCTTGGGTGCAACGCAATATTTCAACCAGCTGGCGCAGCGTGTGATCGCCGCAATGTCCGTGCCGACAGCATCGGGCGCGCTGTACGAAGTCGACACCCGGCTTCGTCCGTCGGGTGCTGACGGATTGTTATGCGCTTCGGTCAAAAGCTTTGGCCAGTATCAGCGCGAGAACGCATGGACATGGGAGCATATGGCGCTCGCGCGCGCGCGGACGTTATTCGGGTCGCCAGTTGCCCGAACCGAGGTAGATAGCATCGTTACCGAGGTGCTGAACGCGCCGCGGGACACGGCAAAGCTGTTCGCCGATGTTGTGACTATGCGAAAGGAAATGGCGGCGCATAAACCGCCCAAAGGCGCGCTCGACGTCAAGCTGCTACCCGGCGGCCTCGTCGATATGGAATTCATCGTCCATGCGCTTCAACTTTCAAGGCACGAGGGCCTGAATCCGCAGCTGGGCGAAGCAATCCGGAGTTTGACCGCTGCCGGTCAGCTTCGCGAAGACTTTGCAAAAGCGGACAATTTGCTGAGCCGGCTACTGGTGATGGTCCGCCTGATTGCGCCCGAGTGCGAGACGCCGCCGGAGGCCGCACAGGCACTCATCGCGACGAGCCTAGGTCACGAAGATTGGGATCGTCTTATGGCGTCGGTTAGGGATTATCGCGGGGTTGTCATCGACCAGTGGCAAACGCTATTCGGACCGCGCGATTTTTAATGAGGACTTTGACGATGACCGATGTGAACGAAACCCTTCCGGATGTGGATGTCCTCGACAGCGAGGGAAAAACGGTCAACCTGGCGTCCCTGAAAGGTCCGCTCGTGCTTTATTTCTATCCAAAGGCGGACACGCCCGGCTGCACCAATGAAGCGAAAGACTTTACCGCGTTAGCCGGCGAGTTCGCGAAAATCGGCTGCCCGGTCTACGGCATGTCAAAAGACAAGCCCGCCAAACTGGCAAAGTTTGCCGCAAAATACGGGCTCAATGTCATATTGCTTTCGGACGAAGCCAGCGATGCGACCGAACAGATGGGCGCGTGGGTCGAAAAGTCGATGTACGGCAAAAGCTATATGGGGATCGACCGCTCGACCTATCTGATCGGCAGGGACGGAAAAGTCGCGCGAGTATGGCGCAAGGTCAAAGTGAAAAACCACGCCGCCGAGGTTCTGGCAGCCGCATCGGCATTATAAGGTAACAACCGTCGCCAATGATTCGCGGTGCCGGGCGCCTTCCAAAAAAGCCTGTTCCGCCATGTTATTGCGGAACAAAACGGTTTGCCGCACGTTAGACCGATGTCAGGTTATTACCAAATCCTTATCGGAAAGTGCTGGTATTCCGCCACTTTCATTGGACAATTTCGCCTCGATTCAACGGCTCAACGCGTTTGAACGCCGGTTTGTCCCGCGATTATGACGCGCATGTTGCAATGCGCTGACCCTTCCGTCACCAATCCTCTCATAAGGGGTGGGCAGATCAACTGCCTTGGCAAAAACTTCGGGGCTGCGTGCAAGCGTGGGTCGCAACAAAAGGTAATACCTCGCTATGGTAAGCAGCGCTTTGGCCTCGTGCCAATCACTGACACTCAAGGCTGTATCGGCGTTAAGCATATTGGTCATCGCATCTGCCATGACCCCCGCTTACGCAAATTCGGCCGCCGCCTCTTCCGATACATTTCGGGTAAAGCCCGAGGATTTGAAAGCAAATCAGACCGCTCTGGGCGTGTCCGACCCGGAATTCCGCGCGCTGGCGGATAGCTGGGGCAAGATTAACGGCGCAACGTCCAAGGTCGAAGTGGCGGTGCCATCGATTAACCCTGTCGAGATCATGAAATTCTCCAGCGGTTTCGGTTATCGCAATGCGCCGACACGCGGTGCCAGCCGTAACCACAAGGGGATCGACATACCGGGCCCGGTCGGTACGCCGATTTATGCGACAGCAGATGGCTCCATCGGCCGCGCGCAATGGGTCAGCGGATATGGCAAATTCGTCGAAATCAATCATGGCAACGCGGTTCAGACCCGTTACGGACATATGTCCGCGCTTAATGTGACGCCAGGTCAGCGCATTCGCAAAGGCGATATCATCGGTTATATGGGATCGACCGGTCGTTCTACCGGTAGCCACCTCCATTACGAAGTCCGTATCGCTGGTGAAGCGATCAATCCCACCGCATTTTTGTCGCCCGTCAATGCTGGCGCAAATGTCTTGCTCGCTGCAAAAACACCTGATAGCAAGGCTATGGGCGGTCCGGCTGAAAACGAGTAAGCCAACCGGCTAAACGCATCACCTTTGGGAGAGGGTGTAAATTTGGGGGCTGGTGGCGGAAACGCTACCGCCCCTTTTCTTTATCGGTCGTTCCTCCTACATTGGCGCCATGAGCGATACCGATGTCATCTCCCTTACCGAGAACGCCGCCCGGCGCGTTTCCGAAATTGCTATCAAACTCGGCAAAGCGCCGATCCTGCGGCTTTCGGTTGAAGGCGGCGGCTGCTCCGGCTTTCAGTATAAGTTCGGGCTTGCCGAAACAGTCGAAGCAGATGATATCCGGGCAGACCGCGAAGGCACTTCGTTGGTCGTTGACCCGATCAGCCTCGATCTGGTTCGCGGTTCTGCCGTTGATTTTGTAGAGTCGCTCGGCGGCAAATCGTTTCAGGTTACAAATCCACAGGCGCAATCGGGATGCGGGTGCGGCTCAAGCTTTTCGGTTTGATGCGATAGCTCTGCCAAGCTAGGGTCGCTGTCATGCGTATTGCGACCTATAACATTAACGGCGTTAAAGCCCGCCTGCCCCGCCTTCTGGAATGGCTTGAAGAAACCAGGCCCGACGTCGCCTGCCTGCAAGAGGTAAAATCGCAGGATGAGGGGTTTCCCGTCGCCGAATTCGAACGCGCTGGCTACGGCGCGATCTGGCACGGACAAAAAAGCTTCAACGGCGTCGCGATACTGGCAAGAAACGCTCAACCGGTCGAAGCCCAGCGCACGTTGCCGGGCGACCCTGAGGACAAACACGCGCGTTATATCGAGGCCGATATTTTCGGTGTCCGGGTTGCCAGCATCTATTTGCCGAACGGCAATCCCCAACCCGGGCCGAAGTTCGATTACAAGCTGGCATGGATGCGGCGCTTGCAGGCGCGCGCGGCCGAGCTGCTTGCGGCCGAAATTCCCGCCGTGCTGGCGGGTGATTATAACGTCATTCCACATGCGCACGATATCTGGTCGCCCGGAGCGTTACTCGACGACGCGCTGCGCCAACCGGAAAGCATTGCGAAATATCGGGCGCTCCTGGGCCAGGGCTGGACCGACGCGCTGGCAACGCATTATCCTCATGGCGGCATCTGGACGTTCTGGGATTTTCAGGCCGGCGCGTGGCAACGCGACCATGGCTTTCGGATCGATCATCTGTTGCTGAGCCCGGCAGTCGCTGACCGGCTCGTCGCGTGCGGTGTCGACAAGGATCATCGCGGGCGCGAAAAGGCGAGCGACCATGCACCGACATGGATCGAACTGACCTACGAAAAATAGCTATTGTAGCAGTCGCTACATTTTGGTAGAGAATGTCCGATTATAAAGGACAGCCCTTATGCCTGCATCCACACCTAACCGCATCGGCCTCAGCTCAAGCCAGACTGTTCTGCTTGTCTTTATCGGTGCCGCGCTCTGGGCCTTGGCCGCAGTCATCTTGCGGATTGTTGCGCCGATGGGCGCTCTCGAAGGCTCGGCGCGCGCGGTCACCTACGCGCTTATCATTCCCGGCACCCTGCCCTTTGTTTTTCTCACAAAAACGCTGGCAAAGCTGCGCTCCGACCAGATGTTTACCGGCGTCGCCGTCGTAACCACCACCGCTTTGCTCATCGACGGAATCGTGGTCGCATGGTTTCCTGCCGTTTATGGCGGCGCGCTGCCGCAAGTTACCAATTGCGCGGCTGCGATATTATGGGGCGCGGGCGGGGGGTTAATGCTGGCGTTCATTTTCAACAAGGGGGAAGCAGCATGACCGCGTTTCGAATTTTGCTTGTGGCGATCATAACAATCGTCGGCATTTATACAGCTGTTGTCATTGGCGAGCATGGCATGGATTTTATTTCGCCTTTTTATGCCGATATCGCAAGAATGGGATGGCCCGGACAGTTTAACATGGACTTCCAAGCGTTCCTGATCCTGGGATCGGTCTGGCTAATGTGGCGGCATCATTTTTCGTTGCCCGGAATCCTGTTCGGGCTGGCAATCTTCGCCGGCGGCGCGCCATTTCTCTGCTGCTATTTGCTCGTCGTCATGACGAAAGACAGGGCGGAAATGGCAGAGCTGTTGCTCGGCAAAACAAGAGTATTGGCGCTGAAAAAAGGCTAGTCGAGATCGAAAGCCGCTTTGGCATCGCCGTCAAGGCCGATGCTTTTGAGCACCACCATGCCTTCGGACATTAGCAATAAGCGCGCAGCGTGTTTTTGCCGCTGCGCACCCGTCGGCGCGTCGATTTGTGACTCGCCCCATGCCAGAAAGCCCCGGCCGAGCTGCTCGCCGACCGCACGATAGAAGACATCGCCATTGGCCGCGAGACTGGCGATCTCCAGCCAGACACGCATGAACGGCCACATCTCTTCATCGACAATGGCGTCGAGCATGATCGGCTGCAGCTGATCGATGGGCAGTGGATGAGGTGCCTTGCGCGCTTCCATCGCCGTCATGATCCGCGCCGCAATCACCCCAAGCGTCGCAGTCATCATTTCCGCCTTGTCGGCAAAATAATAAAGCAGCATCCGGTCGCTGGTTCCGGCCGCTTTGGCCAGTGGCCGCAGGCTCGAAGCCGACAGCCCGTGCGCCAACACATGATCGGCGAGACGCTCAAGAATTTCGGCGCGGCGGGTGTCAGGTTTTGGCACTGCTCCTCTTCGCACAAAAGCGGCATACCCGAAAGGTTGCTTTAATGGCGAGTTGCATTCTGCGCATACGGAATATTTCCCGCACCCAGAGCAAAAGCCTGCTTGACTGACCACAGCATCTAAAGACCGCCCCGCGCCTTGGTGCGGGGTGTAGTTTATCTCCGTTTATCCCGACAGCCCAACCAGTCGGCTTAAACTGCCCATGTATTCATGCCCCGCACACGCCCAAACGGGCTTCACCGATGTTCCCTGATCCGCAACTATAAAGGAGCAACAAGATGACCCATTTTCCAAAGACTGCGATCGCGTTGTTATCCGCATCGGGCCTCATAATGGCCGTCGGCACTGCCGCAACACTTTCGGCGCATCCCGGTCAGCAGCGTCATGCGCATACATTGAAGGCTCCGATTGCCGGGGTCCGCAATAACCTCTGGTATGATTATCGCTCCGACCTTGAAGAAGCGGAGAACGAACTTCGCAAGGATTTGCGCCGCGCGAAAACTTCGCAAGACCGGCGCGAGGCCTATGCTGAATATGACAATGAACTGGTTGACGCCCGCCAGGACTATACAAAGGAAATGCGTGAGAAAGGTTACCTTAGCCGTGGTCAGGTCGAAGTGCTTGATTAATCCCGTTACCCACAAATAGTTTTTAGCCGCCGCTGTGCCGATATGGACAGCGGCGGCGACAGTGCCTATCGGCTGGCCATGCCAGACACACACAAAAACACCCAGCCGTCGGATTCCATCCTGATCGTCGATTTCGGGTCGCAAGTTACCCAGCTGATCGCCCGCCGCGTACGCGAGGCTGGGGTCTATTCGGAAATCGCCCCCTTCAACACTGCTGCCGAAGCATTCGAGCGGATGCAGCCAAAAGGCGTAATCTTGTCGGGGGGTCCGGCATCGGTTACCGCAGAGGGGTCGCCCCGCGCGCCGCAGGTCGTTTTCGACAGCGGCCTCCCCATCCTTGCCATCTGTTACGGTCAGCAAACCTTGTGCACGCAATTGGGCGGCACAGTCGAGGGCGGCCACGCGGCGGAATTCGGACGCGCCGATGTTGAAATCCTTAAATCCAGCCCCTTGTTTGACGGCTTCTGGGAAGTTGGGGGCAGCTACCCGGTGTGGATGAGCCACGGCGACCGTGTGACCGTCGCACCCGAGGGCTTCGAAGTCATCGGCACCTCGTCCAACGCGCCGTTTGCAATCTGCGTGAACGAGGCGCGCAAATATTACACCACGATGTTCCACCCGGAGGTCGTGCATACGCCCGACGGTGCGAAACTCATTTCCAACTTCGTCCACAAGATTTGTGGGCTTGCCGGCGACTGGACAATGGCCGAATTCCGCGCCACCAAGATCGCCGAAATCCGGGCGCAAGTCGGCGCAGGTCGGGTGATTTGCGGCTTGTCGGGCGGGGTAGACTCATCGGTTGCAGCAATCCTGATCCATGAAGCCATTGGCGATCAGCTCACATGCGTTTTCGTCGATGGCGGCATCCTGCGGATGAACGAGCGGAGCCAGGTCGAAACCCTGTTCCGCGACCACTACAATATCCCGCTCGTCGTGGTCAATGCCGAGGCGCGCTTCATGGCCGGTCTCGCAGGCGTAACCGATCCCGAAGCCAAGCGCAAGTTCATCGGCGGCGAATTCATCAATGTTTTCGAGGAAGAAGCCAAAAAGATCGGCGGCGCTGATTTTCTCGCGCAGGGCACGCTGTATCCCGACGTCATTGAAAGCGTCAGCTTCACCGGTGGCCCATCGGTCACGATCAAAAGCCACCATAATGTCGGTGGCTTGCCAGCGCGGATGAATATGCAACTGGTCGAACCCTTGCGCGAACTGTTCAAGGACGAAGTGCGCGCTTTGGGCCGCGAGCTTGGCTTGAACGAGCAATTCGTCGGTCGCCACCCCTTCCCCGGCCCCGGCCTCGCGATCCGAATTCCCGGCGAGGTTACGAAGGAACGCTGCGACATATTGCGGCTGGCCGACGCGGTGTATCTCGAAGAAATTCGTAATGCCGGGCTCTACGATGAAATCTGGCAGGCTTTCGCAGTTTTGCTCCCCGTCCGCACTGTCGGCGTGATGGGTGACCACCGCACCTACGACAATGTATGTGCGCTTCGTGCCGTAACCTCGACCGACGGCATGACAGCCGACATCTACCCGTTCGAAAGTGCGTTTTTAAGCCGCGTTTCGACCCGGATCATCAACGAAGTCAGAGGCATCAACCGCGTGGTATATGACTATACGTCGAAGCCACCGGGAACGATTGAGTGGGAATAGGCGTTCGCCATTATGTCCATTATTCATGACCCAGACCAAAGCTGTTTCATCATGCCGACCAAAAGTGGCAATGCAGTTGTTGATTATAGCTGGCGTGGCGACACGATGATGCTGACCCATGCAGAAGTGCCATCGGCATTGCGGGGAACCGGTTCGGGCGGCCGTCTTGCAAACGGCGTATTCGAAGAAATCGAGGCGATGGGCATAAAGGCGACACCGGTTTGTCCTTTTCTGGTGCGTGTTGCCAAGTCCGACCCGCGCTGGAAAAAGCTATTCGGCATCTGATGGTTGAAATCCTCCGGCTGACCGCATCCGATATTCTCCTTATGCGAGAACTTAATGCGCTTTTCGCCGAGGCTTTCGAGGATCCGGACGCCTACAAAGCCAACCCGCCCGACGATTGCTATCTCGCGCACCAACTCGCCCAACCGAATATCATCGCGCTTGTTGCAGTCGAGCGCGAGGCGGTCGTAGGCGGACTGATTGCCTATATTTTGCCAAAAATCGAACAGGCGCGCAGTGAAATCTACATTTATGATCTGGCGGTCGCCAAAACCTGGCGGCGGCGGGGCATAGCCAGCGCCGTGATTGCTGAACTGCGATCCATCGCCAAGGCGAACGGGGTGTGGGTGATTTATGTTCAGGCCGATTATGGGGATGAACCAGCGGTTGCACTTTATACAAAATTGGGCACGCGCGAAGACGTCATGCACTTCGATATTGCACCTTCTGCCGAATGAGGCGAAAGCCTTTTGATGGACAGAATTGCCAGAACAGTAACCGGCGGGTGCCAATGCGGCGCGGTGCGATACCGCGCTGATGCCGTACTTGACTCGTCGCACATTTGCCATTGCCGCATGTGCCAGAAAGCGGTCGGCAATTTTTTCGCGGCGCTTATCGGCATTCCGCGCGATGCATTCCAGTGGACCAGAGGCGCCCCGACTGTGTTCAAAAGTTCCGACCCGGTTATACGGGGTTTCTGCGGGGCTTGCGGAACACCGCTGCTGTATGATTATGCAAGCAGCACGCATCTGAATGTCACAACCGGATCGCTGGATGACCCCGCTGCATTTCCGCCGCAGGTGCAATTCGGAAAGGAGGCGCGCATGCCGTGGTTCGGCGAAATCTGCAGTTTGACCGACGAGGGGACAACCGAAGAGACGATGGCGGAGCAGGCAGGAAGTATAAAGGCGAGCAACCGGCAGCATCCCGATCATGACACTGATCAGTGGCCAGCTTGAGCGTGACGACATCAACCTTGTCTGCCGCCCAATTGAGTGAAATCGTCGAAATGGCGTTATCCGACCATGTCAGCTTTACCCAGATATCCGACCAGCATAATGTGAGGCCAGACGAGGTTAAAGCGATTATGCGCGGACATCTGAAGCCGGGCAGCTATCGCGTCTGGCGCAAGCGAGTGCGGGATTTCAGCGACCGGCGGGAGCATTACAAGTGACACCAACTGCAAAAATACTCCTGCTCGGCTCGGGCGAACTGGGCCGTGAATTTGTCATCGCGGCAAAACGCCTTGGTTGCCATGTCATTGCCTGTGACAGCTATACCAAGGCCCCTGCGATGCAGATCGCGGATGAAGCCGAAATATTTTCGATGCTCGATGGTGCGGCGCTGGGTGCAGCCATCGAGAAGCATCAGCCAGATTTTATCGTCCCCGAAATAGAAGCAATCCGGACCGAAATATTGGCCGATTATGAGGCTAAGGGCTTCAATGTTGTGCCATCGGCAAAGGCGGCACAGCTCACGATGAACCGCGACGCGATCCGCGACATGGCCGCGCGCGAACTGGGACTTGTGACGTCGCGTTATTTATATGCCGAAAGCCGCGAGGAATTGCAGGATGCGGCGGCCGAGCTTGGCCTGCCGCTGGTCGTCAAACCGGTAATGTCGTCGTCCGGCAAAGGCCAGAGCACCGTCCGGTCTGCCGCCGATATCGATAGCGCGTGGGATTATGCTGCGGCCGGGATGCGCGGTGACCGGTTACGCGTGATTGCCGAGCAATTCATCGATTTCGATTATGAGATTACCTTGCTGACCGTGCGTGCGCACGACGGCGTACATTTCTGCCCGCCGATCGGCCACCGCCAGGAACGCGGCGATTATCGCGAAAGCTGGCAACCTGCGGCGATGTCTGCGGCGGCGCTTAAATCTGCGCAAGACATGGCTGGAAAAGTCGTCGATGCACTCGGCGGCTTTGGTCTATTCGGTGTCGAGTTTTTCGTGAAAGGCGACGAGGTTATCTTTTCGGAATTGAGCCCTCGCCCGCACGATACCGGCATGGTTACGCTGATCTCGCAAAGCCTGACCGAATTCGATCTGCACGTCCGCGCGATATTGGGGCTGCCAATTCCCGAAATCTCGCTTTTAGGTCCCTCGGCGAGTGCGGTCGTTCTTGCCGACCGTGATGCGGAGAATTTCACCATCACCGGCCTCGATGACGCCCTTGCCACCGGCTCAGCCGATGCCTTTGTGGACGCCCGGATATTTGGCAAGCCCGTCACCCGTCCCTATCGCCGGATGGCGGTCACGCTCGCGCGCGCCAACAATGGCGACACGTACGTGGCGCGCAAAATCGCACGCGATGCCGCTGCAAAAATCTTGATCAACTACGGACCCGACACATGACCCTGACCCTTTATGGCATTCCCAATTGCGACACCGTGAAAAAGGCGCGCAACTATCTCGGCGCGCGCGGCATTGCCTATGATTTTCACGACTATAAAAAGGCAGGGGTCGCCCCATCCGATCTCGAACGCTGGAGCGCGGTCGTCGGTTGGGAGAAACTGCTCAACAGAGCGGGCACGACGTTCAAAAAGCTACCCGATGCGGACAAGGCCAACATCGACGGCGCAAAGGCAATTGCCCTGATGGTGGCCAACCCTTCGTTGATCAAACGACCCGTCGTCGAGGGTGGCAAGACTTTGCTGGTGGGTTTCAACTCGGCGCTATATGATGCGGAGCTATCTTGAAATGAGGAGACGATAATGGTTACTGCCCGCTGGAATGGCGCTATCATCGCACAGTCTGACGATACCGTTATCGTCGAACGCAATCATTATTTTCCGCGCGACGCTGTTAATGCCGAATATCTTGTCGATAGCGCAACAACCTCGGTCTGCGGCTGGAAGGGCACCGCGCAGTATCATTCGCTGGTCGTCGACGGGAAGACCAATGCCGACGCCGCCTGGTACTATCCCGAACCCAAGGATTCAGCGCGCGAGATTGCGGGACGGATTGCCTTTTGGAAAGGTGTTGAAGTCGGCTGATGCCGGCTGGCGTCCGTCATCAGGCTGACACAGCGTTGGGCCATGCCCGCATGATGAGATATTTGCTTGCCGTCCTGATCGCCGCCCTTCTCCCCGCCTGTTCGGTAACCGAAAGCCAAGCTATGGAAAAACCTCTTGATGGCAAGGTCGTCGTCATCGCCCACCGCGGCGCATCAGGTGAGCGCCCCGAGCACACGATCGAGGGCTACACGCTCGCCATCGAACAGGGCGCCGACTTTATCGAACCCGATCTGGTGCTGACCAGGGACGGCGTGCTGGTCGCGCGGCATGAGAACGAGATTTCGGAAACGACCGATGTCTCGGCCAAGGCCGAGTTTGCCGATCGCAAAACCACCAAGACCATCGATGGCCAGAAAATGACGGGCTGGTTCACCGAGGACTTCACGCTGGCCGAGCTTAAGACCCTGCGTGCGAAAGAGCGGCTGCCGCAACTTCGTACGGCCAACACAGGCTATGACGGGCAGTTTATGATCCCGACTTTCGAAGAGATACTTGAGCTTGCCAAAACGCAAAGCGAAACGACCGGACGCGTTATCGGGGTGTACCCTGAAACCAAACATCCCAGCTATTTTGCATCAATCGGCCTCCCGCATGAGGCGCAACTGTTGGCGCTACTGACCAAATACGGCCACACCGAAAAGACCGCGCCGGTATTCATCCAGTCGTTCGAGGTCGGCAATTTGCAGGCGCTACGCGGCAAAACCAAATTGCGGCTTATCCAG
>CALRMO020000012.1:0-30752 GCA_943369235.1 Sphingomonas paucimobilis
ATAGGTCGCTTCGGCATTGCCTCCAAATTCGAAGCTTGGCTTTTTGCTGATGATATGGATCAAGCCAGCCGATGCGTTGCGGCCGAACAACGTGCCTTGCGGCCCGCGCAAAACCTCGATGCGGTCTATCTCGCCGAGTTCGTTCAGTCCGATGCCCGAGCGCGAACGATATACGCCATCAACAAAGACTGCGACCGAGCTTTCAAGTCCTGGATTGTCTCCGACGGTACCAATGCCGCGAATTCGGGCGGAACCATTTGCTTCGCTGCCTGTAGACGATACGAGCAGCGATGGGGCAAGCTGGTTAAGCTGCCGAATGTCGTTGGCCCCCGAATTCTGCAAAGTCTCGGCGTTGACCGCCGATACTGCCAGGGGAATGTCGGCCAATGCCTCGGACCGACGGGTTGCCGTTACGATAATCTCGCCACGCTCGGCGCTTTCCTCTTCAACCCCATCGGTTTCCTGTGCCCAAGCGAGGCTGGGTAAAGCCAGCGCAACACATGCTGCGGACAATTTTAGTGCGTGACCGAGGGTTTGGGTGCGTCCCGACATCATTCTCTCCTGTTTTGACATTATTTTGTAATAACATATCGAAACCGCATACGAATGTCATTGCGCTAATGCGCGGAAATCTTCTAATTTTGTTTAGTGATGTTTTATTGCAACAATGCAGGGTTCGCCGCTACGGCAAGCTTGGCCCCCACCGATGCAAAATTAACTGTGAGGCACCGAAATGCTGCGCAGCAATTTGCTCTACAGCTTGACGAGCATTTTCCCTGTATTTTCTCCGCTGAACAGCCCAAGAAAAGCTTCCGGGGTCTTTTCAAGACCGGCCTTAACCGTTTCGCGGCCCTTCACCGCGCCAGATTTGATCAACGCCGCCATATCGGCGTTGAACTCGCCGACTTGCGCATAAAAGTCGGGATAGAGAAAGCCCTTGATGGTCACCCGCTTGCCAATAATCATCGGCAGATACTGCATCGGCTGCGCCTTGAAGTCATTATAGACATCGATCATCCCGCAAATCGCAAAGCGCGCCCACTCTTTAGAGGTGGCTAGCGCCGCATCGAAATGTTCGCCGCCGACATTGTCGAAATAGACGTCGATACCGGTCTCACCCATCTCCCTTAGCGCGGCCATCAGTTGCGGCAGCACCTTGCCTGCCTTGTAATCGATAACGGCGTCGGCTCCGAGTTCCTTCACCCACGCGCATTTGTCCGCGCCGCCAGCAGAGCCGATAACCTTCATGCCCCTGGCTTTGGCTATTTGCGTGACTGTCGAACCTACCGCACCGGCCGCCGCGGAAACAAAGATCACTTCGCCGGGCTTGGCTTCGGCGACCTTGAGCAAGCCGAACCAGGCGGTGCCGCCGGGCATGCCGATGATGCTCAGCCAATGCTGGTCGGGTACGCCAAGATCAGGCAGCCTTGCAGGCGGCATTCCGGCGGGCGGGGCTTTGCCGCCGCCCAGCACGACGCTGTCACGCCAGCCGCCCATATGCAGCACCTTTGCGCCCACCGGGAAATCCGCATTGTTGCTTTCGGTCACATCGCCCACGGCTCCGCCCGTCATCGGCTCGCCAAGCACAAAAGGGTCGGCATAGCTTTTTGCATCGTTCATCCGCCCGCGCATATAGGGGTCGACCGACAGCCAGCTGTTGGCAACGCGAAATTCGCCTTCGCCAAGAGGCGCGTCGGGCGTTTCGATCATCGCAAAATTGCTGTCGGTCGGAAGTCCAGCCGGGCGGCTAGCCAAAGTCCATGCGCGTGCCATTATCGTGTCTCTCCATCTTTTCTGTCGTCCGCAGCAATTGCTGCAGCATTTTTGTAAACGGGGCGGCCCCCGACCCAGGTTTCCTTTACCACCGCGTTACGCAATTCGGACGGGCTTGCAAGCAGCGGATCGACATCGATGAGGATGAAATCGGCATGATGGCCCGGCGTAAGTGAACCTACTTTGGTTTCGGCAAACGCCGCATAAGCAGCGCCTGTCGTAAAGCCTGCCAGCGCCTGTTCACGGGTCACGCGTTCTTGTGGAAGCCAGCCGCCGAACGGCTGGCCTTGTGCATCTTCGCGCGTGATTGCTGCCGCAAGTCCTGCAAACGGGTCAGCGGACTCGACAGGCACGTCGGAGCCAAAAGCAAGCTTGCCGCCGGCTTTCAATATCGAGTTCCACGCATAAGCGCCTTTCAAGCGTTCGGGTCCGAGCCGCGCTTCGGCCATCGTCCGGTCGGAGGTCTGGTGCACCGGCTGCATCGAAGAAATGATGCCATTTTTGCCCAAACGCGGAATATCGGCGGGATCGACGATCTGCACATGCTCGATCCGCCAGCGCTGGTCGCCCTTATAGGCTTCGGACAGTTCCTCGACCGCGCCGATGACTTCGGCATTGGCAGCGTCGCCGATGGCGTGAACCGCAGTCTGAAATCCGTCCATCGCCGCGCGCACCATCAGGTTGCGGATTTCCGCACTGGCAAGAAATTGCAAGCCGGTCTGGCCGGGTGCGTCGGCATAGGGCTGCTTCAGCCACGCGCCGCGGCTACCCAGAGCACCGTCAAGATAGAGCTTCACCCCGCCAAGGCGCAATTTGTCATCGTAGAGCCAGGGGGTAGGCTTTGGCCCTGCGATCATTACCATATTGTCGATACCGGCGGCGTAACTGAAAACGCGAACCGACAACCACCCGGCATCGCCCGCACGGCGATAGCTTTGCCAGTCGTCGATCGTGGTCCCCATGTCGGCAATCGCGGTGATGCCTTGCGACAGCAACTTCTTCTGTGCTTCGCCAAATGCGATATCGCGCTCCAGCGGTTTTGGTGGTGGCACTGACTTGCCGACAAGTTCAGACGCCGCATCGACAAAAATGCCGCTCGGCTTGCCTCCGCTGAGTTCGATGCGCCCGCCCGGCGGCGATTTGGTTGCAGGCGTGACGCCCGCGATCTGCATCGCGCGGGTATTCGCCCAGCCGGCATGGCCGTCGACGCGCTCAAGCCAGACCGGTCGATCGCTGACGGCAGCATCGAGATCGGCGGCGGTCGGGAAGTGGCCCAATCCCCATTTTTCCTGATTCCACCCGCGTCCGATAATCCAGCGGCGATCCGGGTTTTTGGCAGCATAGTCGCGGATAGCAGCCTGCGCTTCGGCAAGACTGCTGGTTGCCGAAAGATCGAGCGTCAGTAACTGGAAACCCAGACCCATCACATGACCATGCGCGTCAATCAGCCCGGGGAGCATTGTTGAACCGCGTCCGTCGTGCCGGAAATCGAGTTGCTTGGGCAGCTTGTCTTTCTTGGTTAGCAGTTCGGTGACTTTGCCGTCCTTGCCGACAAGTATCGCGGTGAAGCGGACGACCTTACCGTCCTTGTCGAGCGTGATCCCGTTGACATTTTCGACAAGGCCGTCAGCGAGAGCGGGAGCCGATAGTGCGAGCAACGTGAGTGCGAAAAACGTCTTCATCCTTTGGGCAACCTTTTCACTATTGCGCTTGTGTCGAGCCGACCGCCGCCCATTTGTTGAATATCCGAATAGAATTGGTCGATCAGCGCGGTTACGGGTAACGTAGCCCCCAAAGCGCGCGCTTCTTCAAACGCCAGTCCAAGATCCTTGCGCATCCAGTCGACGGCAAAGCCGAAATCGAACCTGTCCTCGGCCATTGTGGCCCAGCGATTGTCCATTTGCCAGCTTTGCGCAGCGCCGCCGGAAATGGCCTCATAGACTTTGTCGACATCGAGTTCCGCGCTTTGCGCAAAACGCAGGGCTTCGGAAAGCGACTGGATGACACCGGCAAAGGCGATCTGGTTGCACATCTTGGTGGTCTGTCCCGTGCCGGGGCCGCCGACATGGACGATGCGTTTGGAATAGGGCTCCATGATCGGGCGCGCGGCGTCCATCGACGCTTCGCTACCACCGCACATGATTGCAAGTGTGCCGTTTTCAGCGCCGATTTGGCCGCCAGTCAGGGGTGCATCGACCACGAGAAGCCCGCGCGATTTTGCCTCGACGCCAAGTTGCCGGGCGATCCGTGCCGAGACGGTGGTATGATCGATATACAGGCTGCCTTTTGCCATCGCCGCAAAAGCGCCATCGCGTCCGAGTGTTACGCCAGCGAGATCATCGTCGGTGCCGACGCAACTGATCACAATGTCGGCTTCCTTGGCGGCGTCGGCAGGCGACATCGCGAGCGTACCGCCATGCGCCGAGACCCAAGTTTCGCTTTTGGCGCGGGACCGGTTGTAGACAATCATGTCGTGTCCGGCAGTGGAAAGATGGCGCGCTATGGGTCCGCCCATGACGCCAAGTCCGATAAAAGCTATCCTACTCATTACCCTGCTCTAATCTGTGTTTGCACTTAGCGCCAGATAGGATAGTCCCCGCTGCATTATGAGTGACTTATTGACCCTGGACCATGTCCGCGCGGCGCATGAACGCATCCGCGATTCCATCGTGGCGACGCCGACGCTGCACAGCCAAACGTTATCGAAAATGACCGGCGCGAACATTTACCTGAAGTTCGAGAACCTCCAGTTCACAGCCGCCTACAAGGAACGCGGCGCGTTAAATGCGCTGTTGCTGTTGAACGACGAACAGCGCGGTAAAGGCGTTATCGCGGCGTCGGCCGGCAATCATGCCCAAGGCCTTAGCTATCATGCAACGCGGCTCGGCGTTCCGGCTACCATCGTTATGCCGGTCACGACGCCTACGGTGAAGGTCATGCAAACTGAAAGCGTCGGCGGGAAAGTCGTGCTTCATGGTGAGACCTTCGACGACGCCTACAAACATGCCAGATTGCTGGAGACCGAGCAGGGGCTGACCTTTGTCCACCCGTTCGATGACCCCAATGTCGCTGCGGGGCAAGGAACCGTCGCGCTCGAAATGCTACAGCAAATTCCGTCGCTCGACATGCTTGTCGTGCCTATTGGCGGTGGCGGGTTGCTCTCGGGGATGGGAACCGTTGCACGCGCGTTGCGACCGGATATCGGTCTCATCGGCGTGCAGGCCGAACTTTATCCTTCGATGTATGCCTTGCTCAATAACCAGCCACTTCCTTGCGAAGGCGACACGCTGGCCGAGGGTATTGCCGTCAAGGTACCGGGAGCCTTTACCAGCGAAGTCATTCGCGACCTGGTCGACGAAATTGTGCTGGTCAACGAAGCGCAACTTGAAAGCGCGGTCAGCCTGTTGCTGCAGATCGAGAAAACCGTTGTCGAGGGCGCTGGTGCTGCCGGTCTCGCTGCGGTGATGGCGAACCCGGAAATTTTTGCCGGGAAAAATGTCGGCATCGTCTTATGCGGCGGCAATATCGATACGCGTCTGCTCGCTAACGTGCTGTTGCGCGACCTCGCGCGGTCGGGCCGCCTCGCGCGTTTGCGGCTGACCTTGCAGGACCGGCCGGGCGCGCTTTTCAAGGTGATGCGCCTGTTTAACGAGCATAATGTCAACATCATCGAAATCTATCACCAGCGGATTTTTACAACACTTCCGGCCAAAGGCCTTATTACCGATATCGAGTGCGAGGCGCGCGATGCCGAGCAATTACAGGGTCTTGTCGATGGCCTGAATACTGCCGGTTACAAGGTTGAGCGGGTCGAATTGAACAAGTGAATCGCTGTCCCCAATTTTCATGGTAAATGTGCTTTTCATGGCGGAATCGCGGGTGCATACAGGGTAAACAAATTAACAATATACAAGTCTTCGGGACGGATAATCGATGAGCGCACCAGTCCGGTTTCCACGGTTTTTTGTCACCAATCCCGGGCCATGTCCGTATTTGCCGGGCAAAACCGAGCGCAAGGTCTTTACCGAACTCAACGGCCCCCACGCAGACGAGCTTAATGACGCGCTTGGCCGCATCGGATTTCGCCGCAGCCAGAATGTTGCCTACCGGCCATCCTGCATCGACTGCAAATCCTGCGTCTCGGTTCGTGTTCTGACCGACGAATTCCTGCCCAACGCAACGCAGCGGCGCATCATCCGGCGCAATTCGGATCTGGTGGTGAGCGCCTGCCGCCCCTGGTCGACATCCGAGCAATATGACCTGCTTCGCCGCTATCTGGCGAGGCGTCATCCCGAAGGCGGGATGGCGAATATGGACGACATGGATTATGCTGACATGGTTGAGCAATCCCCCGTCCGCAGCCATGTTGTCGAATACCGCACGCCAGGCCGATATGGACGGCTGGGCGAACTCGTCGGTGCTTGCCTGACCGATCAGCAGGCAGACGGCCTGTCGATGATTTACAGCTTCTATGACCCCGATGCCGAAGGCCGCGTTGGACTTGGCAATTACATCATCATGGACCACATCGTGCGCGCAAAAGCAGCAGGGTTGCCCTATGTTTATCTCGGCTATTGGGTGAATGGTGCGGCGCGGATGCAGTATAAAATCCGCTATCAGCCGATTGAACGGCTCGGCCCCGACGGCTGGGAGCGGTTCGAGCCGGACATGGCCAGCTGATAAAAAAAACCCCGCTGTCAGGCAGGTTTTTGTTTGGCAATTGCCGCAATGCTCAGCGGCAGGTGCAGCGTGGCTTTGGCTTTGGCCGCCATTTGCGTACCGCTGGCTTCCGGTGCGTTTTGACAGTTTCATAATAAACTTCTTCGGTCACCGTAGTGGTGGTCGTGGTGACCGGGGTCATCGTAATTGTCGTCACCACAGGTTGCGGGTAATAATAATATCCGCCCTGCCATGCTTGCCCATAGGCTGGTTGCGGATAGCTAACTGGCGGACGCGGATCGTGCGGGCGGTATTGGCTGCATTTGTTGCTTGCCTTTTCGACGGCTACACCCAGCAGCCCACCGATGCCCGCGCCGACTAGCGTACCGCCGGTGCGGTTGCCGCGGCCAGCGATGCGATTGCCAGCAACGCCGCCAAGTAACGCACCGATCGCTGCACCTTTAAGGCCATTGCTCTTCAGGCAGCGTTCGTAATTTTCGTATCCGCGCGGCACGTCGTAACGATCGTCGTCATACGCATAATCGGGTTCCGAATAAGGGGCACCAGCATCTTGCGGACCGGCGGGGTAGCCCGGGCCCGAAACGCCGTCCTGCCGGGTAACGCGCCCGCTCCAGTCGCCTTCGAAAACCTTGCCTTGTGGATCGACATATTCGCCGTCCCACTGGCCGTCATAGCTGTAGCTAGAGCCATCAGGAGCGGCAAAGGCGACGTCGCCGCTGTCGAGATCGTAAGCGCTGGCGTCGGGACGCATGGCTGGGCCATATTCGGGTTCACGATAATCATTGGTGCGGTCAGGACCGCCATAACTATCGCCATCCCAGCTGACATCGCTTCGGTAATCCTGCACATAGCCGCGATTATCGGTCAGAACTGCGTCGTCGTAATAGCGGCTCCAATAATAGCCGTTCGACGGCGCGCTCAGGCCGAAATTGCGGAAGTTCGAGACATAAAATGTCGGCTGAATCCAGTAACGCGGCAGGATGAAGCCACGGTGCGGGCGACGGTACACGTCGGCGCGGGGGATGCCGTGATAGCCGGGGCGAGGATGAAAACCGACATGATGGCCGCCTGGCCGGGGCATTCCCATTCCGGGCGCGTCCATATGCCCACCGCTTTTCCGGCCCTGAGCAACGGATTGTAGCTGATTCGCGCTCGTCGCAGTCGTCATATGTCTGGCCGAGTCGCTTGCCTGCGCGGGCAAAGCCGCCAGCATCGCGGTGGCTGCAACGCTCGCAAAAAGGACAGTTCTCATGGTTAATCGCTCCCTAAGCATCGTCCGACCCTGAACAGGCGGGAACAACTGGTTAAGAAAGCATTAACATTTTTTGTTCCGTTTGGCCAATAACCGACATGTAAATTGCTTGGTCAAACAACGCGTTGTTCCAAAATGAGGCAGGTGGATTAAATCCGCGTCGAGAGAATTTCGGCCAGTGCTTGAATGCCCGCCGCGTCCTCATCATCGAAGCGCGCGAGCGAGGGGCTATCGAGGTCAATGACGGCGACGATCTTGCCGTTGCGCTTGACCGGCACAACCAGTTCCGATGCGCTATGTGCGTCGCACGCGATGTGTCCTGGAAAGGCGTGAACGTCCGCGACCAATTGGGTTTCTCCCGACTTCGCGGCGGTGCCACATACGCCTTCGCCAAGCCCGATCCGGATGCACGCTGCCTTGCCCTGAAATGGACCAAGCACAAGCTGGCCATCGACCATGCGATAAAAGCCGGTCCAGTTCACATCCGGCAGATATTCCCACAGCAACGCCGCGACATTCGCCATATTGGCGACCGCATCCGGCTCACCTGCAGTCAGTGCATCGGCGGACCGGACGAGTTCGCGGTACAGCTCGGTTTTGGACGAGCTGATATCGATGGCAAAATCATACATAGCCGGATCCTTATCAATCGAGGCTGATCTTGCCACGGTTTTTCTTCACTGTCGCGCGGCCCTTTTTCGCATCGACGCGCCGCGCCTTTGCGGCCTTGCTCGGCTTTGTTGCAACCCGCCGGGCCTGCCGGATATGCGCGCGGTCGATGAGTTCGATGACCCGTTCGCGGGCTTCCTGACGGTTGGCTTCGCGCGTCCGGTGGCTCCGCGCTGTGACAATCAACTCGCCGCCGAGTGTCATCTTGCTGCCGGCCAAAACCTTCAATTGCCGAAACGCATATGGAGCGAGTCCAAGCGCGAAAACATCGACGCGCAGCTGGCAGGCGGTCGCGACCTTGTTGACATTCTGCCCCC
Organism: Sphingomonas paucimobilis; assembly: GCA_943369235.1. Classification (GTDB taxonomy): domain Bacteria; phylum Pseudomonadota; class Alphaproteobacteria; order Sphingomonadales; family Sphingomonadaceae; genus Sphingorhabdus_B; species Sphingorhabdus_B paucimobilis_A. The sequence goes on from CALRMO020000012.1 coordinate 8,692, forward strand.
CGGGTCCGGTTGACGCGAGGAACGTCTCCTCGATCAGGTGTTCGGGAAGGTCATAGGCCATGGCCGCGCCCTTATCAGACGCGGCCAGGCATTGCCACACTCAGGCGGAGAGCTTTGCTGCGGTTTCGGCAACCCGCTTGCCAAGATAGCGCGCGCCATCGAGTTCGGTTTCGCTCGGCTGGCGACTGCCGTCCCCATTTGCAACCGTTGTTGCGCCATAAGGAGCACCGCCGGTAACTTCGTCATTGCGCATCTGGCCCTGGAAACCATAATCGAGACCAACGATCGTCATGCCAAAGTGCATCAGGTTGGTGATGATCGAGAACAATGTCGTTTCCTGACCGCCATGCTGGGTGGCAGAAGCCGTAAACGCTGCGCCGATCTTGCCGTTCAATTCGCCGCGCATCCACACGCCGCCGGCCTGATCCCAGAAACTGGCCATCTGGCTGGACATCCGGCCAAAGCGTGTGCCGGTGCCAACCACTATGGCGTCATAATCCTTGAGTTCGTCGATGGTTGCGACTTCGGCTGCCTGGTCGAGCTTGAAATGCGCTGCCTGCGCGACCTCAAGCGGCGCGGTCTCCGGAACGCGGCGGATGGTCACGTCTGCACCTGCACCGCGCGCGCCATCGGCAATGGCTTCCGCCATGGTTTCGATATGGCCGTAGGTGGAATAATAGAGAACAAGGACTTTGGTCATGATGGTTTCCTTTTTTGCTTGAGGCGTCGTTGAACTTTCACCGTAGTCCTGAGCCGACAAGGCGAAGCCTTGGCGAAAGTCGAAGGGCGCTTATCAGCTAGGCACAGCGCTTGGCGGTGAAGCGCCCTTCGACGGACGCAGTCGCTGCGCGACTGCTGCTCAGGACTACGGTCCGTAAATTACGCGCTATCTACAAGGACGATTTCGCTGTCCTCCATCGCGGTGATCGTAACCGGGCCTTCGCTAATCGCTACGCCGTCGCGGGCATTGGCCCGTTGCCCGTCGATTTCAACGATACCCGTTGCAGGCACCATATAGGCGTGGCGCGTCGCACCGACGTCATAGGTCAGGCTTTCGCCAGCCTTGATCGTCGCGCCCAGTACGCGCGCATCGGTGCGGATCGGCAGTGCCTCGGTATCCTCGGTAAAGCCGCTGGCCAATATCTGCCATGAACCTGAACGATCGCCCTTGGGAAACGGCTTGGCGCCCCAGCTTGGCGATCCACCCTTTCGGTTCGGCATGATCCAGATCTGGAATAATGTGGTCGGCTCATTCTCCAGATTATATTCGGCGTGGCGGATGCCCGAACCGGCGCTCATCACTTGAACGTCGCCCGCCTCGGTGCGGCCTTCATTTCCCAGACTGTCCTTATGGGTGATCGCGCCAGTGCGGACATAAGTGACGATTTCCATGTCAGCATGCGGGTGTGGCGGAAAGCCCGATTGCGGCGCGATCAAATCGTCATTCCACACGCGGATCGCGCCCCAGCTCATGCGGGCAGGGTCGTAGTAATCGGCGAAGGAAAAATGATGATGCGCGTCGAGCCAGCCATGATTGGCCGCGCCCAATGTTGCGAAAGGACGGATTTCAACTCTGGTTTTTGTATCGCTCATGTCATTCACTCCTTTTTGGCGTGGATTGCATGTTGTCAAAATAGGCATTCGAATTAGGATTGAAATAGAAACGTTAGAAACATATTGTTTCCAAATATGACGTTACCCGATTTCGAAGCTTGGAGCATTTTTGCCTGCGTCGTCGAGCATAAGAGCTTTACCGGCGCGGCGGATGCTCTCGGTCTGTCCAAGGCAACAATATCCAAAGCGGTCACCCGGCTTGAGATGCAAGTCGGCGCGCCGCTGTTCCACCGTACTTCGCGGCGGCTGTCGCTTACCGAAAGCGGGGCGAAGCTCGTCGAACATGCTCGCGCCATATTGGCCGAGGGGCAGGCGGCCGAAGAAGCGGCGCGCGACGAGGCCTCCGAACCTGTCGGCCTCGTGCGCATGGCGGTGCCCATGAGCTTCGGGTTAAGCCATGTCGGGCCAGTCGTCGCCGACTTCCTGTGTGAATATCGCGGCATCAGCATCGACATGCATCTGAGCGATGCAAAGGTCGATCTGATCGGCGAGGGGTTTGACATCGGTCTGCGGATCGCGGTGCTCCCCGACAGCAGCCTGCGTGCGCGAAAGCTGCGCGATGTAAAAACCTATATAGTGGCCGCCCCGTCCTATCTGGAGCAACGGGGCACGCCGCGGCATCCGGCGGAACTGGGCGAGCACGAATGCCTGCGATACTCATTGCTGACCACACCCGAACTTTGGCGCTTTACCAACGCCAAAGGCGAGGAAGCCTCCGTTCGCCCCAATGGGCGGCTCCGCGCCAACAACAGCGATGTGATGCTTCATAGCTTGCGGTCAGGGCATGGCATCGCGGTCGTGCCAGACTTCATTATCGACGCCGACCTGGAAAGCGGCGCCGCGGTTCCAATCCTGAAGGAATGGCGGCCTCAACCGGTTGCGCTGCATCTGGTGACCCCGCCGGGAACGATCCGGCCCGCGCGGGTAACAGCGCTTATCGATTTTCTCGCGGAACGCTTGGGCAAATCCTAAAGCAGGGGCTGAACTTCCTCGGCGAGCGCAGTTCGGACAGCCTCTGTCAGTTCCTCCTCGCAGAACGGCTTTTGCAGCACAGTCGCTGCGGGGTATCGCTCGTGCACCAGATCGGCAGATGACGTTATGAAAATGACTCGAGTCATTCGTTGGGCGGTAATGGCCGTGATGGCCTCAAGCCCGTTGCCGGGATCGAGGTCGATATCGCAGGTAATCAGATCGGGTGGCTGAATATATGCCGCCTCTATTGCTGCGGCCTCGCTGCGCGCTGTGGCGATCGAGTCGAAGTCGAAGCCGCCCAGAATCGCGCGGATCGACAGGGAAATCATGAAATTGTCTTCGATTACGAGTACGTGCATAAAAACGCCTTTGACCTAAGGCGTATTGTCACCATAAGCCCGAAAGATTGCCGGATTAAAAGGTCAATGGCATGACATAGATTAGGTTCCTGACTAATCTGAATTAACTTTTAAGCTGTTGTGTGTTAAAGGCAAAATATCACCGGTCCTGTAAGGCAGTCTGGTGGCTGAGAGACATTCGCGCGCTCCCGCCGGAACGGAGCGCAGTTTTTGACCCCCGCAGTATCACCATTGCACCTGATGATCCGAAAGTTGGAGCAAAGGTGCGTGTTGTCTGACGAAGACAAAAGCGCAATTCTTGCGCTGCCATATATCGAGCGCACGCTCGATCCCGATCAGTATATTGTCTGGGACGGCGACCGTCCGGCAAATAGCTGCATGATTGTCTCGGGCTTCGCCTTTCGGCACAAGCTAATCAAAGACGGCAGCCGCCAGATTTATTCGATCCATATGAAGGGCGATCTGGTCGACCTGCAGAATGCGTTGCTCAAGACCGCTGACCACAATGTCCAGACGATGACTCGCTGCCACGTTATCATGATTTCTATCGAGGCAGTCCGGGCGTTGGCGGCGGCTCAGCCCACTGTCGGGATGGCGATGTGGCACGAAACATTGATCGATGCGTCGATATTCCGCGAGTGGATCACCAATGTTGGCAGACGCGATGCGAAAGCACGGATCGCGCACATCCTGTGTGAATTCGCAATACGGATGGAAAAGGCGGGACTTGGCGAACGTGGAGCTGTCGCGCTACCCATGACTCAGGAGCAACTGGCAGATTCTGTCGGGCTCACACCTATTCACGTAAACCGGACCTTGAAATCGCTCGAGGAGCAAGGGCTTATTTCACGACAGAAGCGCGCCATACTGATTCCCGATTGGAGAAAACTTGCTGTCGTCGGGGATTTCGATGCGCGCTATTTGCACTTGAATTGATCAGTCCGCTGGCAAAAATGTAAGGCCGTATCGAATGTCGGTTCCAAAACGCGATGAGCCGATGCGGATTCGTTACAAAAATTAACAGGAGTTAAAGTTCGCCGGCCTTCGCAAATGTAAAATCATCCTCGCAGCCGCAAAGCGAGTGCGACTTCATGATAAAGGGTTTGGTCTGGATCATTGTTTGCGAACAGGATTCAGGCAATGTAATCATTTCTGACAATGGCAAAAAGGCGATGATGCCCGCTGCACATTATGCCGTCGCCAATTACAACCCGCCAATTTACGAGCTCCCGAAACGTGAGCGGCATAGGACTATATCGGCTGGAATATTCCCGGACGAGCCCCCAAAGCATTAATCACACGGCTCCGCCGGACGAAAATCCCTTTGATCGATAAAAATTTGCAAGGCGGCTGTAGGCGCTAAGTCCGCAGAAACGAATCATTTTTTGCCAATCCGTAGCCAGCGACTCGCCGGATTTCCTACGTTAATGCGAAATTAACCTTTTCAGTTCATTTCCGATATGGTTAATAAGGTCCGTTGTGTCAGGTCAGGGGCCAGATGCATCCGGGGGTTGCAATTGCAAAGAGGGATTTGCCCAATGCGTGTGCTTTTGATTGAAGACGAACCAACAACCGCGAAGGCCATCGAAATGATGCTCGCGACCGAAGGGTTCAATGTCTACACCACCGATCTGGGCGAAGAAGGCCTCGATCTGGGTAAGCTCTATGATTATGACATCATTTTGCTCGATTTGAACCTGCCGGACATGCATGGCTATGACGTGCTGAAGAAATTGCGCGTCGCCAAGGTGCAGACGCCCGTGCTTATTCTCTCCGGCATCTCGGAAATGGACAGCAAAGTGCGCTCGTTCGGCTTTGGCGCCGACGATTATGTCACCAAGCCGTTTCATCGCGAAGAACTTGTCGCCCGCATCCACGCGGTTGTGCGCCGTTCCAAGGGTCACTCGCAGTCGGTCATCCGCACCGGCAAGCTTTCGGTCAATCTCGACGCCAAGACCGTCGAAGTCGATGGCAGCCGAGTCCACCTGACCGGCAAGGAATATGCGATGCTGGAACTGCTGAGCTTGCGCAAGGGCACTACGCTGACCAAGGAAATGTTCCTGAACCACCTATATGGCGGCATGGACGAACCCGAACTCAAGATTATCGACGTTTTTATCTGCAAGCTGCGCAAGAAATTGTCGCTGGCCTGCATGGGCGAAAATTACATCGAAACCGTCTGGGGTCGCGGCTATGTGCTGCGCGATCTCGACGATATGGAACAACCGATGGTTGCCTGATTTGATCCAGTTTTACCCGAGCAAATGAAGGCGCGGTCTGAGGAGGCCGCGCCTTTTTTCTTATTGGCTGCTTGGTAAGCCAGCAAAGGTGATGGTGCTCTCATCGCCGTCAGCATCAAGCGCCGCAACGCCGACAAAATGGTCGTCGACGATGACACCCTTTAGCGTTGCTTCGCTAACGCTGGCACCGGCGACATCCACCTTTTCCTGCCAGTCCGGCTGGTCCGCTTTGCGCCAGTAGATCCGATATCCGATTGCGCCTGTGACCGGAGTCCATTTTACGATTGTGTCCGAAGAAACCGCGCCGCCCAGCGACGCTGAGACAGGCGCGGGTGGCGCGTTCGAAATAGCGGTTGCGGTGGCGACATTGAGCGCGGTAACCTTGGCAAGATAGTCGAAATCCATTTTGTCGACCGTATCGCCATATTCGATGCCGTTTTCGATGCGCAGATCCTGATGCTGATGCCGATAATTTTCAACGCCGACGGTGAAGCGGATCGCCGGAAAGCCAAGCTCGAGCGCGGGCAAATGGTCGCCGCCACGGCTGAAACGATCGGGACGGCGGACGCCAAAGACATTGAGGCCAATCGATCTGTTCTTCGCTGCAATGCTATCGACAAAGCGCATTAGCGACCGGCTGGGACTATCGTCTTCGCCTCCGCTCCCGCGCCGTGCCAGCTGCGCCGTCATATCTTCCGACGCGCGGATACCCTCGCTGAAGACGCGCACCACATCATCAACCTTACGCCCATCGGTGCCGACTGTGTTGCCGACAATATCGTTGTTGAGCATCGCGCTCACCTTCCAGCCGCGTTCCTTTGCAGTTTCAGCAAGCAATCGGCCGCCGAACAAGCCCTGTTCTTCTCCGGAAAGCAACGCAAACACGATGGTGGCGTTTCCTTGCGGCTGCTTCGACATCAACCGCGCCGCTTCGATGACGAGCGCGCTGCCCGATCCGTCGTCATTTGCGCCCGGCGCGTCCTTGCTGAAATCCATTACATCGGAAACACGACTGTCGATATGACCGGCGATGATGATGACGTGATCCCAGCCCATTTTGCCGGGTTTGATCGCCAGCACGTCGACGATATTGACGCCCTTTGGAACGCGTGGGCCCGACATATTGCGCTTAAGCATTTCGGTATTAAGGCAGCTTTTGCAGGCTTTCGAAATCCTATCAAATTCCGATTTCGCCCAGGTGCGCGCCGCGCCGATGCCGCGTTTTGGGTCGGTCGCCGAAGAGAGCGTGTGCCGGGTGCCAAAGCTCACGAGTTTCTCGACGTCAGCCTTAAGCCGCGCTGGACTGGCCTCGCCTTGGGCGGTTGCGGGGGAGGCAGCTGAAATTGCAAGCAGGCTTGCGAGCAGGGGAGTTTTTCTCATCGCCATTGGCTAACGCATCAGGTTTGCAAATACCAGCGCTCGCCGCCTTCAAGCGCCAGCGCGGTCAGTTTTCCCGAAGCATATGCCCCGGTGTCGATGCCTATTCTTGAACCGCGTTCTTCGATATCGTCGTAAATAGTATGTCCATACACCACGACCTTTTCGAGATCGCCGCGCTGGTCGACAAATTCGTCGCGAATCCAGCGCAAATCTGAGGGCTTCTGTTCGGACAGTGGCACGCCAGGGCGAATGCCGGCGTGGACAAAGGCATAATCGCCGATGACGATCTGATCCTCAAAGCTTTCGATGAATTCGAGATGATCCTGCGGCACAAGAGTTCCAAGCCGCTCGGACAACTCCTCCATGTTCAGCGTCATATATTCCATGCGTGTAATCGGGTAGGACAGCACGGTCGCCTCGCCGCCGATCCGCAAGAAAAAGCGGGTGATTTTCGGATCGTTCTTGCGGCAGGCGCGAACGAAGACTTCTTCGTGATTGCCCATCAGAAACCGCACATTTTTGCCTGAAGCCTTCAGCGCCATCGCGGTTTCGATAACGCCAGCACTGTCGTCGCCGCGATCCATCAGGTCGCCGAGGAAGATGATTGTCGTATTCGCTGGCCCCCGCGTCGCGTCATCCGCGTCGATTTTCGCCAGCAGCACTGCCAGCAAATCATTGCGACCGTGGATGTCGCCGATGGCGTAGACACGCGCGCCGTCAGGCACGCGGGCGATATCGAGTGGACGCGAAATAGCGGCTTTTTTGAACAGGCGACCTAACATGGAGTGGGGCATATAGGCGCGGGCCGTCTGCTTTGAAAGCCTTTAGCCCTCGATAGCGAAGGTCAGCCCGGCATTTGCCTGCAGCCGCTCGATCAGCGCCGCGCCCAGTGCAGCACCGGGCGTGGTTACCCCGCCCGGCCCATCGATTTCGGCCAGGGCAATCGCGGTTTCGGCGATCATTTTCGACGTCGAGCCATAGCCGGGGTCACGGTCGCCTTTTACAGAGGCACGGATTTCGCGCCCATCGGGATATTGGCCGATAAACAATATGTCGTAGAAGCCATTTTCGCGCTCCTCGGGACTCGGGCCTTCACCCGGCTTGAGTTTGGAATCGCCGAACGGATTCATCTTGGCGATACCCTCCGCAATCGCCTTGCCCGCCTTGCCCATCGTCGTCAGCATCATTTCGTCATAAACGAGATCCTTGCCCCACACATGACCGAGCAGGAAATTCGTGCGGTGGATATTCTTGGTATTGATCGGTGCCATCACAAACGGTGCTGCCCATGCGCCTGCATCGCTGTCATATTCGGGGATCAGGCCCGATGGCTGTGACGGCCCTTCGAAACCGGGAGTCAACGCAAAGGATGATTTGAGCAAGCCAATGATACTCGGGTTCTTCGCTGCTGCCTTCATCGTTTCGGTCAGGCTGGCAATCGTGCCGCCCGATGCCCCACCCTGCATCTTGCGCACCCGTCCCTTGACGCGCGGCGCGGGCGCACCGTGCTTCTTCACGGCCTCTGCCTGAAGGAAGGAAACGCCCAGGTCGAACGGGATAGAATCGAACCCGGCCGAAAACACAATCCGCGCGCCTGAAGCCTTGGCCGCCGCATCATGCGCGTCGATCTTCTGCCGCATCCATGCCGGTTCGCCGCACAGGTCGGTATAGTCGGTGCCGTTGGCGATGCATGCCGCAACCAGTTCGTTGCCGTAAAGCTGATATGGCCCAACTGTAGTAAGGATCACTTTCGCGCGCTTGCACATCGCATCGAGCGAAGCCGGGTCGGACGCGTCGGCGACGACCAAAGGCGTACTCGCAGGCGCGCCTATCAAGTCGCGCACTTCCTCCAGCTTACTGTGGCTGCGCCCCGCCATCGCCCATGTGGGAGAACCATCGCGCCCCGCCAGATATTCAGCAACCAAGCGCCCCGTATATCCTGTCGCGCCATAAACAATGATATCGAATTCGCGCTGGCTGGATGGCATGAAACTTCCTCTCAATACGGCTTGTTTTTGATTCCACCGTAGCCCTGAGCCCGTCGAAGGGCGTCTCAAGGTTTGCGCCAAGCTGAGACACGCCCTTCGACAGGCTCAGGGCTACGGTCATCGATTCACTACACTGGATCTTCATAAGTTCACAAACATATACGCACATATGGGACCCTTCTGTAAACTTACTGAGGGCGCGGCGGCGTGTTGCCGTGGCGGCGCGGCGGGGGCAGGCGCAACACCTTCATGATTTGCTTGGTATCGCTGCCATGTTCGAATTCAAATGCGCCGCCTATCCGCATCCGGACGGTGGTTATGCCGTTGATGGCGCGTTCCATCGCATAATCGAACATCATGCTGCGTCCGAAACCCACCGCCCGGTCCCATTCACGCGCAAAGCTGTCCGCTCCATCACGCTTTTTGAGATTATAGGCCGATATCCGCGACATCCCCACAGCCTGCGCCGCAGCATCGACGGTGCCCAACGCGGCAAGTGCAATCAGGAATAGCCGCTGCCGCACGGGACCCCGCAGTTGCAGATGGTTACAATTTCCTGATTCCCTGATCGCGCGCGGCGGTGGCGAGCCTTTCCCTGCGGCGCTCGCGCATGGCATCGACGCTCCAGCTTTTGCCAACGTAAGCGAACAGACAGAGAAAGCCGCCGGCGATCGCAATGTTTTTCAAGGCATTCGCGGCTTGCATCGGATCAGCCGTTTCGCGGTGGAATAGCAACGCGGTCAGCAAGCAAAAGGCAGCGAAAACCAGCGCGGTCAGCCTGGTGAAGATGCCGAAAACAATCATCAATCCGCCGATAATCTCAAACAATGCGACAGGAAGCGCTAGGCTGGTGGGCAGCCCCGCACCCGCCATATAGCTGGCGGTGCCGGGAATATCCGCAAGTTTAATGGCGCCCGATATGATAAAGATCAGCGCGAGCATGATGCGGCCGATAAATGCGAATAATCCTGAAAACATGATGCGTCTCCGATGTGTTGCATTCAAACATAACTCGTCATTCCCGCGAAGGCGGGAATCCAACACCTGAGCTATAAACTTACAATGCCGGTAATGGGTCCCCGCCTTCGCGGGAATGACGAAAGATAAGGTAGTTCGAGCGCAGCCTAAAGCTTGGGCAGAGTCACCCCGCGCTGACCCATATATTTGCCCGCGCGGTCGGCGTAGCTGGTCTCACAGGGCTGTTCGCCCTTGAGAAACAGAAACTGGCACGCGCCTTCATTGGCGTAGATTTTCGCCGGTAGCGGCGTGGTGTTGCTGAATTCCAGCGTGACGTGACCCTCCCAGCCTGGCTCAAGCGGCGTCACATTGACGATAATCCCGCAACGGGCGTAAGTGCTTTTGCCCAGACAGATCACGAGCACATCCCGCGGTACGCGGAAATATTCTACGGTGCGCGCCAAAGCAAAGCTGTTCGGCGGAATGATGCAGACGTCGGTCTTGCGGTCGACAAAGCTTTTGGGATCGAATTCCTTGGGGTCGACGACAGAGCTGTCGACATTGGTGAAAATCTTGAACTCGTCGGCAACCCGCGCGTCATAGCCATAGGACGAGAGGCCGTAACTGATGCAGCCGTCACGCCGCTGTGCCTCGACGAACGGCTCAATCATCGCATTCGCATGCGCTTGCTCGCGGATCCAGATATCGGAAAGGATGGACATATTATTCCTTTATGTGAGGCTCGCCGGACCGAAGCCGTGCGGCAATAATTGCGATAGACTGAAGGTTTGATATCCATCGGCTTGCGCGCAGTGCACCGGAATATCGATGGCGGTCAGGTCAACGACTTCCTTGATAATCTGGCGGCAGCGTCCGCATGGCGTGATCGGCTCAGGTCCAGCGCCAACCTGCCCTTGCGGACCACCCGCAACCGCAATCGCCCGGATTTGCCGCAACTTGCCGTCGCTGTTCGCCTTGGCAATAGCGACGGTTTCGGCGCAGAGCGTCATGCCATAGCTGGCATTTTCGAAATTGCTCCCGGTAACGATCTCGCCATCATCGAGCAACAATGCCGCACCGACATGGAAGTTCGAATAAGGCGCATAGGCGGTCTCCGCCGCCTTGATCGCTGCCTGCACCAGATAGTGGGTCACATCGTTCATTTGCGCACGACCACCCAGCGGACCGGCCCTTCCACGCCCTCGATGTGCCGCGCGGTATTCGCCGTCCACATCACCCAGGGCCGCGCTGAATAATCGGGCAGGAACCAGTTGCCCTCAAGCCAGACCGTGCGGTCGATCGCCTTGCTCACCTGATACTCCTTTTCAAACTCGGGGGTGAGTAGCAGGATCGCTGCCGTGCCGCTATGCGCCTCTATCTGGTTCAGGAATGTCGCAAGTTCGGACAGGATCAAAGCCCGGTTCGGGCGGCCCGTGCAGGTGTCGGAAAAGTCGAGCTGGACCGCTGGCGGGAGCGCGCGTTCGTTGCGGGGCACGGTGGTGATAAACAAGGCCGCTTGGTCCGATGCCAACCGGCAGATGTCGAAATGATGCAGCGCGCCGAAACGAATACCAGCCTGCTGCACCGCCTCCAGATTGGCCTGAAACTGCCGGTCACGTCCGCGTGCGCCTTCGACCGCCGTGATATAGGCGAAATCGACACCGGTTGCACCCAATTCAGCCCATTCGGGCGTTCCGTTGGCTTCGCTGACGACAATACCCTGCACCGGATATTCGTCGCGCGATGGCGCCCAGCCAGTGACATAGCTCCACACAACATACGCCGCGAGCACGATTGCGAGGACGATCGCGCCCCAACGAAAATAGCGGCTTCTACCCCCAGCCATGCAACCCCAGTATTCCCCGAATCAGATTAATGCGTGCCTCTTTACGCCTTGATGTGCAGCACGCAAATCAGCGTGAACAAGCGGCGCGCCGTTGGAAAATCGACCTCGACCTTCCCCTCGAGCCGTTCCATCAGCAATTCCGCCGCTTCATTGTGAACGCCGCGCCGTGCCATATCGATAGTTTCGATTTCGGCGGCGCTCGCCTTGCGGATCGCCTGATAATAGCTGTCGCAAATCGCGAAATAGTCTTTCACGACGCGGCGAAAGCGGCCCAATCCCAGCACAAGGGTTTCATAGGGCGAGCCGTCTTCGCGCTTTATGTCGAGGATCAGTCGGCCTTCTTCGACACTGATGAAAAGGTGGTACGGCCCGGCATAGCCGTCGCCCATGTCGCGCAGCGGTTTGAAGAAATTCTCCTCGATCAAATCGAAGATGGCGACGCGCCGTTCCTGCTCGATATCGGCATTGCGCCGAAGGATCGTCGCTTCGTCCAGCTCGACTTTAATGATGCGTGGATCGCCCATGTTGCTGTGTTAGCTTGCGATATTTGTTTGTCCACAGCCCTGTCCCCGATTCTATTTTTGCCGCCCCTTGCGTGCGCTCTCATGCTAAAGGATAGGGCGTCATGGCCGAACCAATCAGACTAGCCGCTTCGAACGAAGCCGAGCCCCAACGCTTGCCGCGCAATATCGAGGCGGAGGCCGCGTTTCTGGGTGCGATTCTGATCGACAACCGGATTATCGAGGATGTCTCGATCAAGCTGCAGCCCGACCATTTTTTCGAGCCGCTGCACGGCCGGATCTATGAGCAGATTTTACGCCTGATCGATCGCAACATGCTGGTTACGCCCGTCACGCTGAAACCGTTTTTCGAAGCCGATGAGGCGATGCGCGAATTGGGTGGACCGGGCTATCTGGTAAAGTTGACCGCCGATGGCGCTGGCCTGATTGGCGCGCGCGATTTTGCCCAGCAGATTTACGATCTGGCACTCTTGCGCGAATTGGTGACGGTGGGGCGGACACTTGTCGACAATGCACTCGACACCAGCGAAAGCGTCGACCCAAAGGGCCAGATCGAGGCTGCCGAAAGCGCGCTCTACAAGGTCGCCGAAGGCGAGGGCGAAACCGGCTCGATGAAAAGCTTCCTGATGGCCTCGACCGAGGCGATCAAGAATGTCGAAAAGGCGCTGAATTCGGGCGGCAGCCTCTCGGGCGTGACCACCGGACTTAGCGGCATTAACGCCAAATGCGGCGGCCTGCACAATTCCGATCTTGTCATCCTCGCCGGACGCCCTGGCATGGGCAAGACCTCGCTGGCAACGAATATCGCATTCAACGCGGCGCGGCGCTGGATTCAGGAGCGCGAGGACGGCATCGAAGAATCCAAAGGTGCAGGCGCGAAGGTTGCGTTCTTCAGCCTCGAAATGTCGGCTGATCAGTTGGCAACGCGTATCCTGGCCGAACAATCGGGGATTAGTTCTGAACTGCTGCGCATGGGCAAGATTTCGCGCGACGACTTCCGCGAACTGTCGCGCGCCAGTCGCGAGTTGCAGGAATTGCCGCTCTTTATCGACGATACACCCGCTTTGACTATTGCGGCGCTTCGCACGCGCGCACGGCGGTTGCAGCGGCGGCATGGGATTGGTCTGATTGTCGTCGATTACCTTCAATTGCTTCAAGGGTCGAGCCGCGCCAACGACAACCGCGTGAACGAAATATCCGAGATTAGCCGGGGCCTGAAAACGCTGGCGAAGGAGCTTGGTGTTCCCGTTGTTGCACTGTCGCAGCTAAGCCGGGCAGTCGAGCAACGCGAAGACAAGCGGCCAATGCTTTCGGATTTGCGCGAGTCAGGGTCGATCGAGCAGGACGCCGACATGGTCTGGTTCGTCTATCGCGAAGATTATTATGAAGCGATGAAAAAGCCCGATGAGGGCACGCCAGCTTTTGAAGCATGGAACGAAAAGATGGAACGGATTCATGGTGTTGCGGAACTGATCGTCTCTAAACAAAGGCATGGCTCGACGGGTAGAGTGCGGATGAAGTTCGAGGCGAAGATTACGCGGTTTACAGACTTGGCCGACGATCAATATGCCGATGCGGGGTATGATTGAGAGTGGCGAGCTAAAGATTGTTAGCCAGTGAGCCGTTCGTGCTGAGTAGGTGCCGAGCGGAGCGAGGTGCCGTATCGAAGGAGCCAGACCCTGGGGTCCTTCGATACGCCACTTCGGCCTGCGGCCTCAGCAGCTACTCAGGACGAACGGTGATGGATCTCCGCGCCGACAAAATATAGTTCACCGCCATGTTGCTGCTCAAATGCAGTCCCTTGAGCGGTGAGAAGGCGATGCCTTCCATCGCAGTGACTTCAAGCCCTGCACCTTCAAGCAACGCAGTCAGCTCCTCAGGCGGCAAAAACTTGTCCCAATCATGTGTGCCGCGTGGCACCTGTCCGAGCCGTTCAGCAGCTTCGACCAGAAACAGCCGCGACGCTGCGGTGCGGTTGGGTGTGGACAGCAGCAGCAAACCATCGGGCTTTAAGTGCCGTGCCAATTCGCCCACAAACGCCGCGGGGTCAGTGACGTGCTCGATCACCTCCATTGACGTCACGACGTCAAACTGCCCTAATCCCAGTCCGGAAATTTCGCCCGCGCGATAATCGATCGCCAACCCAGACTGCGCCGCATGGGCTCTCGCCGCTTCGATATTTTCGGGCGCGGCATCGACGCCCGTTACCGCAGCACCCATTCTCGCGAGAGGCTCGCACAACAATCCGGCGCCGCAGCCGACGTCCAGCGCCGTCTTCCCAGCTAACGGAAACCGCGCTTTGCCGTCGCTGCCAAAATGCGTGTCGATCGCCGCCCGTATAAAACCGAGCCGCACCGGATTGAGCTTGTGCAGCATTGCGCTAGACCCCTTTGGATCCCACCAGTCCGCAGCGAGTGCACCGAAATGCGCGGCTTCGGCGGCGTTTATTGTCGTGCTCAAGCTTGCGTTTGTCATATCCTGTCCCTATCAGGGCGCCCGATTGTAATATAGCGACATTTTAAGGTTTTCATGGCCCGCATACTAATGAAATTTGGCGGCACGTCTATGGCGGGGACCGAACGCATCCGCCGCGTCGCGCAGCTCGTCAAGCGTCAGGCCGAGCGTGGCGACGAGGTTGCGGTTGTCGTGTCCGCCATGGCGGGCGACACCGACCGGCTGGTCAATTTCTGCCGCGAGGCAAATGCACTTTACGATCCAGCTGAATATGATGTTGTCGTTGCGGCGGGCGAGCAGATTACGTCGGGGCTGCTTGCGATTACCTTGCAGGCTTTGGGCTGCAATGCGCGAAGCTGGCTGGGCTGGCAGCTGCCGATCCACACCGATGACGCCCATGCCAAGGCGCGGATCGGCAATATCGACACTCACGAGCTGCTGGCGTCGATGAAGGCTGGTATTATTGCGGTGATTCCGGGTTTTCAGGGCCTGACCGACGATAATCGTATCACCACTCTTGGCCGTGGCGGTTCGGATACGTCGGCGGTCGCGGCCGCCGCCGCAGTCAAGGCCGACCGATGCGATATCTACACCGATGTGGACGGCGTCTACACCACCGACCCACGCATTGTCGCGCGCGCGCGCAAGCTGAAGGCTGTGACCTATGAAGAAATGCTCGAGCTGGCCTCGGTCGGCTCGAAAGTCTTGCAGACCCGCTCGGTCGGGCTGGCGATGAAAGAGGGCGTGCGTGTTCAGGTGCTGTCGTCCTTCATCGACGAAAATGCCCCTGACGCCGATAGCATCCCCGGCACGATGATCGTGACTGATGAAGAATTGGAGAAAAACCAAGTGGAACGCCAGCTAATCACCGGCATCGCCGCCGACAAGAATGAGGCGAAGATCACGCTGACTCGCGTGCCCGACCGGCCCGGCGCCGTGGCAAATATCTTCTCGCCGCTTGCCTACGCGAACATCAACGTCGACATGATCATCCAGAATGTCGGCCGCGACAAGGGTGAGACCGACGTAACCTTCACTTGCCCGCAGGCCGATCTCGTGCGCTGCACCGACATATTGGAAAACCAGCGCGAAGCCATCGGCTACAACCGCCTGCTGTCCGATACCAAGGTCGCCAAGATTTCGGTGGTCGGTGTCGGCATGAAAAGCCACGCTGGGGTTGCCTCGACGATGTTCAGTTCATTGGCCGACCGCAAAATCAACATCCAGGCGATCTCTACATCTGAGATCAAGGTGTCGGTGTTGATTGACGAAGACGAAACTGAGCTTGCAGTGCGCGTGTTGCACACCGCTTATGGGCTGGATGCGGATTGACGCTACATCGTATATCCAGTATATACTAATCTATGAATGCTAGGGTCAAAACAATTGCTTTTAAAAGCGGTAATAGCGTGGCTGTGCGGCTCCCGAAGGGATTTGGGATCAAGTCCGGCGAGCCTCTAGATGTCGTAAGTGATGGACAAAAAATAGAAATCCAGCGCAGTGTTGATCCGGAATACGCCCGCAAACAACTGGCTGAATTGGTCCGCGAATTGAATGAAATCGGCCCAATCGATGGCGATCCGCGAGATGGCCGTATCGAGTTTCCAGACCGTCCCGGCCTGTACTGATTTTTGACATATCTGCTGGATACATCCGTCGCGATTGATCTGCGTGATATGCGCGGTGACACTGGCTTAAAAATTGCCCAGCTTGAGGATATCCCTTTTATTTCGGCGATCACTAAAGTTGAACTCGAGGGCGGGGTTGAAACCGATAAACTGGTTTCCGGCCAGCGTCGGCGCGCGCTCGAAGCGCTGCTACGACGCTTACCGGTGATCGACTTCAGTTCAGAGATGGCAGATATTTATGGTAAAATCGTAGCGCAGGCAGGATTTAACCGTCGCAAAATAATCGACCGAATGATTGCAGCCACCGCCATGAAATTGGATTTAATTCTGATCACACGTAATGGCAAAGATTTTGCTGAAATTGGCGGGCTAAAACTGGAAATCTGGAACGCATGACCAAACTCGCCCACCTCATGCAACGCGGCACAGAATTCTTGGGCTGCGAAAAGGCTATCATGTGCGGGGCGATGTCCTGGGTTTCGGAGCGGAACCTTGTGTCGGCTATATCCAACGCGGGCGGATTTGGGGTGATTGCGTGCGGGGCGATGACGCCGCAGTTGCTCGATGCGGAGATTGCGGCGACCAAGGCTCTCACGTCCAAACCGTTTGGCGTGAACCTCATCACCATGCATCCGCAGATCATGGATTTGATCTCGGTGTGCGCGAAACATCAGGTCGGTCACGTTGTTCTTGCCGGTGGCTTGCCGCCCAAAGGGAGCATCGAAGCAATCAAGGAATTTGGCGCGAAGGTTATGTGCTTCGCGCCCGCGCTGACGCTCGCCAAGAAATTTGCGCGGTCAGGTGTAGACGCGCTCATCATTGAGGGCAGCGAGGCGGGCGGGCATATCGGGCCGGTGGCGACGTCTGTGCTGGCGCAGGAAATTTTGCCCGAATTAGGAGAGCAACTGCCGATATTCGTTGCGGGCGGCATTGCGCGTGGCGGGTTGATGGCGAGCTATCTCGAAATGGGTGCGGCAGGGGTTCAGCTCGGCACACGCTTCGTCTGCGCGTATGAAAGCATTGCGCATCCCAACTTCAAGGCCGCATTCCTGCGCGCCAATGCCCGCGATGCGGTGGCGAGTGTCCAGATCGACCCACGCCTGCCGGTCATTCCCGTGCGCGCGCTGAAGAACAAGGGCACCGAAGAGTTTACCGCCAAGCAGATAGAAGTCGCCGGAAAGCTCGATCGCGGCGAAATCGACATGGAGGCAGCGCAGCTCGAAATCGAGACCTATTGGGCGGGCGCGTTGCGCCGTGCGGTCATCGATGGCGATGTCGAATATGGATCGGTTATGGCGGGGCAATCGGTCGGAATGGTCCATGTCGAGCGGCCGGTTCTGGACATTATCGCCAAGCTGATAGGTGAGGCCGAAGAGGCGCTCGCGCGCTAATACCCCTCCCGCAAGCGGAAGGGGAGCTAAACCGTCTTGCATATGCAACACAGCCTGCGCATATCGGTCGAATGACAGATGAACCCGCGTCGGAACTTACGCCGCTCGATCCAGGCTATGTAACCACGACGCGCATTGCGTCGGCCTTGGGGCTGCTGCCCTTTCTGATTGGTGCTGGTGTGCTTGAATTTGCGCAGCTGCTGCCATCCGGAACATTCATCGTTCCGATGTTCATCCTGTACGTGTTCATGGCGTTCGTTGTTCCGGCGCGCAAATATCGCCATTGGGGTTATGCGATGGGCAGCGACCGCTTGCGCGTTGTTCGCGGCTATATGTTTTACCACGATACCATTGTGCCATTCGGCCGGATCCAGCATATCGATGTTGATCAGGGACCTATTGATCGGCGTTACGACCTGGCGACGCTGACGGTTCATACGGCGGGAAATCATAACAGCACAGTCGCTCTGCCCGGGTTGCTTCATGGTGATGCGCTTGCCATGCGTGAGGCAATAAGGGCGGCTATCCGGCAGGATATGATTTGACCGAGATAGTCGCCACTTCCGCAGAAGAGGCAGCGGTCGAAGGCGAACGGCTGCATATTGCTGGCCTATTTGTCGGCTTTATCACTGGCCTACCGCAGCTCATTGTTCCGCTTTTTGCCGCCATTTTCGGGGTGCGGAGCGCCAACAATCCCATCCTTATCCCCGTAGTCATTGTGCTCGTCTTGCTGTTCAGCCTGTTCTTCCGCTGGATCGCGTGGATGCGCTTTCGCTATCATATTGGCGAGCATGACATCCGCATCGAGAGGGGCATCTTAAGCCGCACGGCGCGCTCGATACCCTATGAACGCATTCAGGATGTCAGCATCGAACAGAAACCGCTCGCGCGCCTAATGGGTCTGGGCGAGGTCAAGTTTGAAACCGGCGGCGGGGACGGCGACGACGCCAAGCTGAGTTTCGTCAGCATGGATGAGGCGGAGCGCCTGCGCGAACTGGTGCGTGCGCGCAAAAGCGGCGTTGATGTCGAGATGACCAGTGAGGCGGTTGAGCAGACCAACTTGCCGCCCATCTTCGCGATGGACGGCAAACGCGTCTTTACCTTTGGGCTCTATTCTTTCTCGCTGATCATCTTCGCGGTGCTCGGCGGCATCGCGCAGCAGTTCGATTTTCTGCTTCCTTATGATGTGTGGGATATCACGCACTGGATCGGACTTGCCGAAGAACGTGGCGTTTCGGTGGACCGGATCAACGGCATTAGCTGGGCAGCGCAGGCCGTTTTTGCGCTGGGTGCGTTGGGCAGCCTTATCTTCATCGGCTTTGCGACCGGTGTCATTCGCACGCTGCTGAAAGAGCATGGCTTCCGGCTGGATCGCACGCCCAAGGGCTTTCGCCGCCGCCGCGGTTTGCTGACGCTGACCGATGCGGTCATGCCCGCGCATCGCGTGCAGGCAGCGGTGATCCAGACCGGCCCCATCCGAAAACGGCGGGGCTGGCACAGCCTGAAATTCGTGAGCCTGGCGCAGGACAGCAAGGATGAGAGCAATTTCGTCGCTGCGCCCTTTGCAACGTTAGGTGAGATTTGGCTGATAGCGGAGGCCGCAGGCGTGACTGCGCCCGATGGACATACTGTATTTCGCAAGGGCGAAGGCCGCTGGTGGATGCCCTATCTGGCCTTGGCTGCGCTCATCTTGTGCGGGCCGGTTATCGCGCTGGCGGTGTTCACCGAAGCCGGCATTGCGGAGACGATCCACATTTTCTGGTTGCTTATCCCGTGGGCATTTCTGCTGTGGTTCAACCGGCGCAATTACGGCGATGCCCTTGATGCGCGCCAAATCTACGTACGCGCTGGCTGGTGGCGTCAGCACCTGACCATCGCGCCCCACGTGAAAGTGCAGACTGTCGAGATAGCCCAAGGGCCGATATCGCGGCGAATGGGCCTGGCGTCGCTTAACTTCGGGATCGCAGGCGGCACGCTCGAAATGGTCGCGCTGCCGCTGGAAACTGCGCGGATGATACGTGACGCCGTGATGAAGCGGGTGGTGGCGGTGGACTATTCAGCGATTAATCGATCGCATTAGCCACCTGCGTTTCGATGACGCTGCCATCGTCCTTGCGGAGCGTCATCGTCACCTTTTTCGCGCCCCAATCAATATCGATCTGACCGAAATTGGGGATGCCCCACAGGCCGCCGGTTCGGGCCGGGTCGGGTTCCTTTTCCCCGCCATCGCCCTTGCCGAAGGCAAAGTTCAGCGAGGTCGAGGTAAATTCCCAAAGCGGTTTTTCGACACCCGGCACCTGAGCCTTGTAGAACGCCCCCGAATGCCGATCGCCCGTCAGCAAGACCGCGTTGCTCACGCCCTTGGCGGCCAGCAAGTCGTAAAAGCGCGCACGTTCCTTCGGGAGGTTGTTCCAGCTTTCAAAGCCATGCGCGCTTGTGATGAGTTGGATGGAAGATATGATAAACCGTAATTCCGCAGGCTTTTCCAACTCCTGTTCGAGCCATTGCCATTGTTCGCTACCAAGGAGTGTCGCCTTTGCATCATTGCTCGGAATGTACCAGCCGAGCGCTGGCGCGGGGTCGCGATAGGGCGTGCGGGCGAGGTCGGATCGGAAGAAACGGCTATCGAGAATGATGAACTGGACGCGCTTGCCTTCGGGACCGAGAATTTTGCTTTCGTAGACCCCCGGCCGCGATTTCACGTCGTCCGACGACGCCCAGTAGGTCTCGTAAATCTTTTCGGCATATTCCTTGAAGGCGAAGCTGCCGCCGGCGTCGTTGGCGCCGAAATCATGGTCGTCCCATGTCGTCATCATCGGTACGCTGCGGCGGAAGCGGTCGAACTCCTGACGGCTCGACAGCTTTTTATAGCTTTGTGCCAGCGTCGGCAGCGCTGCGTCCGAAAAGTTGCCGGTATCGCCATAGACGTTATCGCCAATCAGCAAAAACGCCTGTGGCTTTTGCGCTGCGATCACGTCCCAGATTTTCATCTCGCGGTTTTCGTTGAGGCACGAACCGAATGCGAAGCGCGTCAGGACAGTATTCGTGGCAAGCGCGGGATTGACCGCTGCCTTGGGCAGCTTGGCCTCCAGCGCTGCATAATAAGGCCGAAGCGCCTCCTGCGCGCTTTGCGGGGCAGGGCTGGCGACCGGATTTCCGGTCGCACATCCTGCCAGAAGCAAAGCCGCAAAAGGAATGATGCGGCGCATATTTTATGCTATCGCGGGCAAGGCCTTCTCGCCCGAAAAATAAGCGATCACGCCGCGCAGTGCCAAAAGGCCGGTAAACCAGATAGCATCGTTAAGCGCGATTCCGGTGATGATTTCGGCCGAGAAATTCTCAGCGCCGCCGCCGATGCCTGCATAAGCGCGGAGCAGGATTTGATGCATGACAAAGGCAGACAATAATGCGGCACCCGCGCGCAACGCAACCGGCCCGCTAAGCTTCGTTAAAACCCCGCGAGCGACAACCGTCGCCGCAAGCGTTGCCGCCAATATCGCAATGCCATGGCCTACCGCCTGCGCTTCCCACGGGAAAGACATCAGGAAAAAGCCGGTTGCCTGATTAAGTGCCCAGGCCGCCGTCACCAGCATGAGTCCGCAGCGCGGCGTCATGGTCAATGCAGCCAGGGCTGCAAAACTGGCAAAGGGGAAAACGCAGGCGAGCAACAGGCTGCCAACTACCGTGCTTGCGCCAAGCGAAAGCGGCCATGCCGCAGATTTTACCGATGTCATATTGCTCATCCTTTCATTTCTATCCGTCTTTGCGGCCAAAGGCAATTCATCAGAATTTCGCCCGCACCCCGACATGCGCATTGCGGCGGTATGTGTTATAGCGGTTCACGACAGTGTAATCGGAGTCGAAGACATTATCGACACGTCCGTACAATTCTACCGCGTCGGTGACGGGGAAGGCAGCGCGAACATTTGCCAGCGCATAACCATCGAGCCGGACGCTGTTAGCCGCATTATCAAAACTGTCGCCAGTCAGCAGCAAGGTGGTTCCGAGCTTAAGCTTCCAAGGTGTCTGCCAGTCGAGCGTCAGGCTTCCCGAATGTTGTGGCCGCAATTCGAGCCGGTTTCCGAAGTTCGCGCCTTCCGACCGGTTGATGGCATTGGTCAGGGTATAGTTTGCCTGAACAGACAGGCGATCGGTTGGCTGAAGCGCAAATCCGACCTCGACACCTTCGGTTTTTACCCGGCCGATATTCTCGGACTGGAAAGTGACGAATGAAAACGTGATCTGATCGGTGCTTCGCCGGTTGAAATAGGTGGCAAAAACCTGCGCCCGGCCGTTCAAAAATCGATGCTCGACACCGAGGTCGAAATTGCGCGCAGTTTCAGGGCGAAGATCGGGGTTGCCGAACGGCGGCTGGCCCTCGCTCAACGTCGGCGCGCGGAAACCCTCGGCATATGTCGCTCGAAACACGGTGTCCCCGGCATTCGGCGCATAAGCGATGTTTCCCCCGAGTGTCGTCTGGCCGCCATAATCGCTGTAATCGTCATACCGCACACCGCCTGTCAGCGTCAGCCCGGTGAGTGGCCGAAGAATGAGTTGCCCGAAACCGCTGGTCACTTCGTTTCGCGCCACATCGGCAGGCGCGCCTTCGAATGACGTGCTGGCATAGGTCCGTTCATGCTCAGCACCGAAAACAACGCTAGCTGCGTCGGCAAGATCGAAACTCCCATGATATTCAAAACGGTCGATGGTC
>CALRMO020000013.1:0-29869 GCA_943369235.1 Sphingomonas paucimobilis
TTGGCAAACCGTTTTCGTCCACATCGGCTGGACGCAAATTGGCAAAAGCATGTAGCCCGCGAATTAACGCGAACGCGACGGCACCGGCAGCGCCGATGATGAGAAGAACTAGCAAGATTGTCATCAGAAATTTCCTTGTCCGGGGTCGATACCCCGAGGGCTTAATCTAGGCATTGGACAACGATATTCCAAGCGGAAGCGTTCCCTTACGCAAATTTTCAATAAGTTGCCGCCCGTCCTCGCCAGCACGTCGTCGCGCCGACAGGGCTGGAGAGGATTTGCTCTTGGCCAGCTTCTCGCCGCTTTCGTCGAGCAACAGGCGATGATGCCAGTAGACTGGCTCTGGAAAATCGAGCAGGACCTGCAACAACCGGTGGATTGCCGTGTAGGCGAACAGATCCTTGCCCCGCACGACATAATTGATGCCATCCGCCGCATCGTCGACGGTCGCCGCCAGATGATAAGATGCAGGCGCATCCTTTCGCCACAGCACGACATCGCCGAACAGCATCGGATCGGCAAACTGTTCGCCAGCGACCAAATCGGTCCAGCGAAGCGGCCTCGTCAGGCTAACCGCCTTCGCCATATCGATCCGCCAACTATGCGGCGTGTCCGCTCCAATGTTTCGCGCACGGCACGTGCCGGGATATTGCGGACTATCCGGACCATGCGCGACTGGCGCTGCCTTTAACGCCGCCGCAATTTCGCCGCGGGTGCACGAACAACGATACATCAGACCAAGGCACTTCAGCTTTTCCAGCGCGTGCGCATACCGCTTTATGTTGGCCGATTGATAGCGCACAGGCCGCTGATGAGCCAAGCCGAGCCACTCCATATCGCTTAATATCGCCTCGATAAGTTCAGATCTGGTCCTCGTGCCGTCGATATCCTCGATCCGCAAAATGAATTGTCCGTCATGCGCGCGGGCAAAATCATGCGCGCATAACGCCGAGTAGGCATGGCCCAGATGCAACGCGCCATTCGGACTCGGAGCAAAGCGCGTCCTCACCTCGTCTTGTAACGCCAAGTCCATTTTCGGCAAAAATACCATATTCAGTGTGTTTGCCCCCTTGACGTCACCATATGTATAAATAGGTTGTGCAGGCCCTGAACTTATACATATCATCGTCGAGGCGTCAAAATGGCAAAGATATCGGAACAAAATGCGCGCTGTCAGGCAGTTATTCTGCCTGCAAGGGCATTTTGCTGCGACATCGAAGCCATTTTGACGTCCGAAGGATTTGACCCATTTTGCTCATTGCTGCGTTGGCAAGCTTGGACATAGAACCACTATGCCCCGCGCTTGCCGCCTTGCACTGAGCAAAATGGCCTCAAACCTCGACGATGATATGTATGAGTTCAGGGCCTAGTGTCAAAATGCTGTAACGCTGATAAGCTTAAAGCGGCTATGACAACAGGGGGAGAAGGTTCGACTTATGTTGCATACCGGAACTTTTGAGGCAGCTGGCAGGGCGCGGCATCCGGAAAATTGCCCCGCTTTGGTGCTCAACGCCGATTACACGCCGCTCAGTTACTATCCGCTGAGCCTGTGGCCGTGGCAGACCGCGATCAAGGCGGTGTTCCTCGACAAGGTCGATATCGTCTCGAGCTACGACCGGCACGTGCACAGCCCAAGCCTCGATATGAAAATCCCGTCGGTCATTGCGCTTCGCCAATATGTGAAGCCATCCGAATATCCCGCCTTTACGCGCTTCAACCTGTTCCTGCGCGACAAGTTCGAATGCCAATATTGCGGATCGGGCGACAATCTGACCTTCGACCATATTGTTCCGCGCCGACTGGGCGGCATTACAAGCTGGGAAAATGTTACCACCGCATGCCTGCCGTGCAACCTCAAAAAAGGCGGTCGCACGCCAAAACAGGCACATATGCAGCTCAACATGGCCGCAATCCGCCCGACAAGCTGGCAATTGCAGGACAGAGGCCGCGCCTTCCCGCCAAACCATCTGCACGAGACTTGGCACGATTGGCTCTATTGGGATATCGAGCTGGAGGGTTAGGAAGTTGCAACCGGCGCTAAATGGGGCCTGAGCGCTTCGCTCATCGTCTTTGCGTTGTTCATGAACCAAATGTAATGAATGGAGGAGTTTTCGGCTTGGAATTGTCCGGGAGCACTTTCCAATACAATCATTGAAGACTTCTTGTTTTCCATCCGGTCCCATACCAGAGCAGCAGACATAGTTGCTTCTATTTCCGACCTCGCCGCATACAGTGTATCAAACAGTTCCTTATTGCCTTGCCCTTGTAGCCAAAAAACTGCTCGAAGCTTTGAACCAGAGCAATGCAGCCAAATGGCAGCATTCGGCTCTCCTGAAACCAGTTGCTCAATGCGAAACCAACCTTCTTTTGGTGGCTTGCGGGTACCGATTTGGAAGCTTTTGTACTCATCGAGTTCGAACAAGCCCGACCAATAGTTCTGCCAGTACTCATGCCGTGCTGTGGTTTCAGCACTGTCGCCAGCTTTAGCCATGACTTGCTTTGACCAATCATTTGGTTTTGCTACTACATTAAAACTGGGGGCAAGCGCGCTGTCGCCGATGCGAAACAATTCCAATTGAACACCAAAAAAGTTAAACTCGGGTGCTGAGATGTGGTTCAAGTAGTCGATAGCCGCGCGATGCGGCTCACGAAATTCTTTGGCAATCCACACGATTGTTTGGGCATCTAGCCCAGCGGCGTAAGTGAGTATCTGTCCGAGATGTGTGTGGTCAGTTTGCTCTAGCTGATTTTCGATCAGCACCCAACGGTCAGTTGCAATATCCTTCGCCAAGATATCTGCACTGAAATTCTCGACTGGCTTCTCAATCGCTTCAAATGCCAACTCGATGCCCAGCGCCCCTGCCAATAATGTCAAATTTTCCGGCTGTGCTAGCCATGGCGTAAAGTTACCGGCTTCATGAGGCCAAGCATCGCGCAACTCAACTTTCCGTAATCGGCCGAGGGGGACAATGCTGCTCATTCTATATTACTCCGTAACCTTCAGCGCAGGCACCGCCCTCGCCGCATCCTCGGGCGTAATGCCCGGCGGCGGCGCTGCGGCCAGCCGTTCTTCGCCACGCATTACACGGCCAGCTCGTTTGATCGCTGTGCGCAGACGAGGGTATATCCCGCAACGGCAAAGGTTGGTCATTGCAGCATCTATTTCCGCGTTGTTCGGGTTGCTGTTCTTCCGCAACAGCACCGATGCCGCCATGATAATGCCGGGAATACAGAACCCGCATTGCGGCACGTTGCCCGCGACGAACGCCTGTTGAAGCGGATGGCTCCGGTCGCGGCTTAGCCCCTCAATGGTGGTGACAAAACGTCCTTCGGCCTCGGCTATAGTGACGAGGCACGACCGGATCGCCTCGCCGTCGATATCGACCATGCACGCGCCGCAATCGCCTACGCCGCAGCCATATTTGGTGCCGGTAAGGTTCGACGCATCCCGCAGTGCCCATAACAAGGGCGTCTGCGGGTCCATCCGGTACTGGACCGGTCGATCGTTGACGGTGAATTTGGTCATATTGGGCTTGCTGTAAATGGCCTTAAAAAACCGTCAATGTAAAACCGTAGCCCTGAGCCGCCAGCGCGCAAGCGCTGGCGAAAGTCGAAGGGCGTCTTCTGCGGAACACCGTGCTAGGCTGAAAGGCGTCCTTCGACGGACGCAGCCGCTGCGCGACTGCTGCTCAGGACTACGGTTCTTCGTTGTTCCGCAATCAATCCCGCCAGCTTTTGTCGATTTGATCGACCTTCCTGACCATAGCATCGAATTCAACGCGGCCCGAACCGCCGGGAGGCGAGGCCATATACAGATCGCGCTGATGCACCGCGATGACTTCCGGCGACACCATGATCGGCTTGCCCATCTGCATCGTCGCCATCTGGTGCTCGCACGCACGTTGCAGCGCCCAATATTTGATAAAGGCATCGGGCAGCGTCTTGCCCATCACGACCGGACCATGATTGCGCAGCATCAGAATGCGCTTGTCGCCCAGATTTTCCACGAGGCGAACGCCTTCCTCCTCGCGCACGGTTACACCCTCGAAATCATGATAGGCAAGTTGCCCCATGAAGTTGCAGGCGTAGAAGTTGGTTGGCTGTAACCCGCCTTCGAGACTGCACACCGCGACGGTTGCGGTGGTGTGCGTATGAATGATGGCATGGGCATCAGGCAACGTGCGATGAAAAAGGCTATGCTGGACAAAGCCGGCCTTGTTCACATGCCACGGATTATCGACATCGATCTTGTTGCCGTCGATATCGATCTTGATCAGGCTGGATGCGGTAATCTCGCCAAAGTGCATCCCATAAGGATTGATCAGGAAAGCGCCATCCTCGTCGGGAACCTTGACGGTGATATGGTTGAAGACAAGCTCGTCCCAACCGAACATCGAAAAGATGCGATAGCACGCCGCAAGCTCCTGCCGCGCGGTCCATTCGGCCTCGCTATATTTGCTGTTGGCTTTCAACTGGGTTGCCATGCGTTCTCTCCTTATTCCATTTGCGTTACATTATGAAATGAAAGGAGAGCGAGGGCAAGGGCAGGAAAAGAGCCGTTTTTGCTTGATAAATCGTAACGTCGGCGCTAGAGGGCGCTGCAACATGCCGCTTTATCGGGCGGCACTTTTCGTTTTTAGCCTTACAGAATGGCGGAATTAAGCCATTTTGCCGATTCGATGCGGAGTGAAGTTTTTTTATGCAAATCATGGTTCGCGATAATAATGTTGATCAGGCCTTGCGCGCCCTCAAGAAGAAGTTGCAGCGTGAAGGCGTTTATCGCGAAATGAAGCTTCGTCGTCATTTCGAAAAGCCATCGGAAAAGCGCGCTCGTGAAAAGGCAGCGGCTGTCCGTCGTGCCCGCAAGATGGAACGCAAGCAGCAGGAGCGTGACGGCGCCAAGGCGTAGTCATTGTTCGCCGCAACCAAGGAAAGCGCCCACGCGGCGCTTTTTTTGTGTCTGGAATCGGCGTGGCTTTCTGTTAGTCAGCGCGCACCTCAACCCGTCAGGATTCACCTATGTCCGTAACTGCCGTTCCTATCTCGCCGATCAAAAAGGGCTCGCTCACCAAATATTGGGTTGGCATCGCACTTGTTTTCGCGACGGGCGGCGGCCTTGCCTACTGGGGCACGTCGGACGTCCGGCAGGAATATGGCGATGTGGTTACCACGGCGTCCGGGCTTCGTTACAAGGTCATCAAGACAGGCGAAGGCAAGTCACCCACAGACGACGACGTGGTGCTCGTCAGCTATAAAGGCATGTTGAAGGACGGCAAAGTTTTCGACCAGAATCCGCAAGCCGGTTTTCCTGTCACGGGCGTTGTCCCCGGTTTTTCGGAAGGCCTGAAAATCATGCAGCGCGGCGGGCAGTATCGTCTGTGGATTCCGTCGGACCTCGGCTACGGCCCCGATGACCAGAAAAACCCACAGACCGGTGAAGTGGCTATCCCTGGCGGCAGCGAGCTGATTTTCGACGTCGAACTGCTCGAATTCAAATCCCGCGCCGAAGTAGAGGCAATGCAAAAGCAGATGCAGGAAATGCAAAAGCAGCAGGGTGCTGGCGGCGGTCAGGCGAGTGGTGCTCCACAAGGCCTGCCGCCCGAAATCCAGGCGCAGATCGACGCCCAGATGCAGGCGCAACAGGGGCGTTAAGCCCCGCTACGCTTTTTCAAGCAGACTTTCCTCCGCAATCCGCTTCTGCCACAAAGCAGGCGCAAGCTGGTGCACATTCGCGCCGTCGCTATCGACCGCGACCGTCACCGGAAAATCCTGAACCTCGAATTCGTAGATTGCTTCCATGCCGAGGTCCGCAAAGCCGACGACCTTGCTGCCCTTAATCGCGCGGGCGACGAGATACGCCGCGCCGCCGACGGCCATCAGATAGGCACTCTTGTGCTTGGCAATCGCCTGCGTGGCAGCCGTGCCGCGCTCGGCCTTGCCGACGCACGCCAGCAAACCTTGCCCGAGCATCATGTCCATAAACTTGTCCATCCGCGTTGCGGTTGTGGGACCTGCGGGGCCGACCACTTCCTCGCCAACCGGATCGACCGGCCCGACATAATAAATGACCCGGTCCTTGAAGCTGACGGGCAATTCCTCACCTTTGGCCAGCATATCGGCAATCCGCTTGTGCGCGGCATCGCGTCCGGTCAGCATCTTGCCGTTCAGCAGCAGACGGTGCCCCTGCTTCCAGCTGGCAACCTCGGCCGCAGTGAGTGCGTCGAGATTGACTCGCTTTGCCGCCGCATCGGGCTGCCAGTTGACCTTCGGCCATTCATCGAGATTGGGCGCGTCCAGATAAACTGGCCCGGAACCATCGAGGGTAAAATGCGCATGACGCGTCGCCGCGCAATTGGGGATCATCGCCACCGGCTTGCCAGCCGCATGGCACGGCGCGTCAAGAATCTTGACGTCGAGAATGGTCGACAGCCCGCCCAAACCCTGCGCCCCGATCCCAAGGGCATTGACCTTGTCGAATATCTCGATGCGCAGCGCCTCGATATCGTTTTGCGGCCCGCGCGCCTTCAATGGCCCCATATTGATCGGTTCCATGAGCGCCTGCTTCGCCAGCAGCACGCAATGCTCCGCGGTGCCGCCGATGCCGATGCCCAGCATTCCCGGCGGGCACCAGCCAGCGCCCATCTGCGGCAGCATCTCGACGACCCAGTCGGCAATATTATCCGAAGGGTTCATCATCTTGAATTTGGACTTGTTCTCGCTGCCCCCGCCCTTGGCCGCAACATCAATGCTGACAGTGCTGCCCGCCACCATTTCGAGATGAAGCACGCACGGCGTATTGTCCTTGGTATTCCGCCGCGTAAACGCCGGGTCCGCCAGCACCGAAGCGCGCAATTTATTGTCGGGGTGAAGATAGGCACGGCGCACACCCTCATCGACGACATCCTGAAGCGACCGCGAGGTGTCATCCAGCCGGCAATCCATCCCCCATTTGACGAAGACGTTGACGATGCCTGTATCCTGACAAATCGGCCGGTGCCCCTCAGCGCACATCCGGCTGTTGGTCAAAATCTGGGCGATGGCATCCTTCGCGGCGGGGGATTGTTCGGCCTCATACGCCTCGCCCAACGCATGGATATAATCCATCGGGTGAAAATAGCTGATGAATTGAAGCGCATCCGCGACACTTTCGATCAGGTCGGCGGTCTTGATAATAACGGTCATGTTCAATCCTGCACAGGGTGGCAACGTCTGCCTCGCCCATACAGTCGCACCGCTGCTATTCAAGCGCGATTGCACTGCCGGGCCCGAGATATTCGGATTAAGAATGGCGGCTGTTCATTCAATGTTAAAGTTTCGTTCATCCCCTGTTTAAGTAAGATTTCACGGTGCAAAGCATTGCGTCGCATAAATTTTTCATCTTCAAGATGAAGTGACCTCTGGCCAGCGACGAACGGATTACTTTACAATTTAGTTGGTTCAAAGCGGAAACTTTACGCCCAGTATATGTGTTGAGCCACCTGATATTGGTTCAGATCGATAATGAAGACTGTCGGTCACATCAACCATATCTGCGGATAGTATCCGCACGTTAAGATTACAGGAGAATGACCATGTTACGCATTTTGACCGCATCAAGCCTGATTGCGCTTGCAGCAACCTCGGCCGTGGCCCAGCAGGCCGACCCGGCAACCTCGACGACCGGCACCCAATCGACAAGCGGTACGCAGTCGACCACAAATCCATCGGGCTCGACCACCGGAACGCAGTCGACGACGACCACGCAGCCGACCCAATCGGATCCGTCGACTTCGACATCGGCTGACCCTTCGGCCCAAACGACGACAGACGGTTCGGCACAGACCACAACCGGCCAGTCGTCGCAGCCAAGCACGGGCTCAACCGATCCATCGACGCAAAGCACAGCAGCCGCACCAGCGGCTGAAAGCCGCGCCACGACGGTCCAGAAACTGGTTGACGCAGAATTCCCAACCTACGACGCCAACAGCAATGGCGATCTGGATCAGGCGGAATTCAGCAAGTGGGTTCTTGCGCTTCAGAGCGCCTCGGGCGACCCCAAGGCAGCCGCTATGGACGATGCAGCCAAGACCAAGTGGGCAACCGCCGCTTTTGCTTCGGCCGATGCCGATAAAAGCAAGAAAGTCAGCAAGGAAGAAATGAACACGTTTCTTGCCGGCTAATCCAATATCTCTCCCCTGAGGCTGGCACATGCTGGCTCGCCTGCCGGGTCCGGACATGCTGTCCGGGCCCGGCTTTATTTTGGGTCATTGAGTAAAAACACGACATAGCCCCTGAAATTGCGGTCGCGCGAGAGCGCTGGCGGCGCAGTCCATGTGTCACCCTGCACGAGGCCGATCTTATACGGCATATCGAGCCGACCAAGACTGGCCAGATAGCCTTGATACCCCTTGATCGTGCGGCGGCCCTGATAGGTCTGCAGGACCAACTCATCGACCACATCGTCCAGTTGGTTGAGATCGGCGCTGTTGCCCTGGCTGCTCCAGTCGAGAAGCCCGGTAATCCCGAGCTTGGCATCGCGCGGCAGTTCGGCGCGTAACGTGCGCAGGAACGCAGCATATCCCGATAGGCCGCTGGTCGCGGCATCGAAATCGATCTGGACGCCTGCCACCCGGTTTCCAGCGGCCTTCCAGCGGGCATGATCGCGCCGGATATGCTCGTAGAGATCGTCATTCCACGCCAAAGTTTCGACACGATAGACCAGCCACAGCTCGGCATGACGTACCCGGGGTGTCGCCGGGCGTAGCCGCACGAGGCGCGCGCGATCCGCTCCCCTGATTTCTCCCTCCAAAATATATATAGTGCTGGCGCTCGCCAACACCGGCTGCGGCTTCACGCCAGCCCATAGCCAGAAAGCATTATGGTCTGCGGCGTCAACGCGTTGCTGCTGTGGCTGACAGGCGGCCAGCAGCAGCATTGCTAGCAACCAGCACGGCAGCCTTATTACATTACCAATAATAGCGCAGCTTCTTTGCCCAGACCGATGCCGGATATTGGCCCTTTAGCTGATCGAACCAGCCTTTGCGCTGCGCTTTGGTGGCCTCGGTGGAATCGCAGCCATTGTACCCAGCGGGTGCGTAGCAATTGACCGCGCGATACAGCGCATAGGCGCGGTTGTTCGCTCCCGCTGCAGGATCGGCCATGATGTTTTTATAGGCATCGAGCCGCGAGAAGCGCTTGCCGGGAAACAGGCTCGGCGTCCCGCCCAGTTCGTCGGCATCGGGCAGCTCATCGAGATATTGCATCACGCCATAATAATCGGGGTCGAGGCCCGTTGTCCGGATGAATTCGCCGAGGCACAAAAGCGACGCCGGGTCTTTGGGTTTGGCCGATAACGTCATTGCGATCGTCTTTAGTGAGGGGCATGCAAATTCGGTCGTGCCCTGCCAACGGAACAGGCTGGCGTCGGTATAGACCGGACTGCGATAATCATCCACTTTGGTTGGCTGCACATTTTCCGGAACGAACGCCAGATCGCGCAGGAAATCGGCATAGGCGCCGCGAGTCAGATCCTTGTACAGCAGCGTGAATGTCGCAACCTTACGCTCGGTTTCCGATGCCCCGTTCGCTGCCTGTCTGCGCAACAGCGACGGGCCGGCATGATATCGCAGCAATATCTCGCGCACATCGGCATCACGGATGAGCGAATTGGTTGCAAAGACATTGTCCACCGCCTTGGCGCGCTCGTCGTGCAATGCGAGCGCCAGTTCCGCCGAACCGCGCTGGTGCGGCTGGGTAGCGGCGGCAACGAGCGCAACCAGCGCTGGCCTTGCTCCGATATCGCCAAGCGCATCCATTGCGAGCGAGCGCAAAAGCTGTCGGCTGAACGCGAGGTAGCCGCCCTTGCCTTCGCCCGCCGGGATAAGCGTCAGCACTTCGGCGGGTCTGTTCGCGACATAAAAGGCGTGGACCGCCTGCAGGTAGGTGAAAAGCGTTTCATACCCGGCAAATTTCGCCCGCTGTCCGTCGAGCACGGCGCGCGTGATCGGCGGCGTCCCGTAATCGGCATAGCGTGGATCAGCGGCAGTGCGCATCGCGCGCAGATCAAGCACCGCCAACAGCATGGGATCGCTCGCTTGCTCCGGCTTCAGCGCGCCAAGCAGCTTGATGCCGATTTCCTGCACCAGATCGGGGAAGGACAGATTGCGCTTGGCGGGATCGGCCGATGCAAATTGTTCGGCATAGGCCGCCAGTAAGCGTTCCTGGTCATTGCCCAGCCAATAGACGCGGCGAAGCAGGCCGCGCGCCGATGGCGCATAGCGGCCATCAGGATAGGATTTAAGATAGGCTTTGAAGGCCGCCTCGGCTTCGGCCAGCAACGCCTTGTTCGCGCCTTCGCCCGACATCCCGCCATATTCATCGAACGCGGTCGCGCTCGCCTCATTCAGCGCGTTGCGGCCGAGCATATAGGCAGCAGCTTCAGTCAGCCACGCGGAATCGGTCTTGCCAATCTCCGCGAAGGACGCCTGGGCACCGCCGAAATTGCCATCGTAAAAAGACGCTGCCCCGATCAGATAGCTGGCAAAGGCGCGCCCGGCTTTTGATTTAACCAATGAAAGCCCCTGCTCGACCATTGGGGTTGCCGCCGCTTCGCCCGAACATTCCGGCTTCAACGTAGTGCGAACCGCAGTCAGCGTAGCCTTCTCGGCGTTCGTAATGCCCTTGGCTCGGGCAACGGCATCGATGAACTCGGCGCCTGCGGCCATATGGCTCATGCAGCGCGTGCCGAAGGGGAAAGTGCTGACCTCGTCATCTTCCGCGCCAGCGGGCAACGGCCTGAGCTTGTAGGCAAAGCTCGCCCAGTCGAACGGCTCAGCCTCGCCGCGCCGTTCAGGAATATCATAGCTGTACCGGCTCGCTGGCCCCACGGTGCCGTGGCGGTCATTCAGCAGCATCAGCAAGTTCACGCGGCTGTCATTGCCGGGACTTAACAATGCCGTGCTGCTGCACCCGTTAAAATCGGTCTGCTTCAGCTTCCAGTCGGGATAGCAGGTCGAATCGGAGCTTGCATATGCCCCGCCGCTCCACAGAAAACCCGCTGCCAATAATGCCAGTGCCCAAAGCCGAGTCATACGAGCCCCCGATAGAGTGATGCGGTTGAATCAGCATGGCCTGCACCCCATAATTTGGCAAGCGATGTAAGCATCGCGATGCGGCCGCTGGCAGCGCGATGCTCAAATTCAGAAAAATTCCGGATCGTCGATTTTCCATCTTGCGCGTGAAAAAATGCCTAGCAGGTCCACGCGTCGCTGCATCGCAGCACCATGACGCTTGCGACAAACGGAATCACAATAGCGACGAATTGAGTGGTAAATTTACCATTTACCCTCTTGCGTCTGAAAATGATTGAGGCACTATAGGTAGCGGTTGGCCGTAGGGGGCATCACCACAGTTTGTGTCTCAGCTTGCAGAACGCGATTCTGCCGAGGGGAAGTTTTTTTCCGTCGATAAGCTGGGGACAAGTCGCATTTTGCACCCTTCGGACCTTAAAAAATGCTAACAGGGTCGTTCGTGCCCTGAGTCGAACAAGAAGAGAACATCTCTTCGCAACGGGATTACGGGCGGTTGCGGGCCAACAGCGTTGGTGCGAATCGCCGAAGATACAATGAGGGGCCGAAATGGATTTTAGAGATACTGGCCAGGGGGCCGAATTAGAGATGAACGATGTGCTGGAAGCAGAATTGGTAACCGAGGCAAAAGCCGACACCACCGGAAAAACGGGGGAGAAGGCCGCGACCAATAATGATGTCGCTTATGAAAAAGCCGAAAGCGACAGCAAGTCGGTCGATGTGCGCCGGTTCACTATCGTCACCGACGAAAGCCGTGATGCGCTCCTGACCGAATTCGGCAAGGACACGTTGCAGGACCGCTATTTGCTGCCCGGCGAGAGCTATCAGGATCTGTTCGCGCGCGTCGCCTCGGCCTATGCCGACGATCAGGATCATGCGCAGCGGCTCTATGATTATATCTCGAAGCTTTGGTTCATGCCTGCGACGCCGGTTCTTTCAAACGGCGGCACCGGACGTGGGCTTCCTATCAGTTGCTATCTGAACAGCGTTGATGACAGCCTTGAGGGCATCGTCAACACCTGGAACGAGAATGTTTGGCTGGCATCACGCGGCGGCGGCATCGGCACCTATTGGGGCAGCGTGCGCGGCATCGGCGAACCCGTCGGCCTGAACGGCAAGACCAGCGGCATCATCCCGTTCGTCCGCGTGATGGACAGCCTCACGCTGGCGATTTCGCAAGGCTCGCTTCGTCGTGGCAGCGCCGCCTGCTATCTCGACGTCTCGCACCCCGAAATCGAGGAGTTCCTCGAAATCCGCAAACCATCGGGCGATTTCAACCGCAAGGCGCTGAACCTGCACCACGGTGTGCTGCTGAGCGACGAGTTTATGGAAGCCGTCCGCAACGGCGATGAATTCGACCTGCGCAGCCCCAAAACCGGCGAAGTGCGTTCGACCATCGACGCGCGCAGCCTGTTCCAGAAGCTGGTCGAAACGCGTCTGGCCACTGGCGAGCCCTATATCATTTTCAGCGACACCGTTAACAACGCGATGCCGAAGCATCACCGCGATCTCGGGCTGAAGGTGTCCACCTCCAACCTTTGCAGTGAAATCACTTTGCCCACGGGTCGTGACCATCTGGGTAATGATCGCACGGCGGTCTGCTGCCTGTCTTCGCTCAACCTGGAAACCTGGGACGAGTGGAGCACCGACAAGCAGTTCATCGAAGACGTGATGCGCATGCTCGACAATGTCCTTCAGGACTTTATCGACCGCGCCCCCGACGAGATGCGCCGTGCGAAGTACAGCGCCGCGCGCGAACGGTCGGTCGGGCTTGGCGTCATGGGCTATCACAGCTTCCTGCAATCACGCGGCGTGGGCTTTGAAAGCGCGCTGGCGAAATCGTGGAACATGAAGTTCTTCAAGCATATCCGCGCTCAGGTGGACGAGGCATCGATGATGCTCGCCAACGAACGTGGCGCCTGCCCCGATGCCGAGGATATGGGCGTGATGGAGCGTTTCTCTTGCAAGATGGCGATTGCCCCCACCGCGTCGATCTCGATCATCTGCGGCGGCACCAGCGCGTGCATCGAGCCGATCCCGGCCAATATCTACACGCACAAAACCTTGTCGGGCAGCTTCATCGTCAAGAACCCGTATCTGGAGAAGCTGCTTCAGGCGAAGGCGAAGGACAGCACTAATGTCTGGAACAGCATCCTCGAAAAGGGCGGCTCGGTCCAGCATCTCGATTTCCTGACCCCTGAGGAAAAGGACACGTTCAAGACCAGCTTCGAAATCGACCAGCGCTGGCTGATCGAACTCGCCGCCGACCGCACGCCCTATATCGACCAGGCGACGTCGCTGAACCTGTATATCCCCGCCGATGTGGAAAAATGGGACCTCCTGATGCTCCACTTCCGCGCGTGGGAGCTGGGCGTGAAGAGCCTCTATTATCTGCGTTCGAAGAGCATCCAGCGCGCTGGCTTTGCCGGCGGCGTCGAGGCGGACAACACGGCGGAAGCGCCCGTGATGGAGCTCGCCGCGCAGACCGATTATGAAGAATGTCTGGCGTGTCAGTAAATACACCAATCCCCTCCCCCTTGTGGGGAGGGTTAGGGCGGGGGCGCGGCGCGTCTGCGCCGCAAAAGACTCACGCGCCCTCGATATGAAACGCCTTGCGCTCCGTTCTGACGCCATTGATCGTGCGCGCGCACTGCGCCGCGACATGACGCCGCAGGAGCGCAAATTGTGGCGTGCGCTGAAGGAGAATTTCCCCGACGCGCATTTCCGCAAGCAAGTGCCGATGGGCATCTATACCGCTGATTTCGCCTGGCACACCGCCAAGCTAATTATCGAGGTAGATGGCAGCCAACATGGTACCGATGCTGGAAAAGCCCATGATGCCGCCCGCACACGCTTTCTGGAAGGCGAGGGATATAGTGTAATCCGTTTCTGGAATACCGATATAGACCACAATATCGAAGGTGTGTTGACCATCATCGCCAATGCCGTGACCGACACGGCACACAATTTTTCAGCCGCAGACGCGGCTGGCCCCCACCCTAACCCTCCCCACAAGGGGGAGGGAATTTTGGAGTCCGTTGAATGTCCCTGTTAGAAGCCCGCAATAGCTACAAGCCCTTTGAATATCCCTGGGCCTATGACTTCTGGAAACGTCAGCAGCAGATCCACTGGTTGCCCGAAGAGGTGCCGCTGGGTGAGGATTGCCGCGACTGGGCGCAGAAGCTTTCGGATCATGAACGCAACCTGCTGACTCAAATCTTCCGCTTCTTCACGCAGGCCGATATCGAGGTGCAGAATTGCTACCACGAAAATTACGGCCGCGTGTTCAAGCCGACCGAGGTCAAGATGATGCTGACCGCGTTTTCCAACATGGAAACCGTCCACATCGCGGCGTACAGCCACTTGCTCGACACCATCGGCATGCCCGAAAGCGAATATAGCGCCTTCCTCGAATATGAGGAAATGGCCGCGAAGGTCGATTATATCCACCAGTTCGGCGTCGACAGCGATGAGGATATCGCCCGCACGCTCGCGATGTTCGGCGGCTTTACCGAAGGGCTTCAGCTGTTCGCCTCGTTCGCGATGCTGATGAACTTCCCGCGCTTCAACAAGATGAAGGGCATGGGGCAGATCGTATCCTGGTCGGTCCGCGACGAGAGCCTGCACTGCGAAGGCATCACCAAGCTGTTCCACGCTTTTTGTGCAGAGCGCGGCTGCCTGACCAAGGCGGTGAAGGAAGACATTATCGATTGCTGCCAGAAGGTCGTCCGTCTGGAAGACAGCTTCATCGACCTCGCGTTCGAAATGGGCCCAGTGCCCGGCATGACCGCCAAGGAAATCAAGCGCTACATCCGCTACATCGCCGACTGGCGTCTGGGCCAATTGGGCCTGCCCGCGATCTACATGGTCGAAGACCACCCGCTCCCCTGGCTCGCGCCGTTGCTCAACGGTGTCGAGCACGCCAACTTCTTCGAAACCCGCGCGACCGAGTACAGCAAAGCCAGCACCCGCGGCGATTGGGGCCAGGTGTGGAACAGCTTCGACAACCGCAAGAAGAAGATCATCGGCATCGAGCCGGCCGCCGAGAATGACGGCGTGGATATGTTCGAACAGGCAGGGGTTGCGGCGGAGTAGTGTTTGAGTTCGATAGCGACAAAGACGCAATCAATCGAGCCAAACACGGTCTTCCCCTCGCTTGGGGCGTGTACGTTTTTGAGCGGGATTTTATCGAAGAAGAGGATTTACGCTTCGATTATGACGAGACCCGTTTTGTTGCCAGCGGCCCGGTTTCACCGATGGATGACAGGATTTGCGTTGTGGTGTATGCATGGCGCGGAGCAACACGGCGTCTAATCAGTTTCAGGAAAGCCAATGACAAAGAAATCGCCAAATATCGTAAAAGTCACCCCTGAGCGGCTGGCCGAGGCTGAGGCGTGGATGACGCCCGAGCGATTGGCAGCGCTGGATGCGATGACCGACGAAGACATCGCCAAACAGATCGCCGAAAACCCCGACGCAGCGCCAGAGTTGGACGATGCTTGGTTTGAGCGAGCGCGGCTGGTTATTCCGTTGAAGGGGAGGAAGGCGGCGTGATACAGGAAATGTCGTTTCCTCCTGAACGGGTGGCAGTCCGCTTCGATGAGGACAGCTTCTGGGTGGACCTAGACGACGGCCGGACGCTGGGCATCCCGCTCGCATGGTTTCCGCGCCTGTTGCACGGCGCACCAGAATTGCGCGAAAAGGTAGAACTCAGCCGCGACGGCCTGCATTGGGACGAACTTGACGAGGATATCTCGATAGCAGGGTTGCTGGCTGGGCGCGGGGATCAAACCGTTGCCCGGAAGGCAGCGGCGTGATGCGCGGCGATTGGGGCCAGGTGTGGAACAGCGTCGACAACCGCAGGAAGAAGATCATCGGCATCGAACCCGCCGCCGAGAATGACGGCATGATATATTCGAACAAGCAGGGGTTGCGGCGGAGTAAGGCAGCTCTTGGAGCGCTTGACTCAGTAAGTTTGCACGTTAAAGCAATAAGATGGCTAGAGGAAATAATTTATCAAGAGTGTTTTCTGAAATAGTTTCATTAGATGCTTGGCATTCAAAATTTAGCGAAATTGATAACTGCGCGTCTGTTCATGTAGATCTATCTTTTCTTGAAGGCCATCTTGGCGCAGAGGCAGAAAGTGAAGTACGATTTCGTTTAACTCTTCGACGTGCAGAACTGATTTTTGTCATACCAGCTATGGAGCCATTGCAGGTCGTACAAAGCTCGGTTGACCGGGAGGCAACTATCGAGGGCATTACGAAGTATATAAGAGAGCATGATAAGACATTATCGGGTAGTGTCGATGCAGCATTGCAGATCACAAAAAACCCCACCTTAAATTTAGGCGGAAAAGCCACCGTCCAAAATTCCAACAAAGAAGTCGTTTCTACCGAAATGAAACTGGCTGTATCAAATATTAAAATGGGTCAATCTAAAGACCCTGACGGCAACTATCGTTGGGTGCTTACACCAGAAACTGGTGACTTGCTTATCGGCAAGGTTTGGGATCCGATCAAACGTCCTAGGCTGAGCGTAAAAAAGAACGGATCGCCTGTAATAGCTCCCACTTGCCGCGTAATTGTGAGATGCCGAAAGCAGGACTTATGTATCAGCGATATATCATTAAAATCAGGAAAAAAACTGAGCCAAAAATTAATTTTTAACAGAACTGCGGCTGCAACTGCATTTATAGCTCAAAAACTTGGTGAACTTGGTTTTGATAATGAAAATTTGGACGAAGATTACGCGAACATCTGCGTTGCAGAAGTAACCGTCAGCGAAGAGGTCAAATGAGTCACTGGCTAAATCACGTCGTGGAAATTTTAGAGAGTTCGACCGGTGATTTGCGCAAGCTTGCTGTATTAGCTGGCTGCGATCCAAAAACTTTTTATAAATTTCAAGATTTATCAAATTGCGATCTGAGGGGACAAGATCTCCGAGGCATGGACTTTACTGGCTGTAATATTATGTCTGCCAAGTTAAACGAACATACGCTAATTGATCGAGATTTTGATGACCGTTACAAACCTCAATCGGAGCATACGAGCTATTTTATTCCTATTGAACTAGATGTTTTTGTACAAGATTTCGCTTTTCATGCGGGTTACTACTATATGGCTTGGGCATATAAAAACCTGATGAGTAGATTTTATCGGACTTATAATTTTCGAAATGGTGAGGAACGAGCGTTGAAATTTATAAGTGACAACAAGAATTTTTATGAATTTTGCATAAAAGATAGTCGAAGCCCAAAAATAGAAATTAGATTTTTAACACATCCCCACCAAAAAAATTTACTTGATCATTTTTCTTTAGAATATTCCCACTTGGATAGCATTGTATTTTTTTTGCTCCATTCACTTTTGTCGTGGAAACTACGAGGGATCAAAGAACGCGACTACTCCGATCTAACATTGCGCGGTGTTTGGCCTGGGGCCTTTAACGCTATAACTTATCGTTCGTCAGGACAGTAAGCTGCCGGAATTCGATCGGAATTTTTGTTGTCGCAGCTCTAATGACAGCGAAGTGCTACAGACAGC
The DNA here is from genome assembly GCA_943369235.1 of Sphingomonas paucimobilis. Classification (GTDB taxonomy): domain Bacteria; phylum Pseudomonadota; class Alphaproteobacteria; order Sphingomonadales; family Sphingomonadaceae; genus Sphingorhabdus_B; species Sphingorhabdus_B paucimobilis_A. The sequence continues at coordinate 17,612 of CALRMO020000013.1, forward strand.
CTCAACCTCTCCTTAACCACCCCCATGCCATTTCAGGGCAATGGCCCGCGACTCGTTCCTCAAAACCGCTGCTCCTTTGGTCGTCCTGACCTTCCTTGCCGTCTATAACTTCCCGGCCGTGACCGAGGAAGAAATCGCGGCGCGCGATGCGGTGGAACAATCCGTCCACTACAGCGGCTGCAACGAAGTCCGCGCCGCGGGCAAGGCTCCGCTCTATCGCGGCGACCCCGGCTATGGCGAACATATGGACGGCGATGGCGACGGTGTGGCGTGCGAGCCTTATTACGGCAACTGAACTCCCCTCTCTCCCGTAGGGGGAGAGGAGCGAGACCTGGCCACTTGTTGCCTAGTCGCAGCGGAGAGGGGTGCGACGTTTAGGGTGTTGCACGAACTCCCCCTCTCAACTTCGCCTAATCGCTTGCAGCGCTAAGGCTTCGTATCTCTCCCCTAAAGGGGAGAGAGGGTTTGCAACGAAGTGCGAGCCGTATCGGCACTAATCACTCCGCCGCTTTACACCCCTTACCCGTCTTCTTGCAGAACGCCGCCAGCGTCTCGCCCTTGAAATCGACGCCGTCGAGCGAGGACATCGTCTGCTGGATGACCACCGGCAATACCGCGCGATAGCGTTTGGACGCGTCGCTCCGGTTGAAATCGACCAGCGCCTGCAAATCGGCAACGCTCATTTTCTCGGCATAAATGCTCGCCTGCGCGGTCAATATCCGTTCGGTCCCAGCCTCGAAAATCTGCCGCGCGGTGGCGCGCAGTTCGGCGGTTTCGGCGTCGCTAAGGCCCGGTGTGCCTGCCACCATTTCCTCGGTTTCCTTGGCTGCGATCAAGGGCAGCAATTGCATTAGCATCCCCTGTTGCGCGAGCTCGCGGCCCAGGGCTTCGGCGCCCGGCGATTGCGCGGCCGCTGGCGCGGCGCATAACATTATGGCTAGGATCGATATTGCGGCCTTCATGCGCCCGGCTCCTTTTGAGGATGTCGGCTCAGTCTAGCACCCATTCCATCGCCCGCAACCGGCATCGACCGTGACTGCGCAACAGCGGCCATCCGGTGCGTCCCTAACCAAATCTTCACCGCCCACCCTTATGCCCTGCCCTTATGTTAGGCGCGAAAAAATTCGGGAAGCTCGGCAACCGGTCGATGGCGCGGCTGGCGACGGCGATGGACGGCGGCCTCGTGCTACCCGAGCGCACCGCGTCGTGCCGGGTGGAGAATGTCTCGCGCGCCGGTTGCCGCCTGCATCTTGAGGTCACACCGCGCTTGGGGGCAACGGTTCTGGTGCGCGTCGACCGAATCGAGGTGCTGGGCACCGTCGCCTGGGTGCGGAGCGGGCGCTGCGGCGTAGTGTTCGAACGCGCACTCGAGATTGCCGCGTTCGAACGGCTTCGCTGGATTGCCGGGCATGAAAGCCAGCACGAAAAGAATATCCTGTCGAGCGCGACCGCCATCTGGCGCTGAAGCCGGGTCACGCTGCGACAACCGGTTTTTGGCTCGCCCCCCCCAAAAAAAAGAAACAGCCGCGACCAGGCCCGGCTGCTCAGTTGCCTGCATTTTTTTGGCAGGATTAGATCGGACTAGAAGCGGACGCCGACGCCCACAACTGCCTGGTGACGATCGATGTCGGTGTCGAGATCGAAATCATCTTCGCCGATGTCGAGATTCTGGTAGTTCGAATAGCGATATTCTGCCTTGATGAAGCCGCTTGGTCCGAACAGGTTGAACTTCTGCTCGATGCCTGCGCCAAGGCGATAGCCGTCGGCGGTGATGCCGTTGTTGTAGATCGTGCCCGCGCCATCGTCGAAACGGCTTTCGAACTTCGCGTTGGTGTAACCACCCTTCGCATAGATCATCGTTGACGGGGTCACCGCAAAGCCAACGCGTGCGCCGATATACAGGTCACGGTCGGTGTTCAGGCGGAAGCTGTCGCCAGTGGTGATCAGGTCGTTGGCGGTACCCTTCACATCGGAATCGGCAAATTCGCCTTCGATACCGGCAATCACGCCGCCAAGCTGAAAGTCGTACCCGCCGGCAACGCCGTACATCAGGTCGCCCTTGCCTTCGCTGACATCGTCATAACCGATGATGCCTTCGATATGAGGGCCGGTGAAGGGGGCTTCTTCCTGCGCGAATGCAGGGGTTGCAAGTGCGGTGGAGAGGAGAGCCGCACCAATTAAAATCTTACGCATTTTGATATTCCATTTATTGTCTAACCGACGCCGTCTTCTGCGACGCCAGCCAACAAACGGGTGCTCAGCCTTCCAAGTTTCATGAATATAAAACAACGAGCGGCTGTTACTTTATTGCCACAGTCTTTGCGACGGGCCGTTGGAACTTGCCTGTCAGGCGGCTTTTGGGCATTGGAGCGGGATGGAAAACGGGGACCCAAGCACGGCATTCAAGATACTAACCGGCGAACAATGGAAAATTTTTCTCGCGGAGGGAACCTTTGCCGGAGCACCTGTGGACTTGGCGGACGGCTATATCCATCTGTCCACAGTGTCCCAGCTTCAGGGGACTCTCGACAAGCACTTCGCTGGACAGCGAGACCTGGTGATCATCGAGGTCGATCTGGCGGCGCTGGGCGACCTCGTAAAATGGGAGGTGTCGCGCGGGGGCGAATTGTTCCCCCATATTTATGGCGATCTGACAATGGACGCGGTTATAAGCATAAAAGAGTGAGCGGCATTTACGGCTTCGCCATATCGCCCTAAAGGCAGCGCATGGCCGATTTATACCTGAAAGCACTTGAATCCGAACGCCGAAGCCTGTGGGCAACCGCCCGGCTCAAGGGCTTGCCAAAAGACTCGCCCGAAAGGCTTCGCATAGCGGCGCTCGACGCCGATATCGCCGCGCACAAGGCCAAGGCAAAGCCACAAAAATAGGCCCGCCCTCCATATGGGGAGGACGGGCCATCCGCTCCTTACGGCGCTCGGTTAAAGCGCGCCTTGGGGAAAATCATTCGGTGGGGCTGTACTGCTGATCGCGCGGTCGGTTGCCGCGGTCATCGCGGTCGTCAGGATCAAGCGCGCCTTGCCCCAGCGTCTGCGGCTCATCATCGTCGCTGCGTTCGCCGCGATAGGCATCCATGTCGATACTGCCGCTGCGTTCCATCTGGTTCATGTGGTCGACGACATCCTGCGCGTCGTCGGGTTGCGCTTGCGCCGGGTTGCTATCGCCGCCATGCTCGCTTTCGCTGTTGCCATAGCCGACTTGATCCGCCTTCCAGCGAATGGCGTCGTCGGCCACCGTCTGCGCCTGCGCCCCTTCATCCTCCTGCTCGCCATGAAATGTCTCAGGCGCATCGTCGGACCGGTCGACGGGCCGTTCATCGGCATGGTCGTTATCGATGTCGGCGCCCGTTGCTGTCACCGCTGCGTCGCTGGCCCGGTCATCCTCGCCCACCCGCAAGTCGGCATTGCTGCTGACATCGGCGGGATATTCCGCTGCTGTTGGCTGCGGCTGCGGTGCGGTTGCAGCGGCGGCGTCCGTAATTGGGGTGTTGCCGATGGGTCGGCCATTATCTGCTTCAGTCATTACGACATCCTTTCCATGGGGGTGGAAAGGAGCAAACGCGCGGTAACAGGCGCGGTTCCCTAGCTACCCTCCGGCGGCCATTCGAACCGGATCGTAACTTCGCCCGATTGCACCCCAGCCGCGTCAAAGCTGCGCTCAACGATGACGCCCCTGCCGAAATGGTCGACCGCAATGACCGTGCTGCACCGCGTTCCGTAAACCGGGCTTGCGATGAAGATGGGATATCCATCATCATCGGGCATCGACCCGTTAGCGAGGGCAGACATCAGTAACGCAGGATTACCGGACCCCTCATCGAGCCACGCGCGTAGCGCATCATTAAGCCTGTCGGTGCGCGGCCAGTGTTCGCCGGGAATGCCGTTGGACAAACCATGGATGCCCGCCGGAAGCCTATTGCGCTGCGCTATAGGCCGGTTGGCCAGGGACGCTAAACCGTCCGGCCCGAGCAAAACGAGACTGAACGGGTTATACTCTAAAGGATCGCCCGGGGCCGTCCCACTGACGAGCCAGTCGCTGACCAAAGCGCCGCGCGACAGGCGGGTTAAATCCGGGCCTTGCGAGTCACGGATATTGGTCACCACCGCAAATCGGCCGTTCTCGCTAACGCCCATCCAGCTTCCATGCGAGACCAGATCGCGTCCGGCAATGACGTGCCGGGCGTCATCCCAACGCGCAAGCGGAGCAGAGGCCCGCGCATGATACTCATCGCGATTGCCGGCAACCACCAAGCGCCATTTCGGATGTACGGCCAAGGCTATCGATACTACGCACATCGGTGCAGAGTCCCCGCACATGGCGCAACCAACAAAGACGCCTCCTTCCATTCTGCGCTCAACCAGATTTGCTGTTGCGCAGGATCGAGGATCACGGGTGCGCTGTTGGCCCCGAGGGCTTTTGCTTCTTCGACAGCATCAGCCGTCATGATCGCGAACACCGGCATATCGGTCAGATCCCGCCAGGTTCCTGCCATGGTAAACATGCTTTGCTCGTACACAGCAAATTTGGCCTGTTTACGCTGCGCCCGCAAAATGAAGGATGTCGCCGGCACCAGGCATCGTAGCTCGACATGACGCAAATTGCCGATCCAGAACGGGCTATCGACGTTGCGGACGGTCGGCACCCAGCTTACCTGCCCGTTGGGTGCAATGCCGCCGGGCGCCGGAAACCCCCACACCATGGGACGAATAACCCGTTGCCCCGTCTTTTGCGATCGAACGATGACAGGGGCAAATTCGCCTGGTGCCAATCCGCCACCTTGCCACGGGTCGGGACCCTGATGGGCATCAAAAGCCGACGCAATCTGCTGCGAAGTGGCATCGAGATGATATTCGCGAGTCACCGATGCCGATCCGCGTTCACAGCGTCTTTTCGTAAATCCGGTAAACCTTGTTGATTTTCCCGTTGATCGCTTCGCCGACCGAACGCATCGGGCCATTGTCGTCGAGCACCCACCCGAATTCACCACGCGTTGCTCCAAAATTATCGACCGAGGCGCGACGAATACAATCGACAAGCATGAAGGCCAGTTGGCTCGCCATCCGCGTCGCTTGCAGCTTCTTGACCACACCCATCAACGGAACGCGCATTGTCCGCACCTTTGGAGCGCGAAGCCACCACAGCAATTTTGCCCAGTTAAACGGCCATAATGTCCCGCCAAATCCTGCGATTTTCTCGTTCAAATCGGGCAGCGTCATCATAAATGCGACGGGTTCGCCGTCCACTTCGGCTATGCGGATCAGGTCCTCATAGACGATCGGCTTCAGCTTCTTACCCGCATAGGCAATCTCGGCATCGGTGAAGGGAACGAACCCCCAGTTATCGCTCCAAGCATTATTCAATATGTTGAGGATCAACGCCGCTTCATCGTCGAACCGGCTTTTATCGACCCGCCGGATCACGATCCGCTCGTTGCGTTGACCCGATGCCACGATGCGCTCGACAAGCGGGGGAAATGGAACGTCGATGGGGATGGCGTAGGTGTAGAGATCCTTTATTCCGGCGTAGCCCGCCGCCTTTATCCATTGCTCATACGCTGCGTTGTTGTGGCCCATCATGACAGTAGGCGGATGGTCGAAGCCATCGACCAACAAGCCCGGCTCGTCCCACATCGCAAGGCTGATCGGCCCCATGGAGCGGGTCATGCCCTTGGCTCGCAATGCATCCTCGGCACGCGAGATGAGCGCAGCTGCGACCGTAGCATCCTCCGCTTCGAACAAGCCCCAGTTACCGCATCCGGGGCCCATGCCCTGTTCTGCCGGCTGGTTTAGTGCAATATGGTCGATATGTGCAGAAATACGGCCAACAACTTTGCCGCCTCGCTCCGCCAAAAACAGCTCCGCCTCGCCATGTTCGAACCACGGGTTCTTTCCCGGGGTAATCAGCCCGAAAACTTCGTCTTTCAGTGGTGGTACCCAGTTTGGATCATTGGCGTAAAGGCGGAATGGCAACTCCACAAACGCCTTTTTGTCGGCCTTTGTCACAACCGGCCGGATAATGATTTCGGTCAAGGCAAATCGTCCTACTCTTCTGTGCGCACCAACACTGTTTCACCAATCAGCAAAAACAGCAGGAACGGTCCCCAAGCCGCGATCCATGGCGGATACGCGCCGAGATTACCCATCGCCAATGCAAAATTGTCTGCGACAAAATAGGCAAAGCCAAGCGCCATTCCGACAGCCGCGCGCAGAAAAAGAGCCCCGGAACGTGCCAGCCCAAAGGCCGCGACTGCGCCGAGCAATGGCATCAGCAAAGTCGAAAGCGGTCCCGACAGCTTGTGCCACAATATCCCTTCAAGATTGTCGGTTCGCCGACCTGCGGCTTTCAAGTCACCGATCGCATTCATCAAAGGGAAAAACCCCAGGCTGTCGCCATCCACTTTGATATAATTGAAGCGATCGGGGGTAATGCCCTTGCCAATCACTAAGCCTTCGAACTTCTTCTCTTCGGTCGTAGCGACATCAAACGAAGATACGTCTCTTAGTTCCCAGCCGCTGCCGGTATAGCGCGCTTCGCCAGCCTTGATGACCTGACGCAGACCGCCATTCGCGCGCAGATAGAGGCTAACGTCACCTAGCCGCGTGTTTGAGCCCATTCCGGTAACGGTGGCGGCGTTAATAAGGTCCTGACCCTCGCGTACCCACACGTTGGTTTTCACGCCCGTTTCCGCGGGCACGGGACCGTAATCCACCGCTTGCCAAGTTTTCAACCTCGCCGTGTTCGGTGCAACCACAGCATCGTTGAACACAAATGATACAACGGCAACCGCCAGACTGGCGACAAACATTGGCGCAAGAATCTGGTGCGCAGACAGGCCCGCAGCTTTCATTGCGACCACTTCGCTGTTCTGACTGAGTGTGGTGAACGTAACTATCGTACCCAGCAAAACTGAAAACGGCAGGAAGCGAGCGATAATCTGGGGCGCGCGCATGGAGATATACGTCAACACATCCCCCTGATCATTACCCGCAACCGAAAGGATTTTTCCGCTTTCGCCCAGCAAATCGAGCGTCATCAGAACGAGAACCAACATCGCCAATACCGCCAGACTGCGGGTGACAAACAGCTTTGCCATATACAAAGTGATGTTGCGCGAGGGGAAAAAGTGCATCAGCTAGCTCTCCGGCTCGGGGGCGATGCCAACTGTGGCGAGACGCGATTTCCGCCCGAAGCGAAAGGTTTTGCGAATCGATTTACCGACCTTCGCAGCGAAAACCTCAAGTGCGCCAATTGGCTGACCGCCAGGGACGTGCGCGATAGTATGGTACATCCACACGATCAGCGCCGCAAACATCAGGAACGGTACCCACAAGGCGATAACCGGATTCACGATGCCCATGCCGCCCACACTTTCGGCATATTCATTGATCTTGTGATAGGTGACAACCATCACGATGGCGAGGAACACACCGAGCGCTGACGTCGACCTTTTTGGTGGCACGGCAAGCGCGACGGCCAACAATGGCAAAAGCAGCATCATCGCCACTTCGACCAGACGGAAGTTGAGATTTGCCCAGGCCCGGTTGCGTTCAAGCGCCGGCTTTGCAGCATCGCTTCCGATCCGTCCGAGTTCGGAAATGACATATTCCCGATCCTTGCCACCACGCGCCCTGAAATTTTCGATCCGCGGTAGCGGAACCGGAACATCATGGCTGGTAAAACTCAAAACCCGGGGTGTTTTGAAATTTGGAGCATCGTGGACGAGCGTGCCCTTTTCCAATCTCAGCAAGATCGTATCGGGGTCATCAGTGCGCAGAAACTGGCCTTCTTGCGCCGTAACCGCCAGCGATTGTCCCGACTTGCTCTTGACATAGACAAACATGCCCGAAAGCTGATTGCCGTTGTCACGGCTTTCCTCAATGCGAACGGTCAGGTTTTCGCCAACATTGTTAAACTCGCCGACCCGAACTTTGGCGCCGAACGCACCCGACCGCAGTTCGAAACGAAGCTCCTCATAATAATAGCGCGCGGTCGGCTGCAAAAATCCAACTATGGCGAAATTAAGCGCGGCAAGCGCAATAGCAAAGAGAAACGGAACGCGAAGCAAGCGGAAATAGCTCATGCCGACCGCCCGAAAAATGTCGAGTTCGGATGATGTTGCAAGCCGCCGGAACGCCAACAATATGCCAAGCAAAAGCCCAATCGGAATCCCAAGCGACATATATTCAGGGATAAGATTGGCGAGCATCCGCCAGACCACGCTGACCGGACCACCTTCAGCAGCCACGAAATCAAACAGGCTCAACATCTTTTCCAACATCAACAAGGATGCTGCAATCGCCAGCGTCGCGAGCAACGGGATAAGCACGAGTCTGAAAATATAGCGGTCGGTGGCGGTCAGAAATTTCAACTTATGGTCGCCCTGTCACCCTAATTTGGCCGCAAACTCACCCGATAGACGCTTACAGGTTCAGGGGCAATATCGATGGCGTCCAAACAAGCCGGACACCCGAAATACTGTTCCAGGAGTTTTGAAATGAATAAGTTTTTTGCTGTTTTGACGGCCTTCGGTCTGGCGCTCGGTTCGGGCACGGCTTTGGCTGGGCAGGAAATCCAGAATGATTTATCGCGCTGCTCGGCGGGCAAGGGCCCCGCTGTGCTCGTTAACGTGCGCGGCGTTAAGCAATCCGCAGGCCGAATTCGCATCCAGTCCTATCCAGCCACGAGCAACGCGTGGCTGGCGAAAGGTAGCTGGCTGCACCGGATCGAAAGCCGCGCGAATGCGGGCAGCATGTCGTTTTGCGTTCCTGTCCCTGCGGAAGGCAAATATGGCATTGCTGTGCGTCACGATTTGAATGCCAACGGCAAGACCGACATCCGAAGCGATGGTGGCGGCTTTTCCAACAACCCCAGCATCAACATATTCAATCTTGGCAAGCCTTCGGTGGGCAAGGTTGCGTTTCAGGCTGGCCCCGGCGTGACCCGGATCACGATCAACCTCAGATATATGTAATGGAAAATATTTGGCTTTAGTTGCGCTCCTTTCGAATCCAAATTCAACCGGCAACAGATTGGTGCTGCCGGCAGTTCGAACCTATTGCGCCAAAAATCCTGACATATTTCATTATGAAGTTGAAGAAATCGGGCAAATTACCAAGGCGCTTGAGATGATCGCGCGCGTGAAGCCCAAGGTGCTTGTAATCAATGGCGGCGATGGCACAGTGCAGTCGGCGCTGACCGAGCTTTATCATGGTGGTCATTTTGAAGGAACGCCACCGCCGGTTGCCGTGCTGCCCAACGGCAAGACCAATCTGATCGCGCTCGATCTGGGTGCCGAGGGCGATCCGCTGATCGCGCTGTCACGGATTGTCGAGATGGCAAAGAGCGATTTGACCGACCATATCGTGGTGCGCGAAATGATTGCATTAACCGACGGCAGCGAGGGCGCCCGGCCAGTATTGGGAATGTTTCTGGGTGGAGCCGGACTGGCTGAGACAATCCTGTATTGCCGGAACAAAATTTATCCGCTTGGCCTGCCCAACGGACTTAGCCATTTCATCGCCGGCATTGCGATATTGTTTACCACCATCTTCGGGATGAAGGCCGATTTCCTTCCAAGACGTGCGATGCCGGTCAGCATTTCTTTCGTTCGGCAGGGGGAATTGCAGGGCATATTCTCGGTGCTGATCGTCACTACGCTTGAAAAATTGTTGCTGGGTGGCCGAACCGAAACAACGCAGCGCGGCCATATGAAATTCATGGCGGTGGACCATCGTCCCTGGGCGATGATCAGAGCAGTCTTTGCATCGATAATCGGCCGCTTGGGACGTCATCAAGTCGACGGACTTTATCTGCAGCAAGGCGATTCCATTCGCATCGAAAGTGATCAAAGCAGCGTCGTACTTGACGGCGAAGTGTTCGAAGCCCGCAAAAATCATCCCATCGTACTGCGGTCTACCCCTCCCGTTCCGTTCCTTAAGCTGGCTGCCTGACGATCGTGCTCAATAGCCGTTGAAACCCGTTTAGGCGCATAAATGCAGTCGCTAACCCAATTGATCGCCAATGAGCTTGCGGGTCCTTCGCCTTCCGAAGTTCACGCGTTTGCGGAGCATATTGCCGGGCAATATCCGACCAGCGCCAAAGCTGTGCTTTTTTACGGCTCGTGCCTGCGCTCGGAGCAACTCGAAGGGCAGATGCTCGATTTCTATTTGATCGTTTCGGATTATGAAGACGCTTATGGCAAATCCTGGCTCGCCACATGGAACCGGCGATTGCCGCCCAACGTCTTTCCCTTCCAGCATGGCGGTCTGATGGCCAAGGTCGCGGTGCTGAGCGAAGAGGATTTTCACGATTTGAACCGGCCCGGCGCGTCGGCCGTTTCGGTTTGGGCACGTTTTTCGCAGCCGTCCCGGTTGGTGTGGGCTGCAGATGACGCAGCAAGGACGATGGCGGCGCGCGCGATCTCGGGGGCGGCGCCGACATTGCTCAACGCCGCGCTCGCTTTTACCGAACGCGAAGTTGGTGTGCTGGACCTCTGGCAATCAGGCTTCCAGATGACATACAGCGCCGAACTGCGCGCCGAACGCACCGACCGGCCCGCGTCGGTCGTCGAATTCGATCCCGCGCGCTATGTTGCATTCGGGCAAGCCGCTCTTCGGCATACCCCCATCGCCAACGAAATCCGCGGCGAGAAAGTCCACATTCTAGCCGACCCGCAAGGTCGAGTCATGCAGGAACGCAACCGCTGGCCAGCCCTGCGCCGCCGCGGCAAGATGCTTACGGTGGCTCGTCTGACGAAAGCCGCATTCACTTATGCGGGTGGAATCGATTATCTTGCATGGAAGGTAAACCGGCATGCAGGGACGCAAATTGAGATAAAGCCCTGGCAGCGCAAATGGCCATTGGTAGCAGCGCTGTTTCTGGTGCCCAAACTGTGGGCGAAGGGTGCTGTACGCTAGGCGCGTGTCAATGGTTTGACGCTGATCATAATGCCTGCAAACAAGGCGGCCAAAATAGCTGGTATCCACAGGCTGTAGAGCGCGAACCTCGCGAACAGCATCGCGCCGATCACAGCTCCTCCGATTAGGCCAGCCCACAAAAACAGATATGGCAGCCAGGCAATACGGGCTCCACCGCGCAACATATTGGCCAAACCCTGACCGATTTTTACCAAGGCGCCAGTCATATAGGTTAGTCCGAACGAAACGGACCCGTCACGCTCATACAAGGTATTTTCGGCGCCCATGCAAAAGGCCGCAAGACAAATGGCAGCCAGCAGCCAGCCAAAATCTGCCAATATGGGCGCGGCAAACAACAAAAGCGAAATCCCCGCCAATATGATCGCCTGCCGTTTGTTTATTGGTGTGTCAGGGCCATTGCCAACTAGCGAGCCCCAGATCACACCACCGACGAAACTGATGATCAGCGCAGCGACCATGAACACATAAGGCGCGCCTTCGGCTAGCCCAATGCTCAGCCGCGTTGAATTTCCACTCATGAACGAAAGGAAAAACCCGCCGCTTGCCAAAAAACCTATCGCATCGACCATACCCGCCATAGCGGCAAACCCGGTCGCCATGATGCGTTCGCGGCGATCGAGCCTGGTCATGTCCGAACGGGAATCGTCAAATAATCCCCACAGCCTTGCCTGCGCGTTCGAAGCGGTCGAGAATATCAGTAACCTGCTCGCTGGTATGCTCGGCGCACAGCGAGCAGCGAAGCAACGTCATCCCGGCAGGTGTCGCCGGCGGGCGGGCGAGGTTCACGTAAAGCCCGTTTTCGAGCAGAGCCTCCCACATCGCTGCCCCGCGTTCGAGGTCGGGCATGATAACCGCAATTATCGCGCTTTGCGGGGTTTCGGTGCCCAGCTTGAAGCCCATATCACGCAAGCCTTTGTGCAGCGTCTTCGAATTCTCCCACAAATGCGCACGCTTGTTGCCGTTGTGCATCAGTTTGCGGATCGAGGCCGCGCTCGATGCCATCACGCTTGGCGGCAACGCAGCGGTAAAAACATAAGGGCGGCACACAAGCCGGAGAATCTCGAACTTCGGATGGTTGGATACGCAAAAGCCGCCGACGGTGCCGACGGATTTCGAGAAGGTGCCGATAATGAAATCGACATCGTCGAGCACGCCCTGCTCTTCGGCAACGCCCCGCCCATTTTCGCCGATGAAGCCCATTGAATGCGCCTCGTCGACCAATATCATCGCGCCCGCTTCTTTCGAAACGCGGATCATTTCCTTCAGTGGCGCAACATCGCCAAGCATCGAATAGACGCCTTC
>CALRMO020000014.1:0-29354 GCA_943369235.1 Sphingomonas paucimobilis
ATCCAAAAATTATTGGTATTGCGTAAAATAATGTCAAGTCGAGTATCAGCACATCCTCATTTTCAGCTCCATGCAGAGTTTTGGTGTGGGACAGAATGATGTCGAGAATGTTGATTTTAGAGATCATGGCTAGATGGACCCGTAAACATCGCTAAGGATATCATCAGCAATTTGATCTATCGAGTCAAAGGTGGGATGCCCGTTTGACCCGAACGTCACATCCTCCGTCACATCAAATGCTCCAACATTTCCGCTATCGCCGAACACTCCAATGTGCCTCAGCTTGCCATTCAACTCAACAGCTGCTGTTGCTTTTTCGAAAGGACCGCTGCCTATTGAAAACACGCCCGCGTTTGCTCTTAGCAGCTTCGGATCTAAGGCGCCAAATTTTCCAAAGCTGCCGTTTCTGGCCGTTACCTTGACCTCAATTTCTACCTCAGAGGGCCTTTTCGATGCCCCATGCAAATTTGCAAGGTCGTTGGAGCTAGACCTCTTGATCATTCTTACCTGCTTTACGACAGCATCTGCAAAACTGGCTCGCGCGACGTTTTGCGGAGCAATTTTGTCTGAACGTAAGGCTAACCCCGCATTGGTCGACTTAAAGTAGTCATTTAGCGCCTCACGAACATAGCTAATGCACGAACGGCCACTAAAGGTTTGAAATGCGATCAACCCATAGTTCTCACCATCCGGAAGCCAAAACTGATAGTAGAGTTCAATCTGTTCAAAATCCGTTGCCTTCCTATCGTATTGTTTCTTTTTTGATTTTGTATCAAATAGCTCACTTTCAAAGCCGAAAGTCCCGTATCTAATATACCCATGTATCTCGGCATCATTTATAGCTTTAGGGGGATCAAAAAACCATGTGCGCTGACGTTCATGGTCTTCTTTAATGACTTCATATTTTGACACGAAATTTTTCAAAAAGTCGAACATCGTTTCGTTCAAGCGACTGTCATCGAAATCAAGCTGTCTTCGGCCATTAACTTCAAATATTTTTATACGATATATGTAAAGAGAGATAGCCGATGCCATAAAACCCCCAAATCGGTTTACTTAGTTTCATCATCTGCTCCACCCAATCAAATTGCAAGCAGCATTAAAAGCTTGCAATGTAGGGTTTGATTTGAGAGCGTCGCTTGGTCGGTCCGCAAAGGCTGGCGCGGCTCTTTCTCAGTGTCGAGATGCCTGAAATTCGAAAGTCCAGTCATGCCCGGTAAGTTGACAAAGTTTACACAATAGGGGCGAGGTATGCGTAATTTTTGTCAATTTAGGGCTCACCATCTGACGTTTGTAATCCCGCGAATGCGGGGAGCGACAAGGTCGGCACCGTTTCAGGTGCCAACTTAGCGCCAACTTCCGCCGCGACTACCGCCGCTCGAACGGTTTCAGACCCCGCCCCAACCGGTTGCCGCCAAGTGCAATGCGGTCGCCCGACCAGTCGGCGAGGAACACCGTTTCGCGCTCCACGCCCGGCGCCAAATTCCGGGGACACAATACTAATTAGCTCGCCCCTTGTCATTCCTGTCAATTACGGTGACATTTAGCTTAACCCCCAAACTCTGCGTGATTACGCTATTGCGGTGACGCTTACTGTATATTCGATTTGCCACACGCCCCACAGGCCCGGCGCTCTTCGCCATATAGGCCCACCCCTTCGCGCATCTTCGCTCCTTCGCGAACTTCGCGTGGAGCCGGAGGCGACCGAAGGTCAAATCTGCAACGTACGAAATTTAACGCGAAGCTCGCGAAGACGCGAAAATATTGCTTAATCTCACGCCATCAGACTACCCGACCAAGTAGCGCCTGCGCAGTCACAATCCCGACCCCGGCATAACTTCCCAAATCGAGCAAATGCGAATCGCCGGAGACAATAATTCCGCCTTTGCCGCAACCGCCGTTGCCAGCACGACATCATCGTCAGGATCGCCGACAATGACCGGGGCAATAGCTGCGGGCACGACAACCTTCACAATAGCGAGATAGCCTTCGAACAATTCTTCGACAGATACGCCGCGTTTTTGTAGCTGATGTTTGAACTTGTCGCGCGCCAACACGCCTTCGAGTTCGGCGAGCAAAGGAAGGCTGGTGAAAAGCGTTATCCGCCGGTGTACTGCAGCATCGATTAGCCGGGCGGGCGGACCATTCCATAAAAATCCGGAAATGACGCTGTTGGTATCAGCGACCAGCCGCACACTGTTTTTCTGCGCGATAGGATTCGATTTCGGCGCGTATTTCTTCCGCGCTCATCGCCGTAAGCGGGTCGGCGGCGAGTTTCGCTCTTGCTCCTTGAAGCCGATCAATCCGCGCCGCCGCAAGCCGTTCGCGCAGGATATCCGCCAGTGTCTCAGAGTCGAGCAACCCCGCACGCTGCGCTTCCTGCGCCAAGGCGTCAGGCAGACTGATTTGGACATTGATCATACATTTAATATCCGCCACGAATCGCACAATTGCAACTATCTTTGTCTTGCTTTGTTGGATTTGATTTGAGAGCGTTGTTTGATTGGTTCGCATCGGCGGGCACGGCTCGTTCTCAGTGTCGAGATGCCCGGTAATTCCGAAGGCTGGCCGTACGTACAAAAGCAACAAAGCATACAATCGGGGGATAGCCTGCCGGTATCTTTTGTATCTTTAAGGCTGCCGCCGCTCGAACGGTTTGAGACCCCGTCCCAGCCGGTTGCCACCCAGCGCAATGCGGTCGCCCGACCAGTCGGCGAGGAACACCGTCTCGCGCTCAACGCCTGGCGCGATGCTGGCTTCGTTGGCGCTGACCAACAGGCCGACGCTCGATTGCTGGCGGCCTTCGGGTGCGACGGTGATGAAGGCGCTGTAATTTTCCTTCGACGCGCCTTGCACGAAGACATTGCGCGCGATGCTGCCGACCGCGCCGTTGGGCAGGTCGATCATGTAATTGGTTTCCTTGCCACGCGTATCGTCGAACGCGTTGTCGGTGATCGCCACCCGCGCCGCGCGGCTTTTGACATAATGCCCGCCATTGCCGCGCTCGAACCGGCTGTTGGTCACGGTGAGCGAGCCATATTCGCCGATATAGATGCTGTGCGCGCAGGACAGGCCCCGGTCGCAGCGGCCAAGGCCGGAAAAGGTCGAGCGGTCGATCTTGATTTCGCCGGTGCGGTCCTCGGCGGTCAAGATTCCCTGTTCGCTGTTACGGAAAATGGCGCGGGTGACCGTGAGGTCGCCTTTTTCGAGACGGATACCTGCGCCATTGGCGTCGGGTACGCGCATATTCTGGAAGATGATACCGTCGATGCTGGCGGCTTGCCCGCGCAGAACCAGGGCCGCCTTGCCCTCGCAAGTTGCGCCGTCGAACACGCTCTGGCCGGGGACCGACGCGCGATAGGCGATGACGCCTGCTTTCTGGATGGCGCATTGGCGGTAGCTGCCGGGCGCAATGATAATCGTGCCTTCGCCATCGCCGATTGCATCGACCGCCTGTTGCAGGCTGCCATAGCTTCGCCCGGTTTCGGCATTGCGGAATGGCGCACCGGACTGCCCGGAAGCAGCGGCGGCGCAAAGGATGGTTATGAACAGGAGCGAGGTTTTCTTCATATACGGTCCCTTAATATACACCGTAGTGCTGAGCCTGTTGAAGTACGCCTTTCGGCGTAGCGCTACGATTGAAAAGCGCCCTTCGACAGGCTCAGGGCTACGGTACTGGAATAACGCTACACCGGATGCAATGGCTAGCCGATTAACCAACATAGAAATGCGCCGTCCTTTTGGGGGACAGCGTGGCCGTCATTCGTTGAGGTTCGGCCGCAGATATTGCCGCGCGCGGTCAAGCTCAAGTCCGCGCCGCTGCGCATAATCGGCGACCTGATCTTCCCCGATCCGCGCGACTCCGAAATATTCGGACTGGGGATGGCCGAAGTAAAAACCGCTGACGGCTGCGGTCGGCAGCATCGCAAAGCTTTCGGTCAGCGTGATGCCCGTCTTGTGCGTGGCGTCGAGCAGGTCGAACAGGATCGGCTTCAGGCTATGGTCCGGACAGGCGGGATAGCCTGGTGCGGGGCGGATACCGCGATATTCCTCGCGGTTCAATGCTTCCATCGTGAACTGCTCGTCGGGCGCATAACCCCAGAGTTCTTTACGGACATGCTCGTGCATCCGCTCGGCAAAGGCCTCGGCGAGGCGGTCGGCGAGCGCCTTCAGCATGATGTCCGAATAATCGTCGATCTGCGCCTTGAACTGCGCGAGATGCGTGCCGATGCCATGGCCTGCGGTGACGGCAAAGCCGCCAATCCAGTCACCATCGGGGCTGATGAAATCGGCAAGGCACATATTGGCCTTGCCCTCGCGCTTTGCGATTTGCTGGCGAAGGAACGGCAGACGGATATGCGCTTCGGTCTTTTCGCAATAGACGACAACGTCGTCGCCATCGCGCCAGCATGGCCACAGCCCCGCAACGCCTTTTGCGCGAAGCCATTTTTCGCTCACAATCTTGTCGAGCATCGCATTGGCATCGGCGAACAGGCCGGTCGCGCTCTCGCCCACAACCGGGTCGGTAAGGATCGCGGGATAATTGCCGTGCAATTCCCATGCGCGAAAGAACGGCGTCCAGTCGATATAGTTGCGCAGATCGGCGAGATCCCAGTCGTCGAAGACATGGACGCCGGGCTTTGCAGGCGGCGCGGGCTTCAGGCTTTCGTCGATCTCGAAGGCGTTGGCGCGGGCTTCTTCAAGCGTCGCCAGCGGCTTGGCGGTCTTGCCAGCGCGCGCATCGCGGATATGCTCATATTCGGCGCGGGTATCGGCAACAAACTTGTCGGCCATCGTGTCGCTGACGAGCGTTCCTGCGACGCCAACCGCGCGCGATGCGTCGAGCACATGGATGACCGGGCCGGAATAGACGGGCTCGATGCGCAGCGCTGTGTGGGTTTTCGACGTCGTCGCGCCGCCGATCATCAGCGGCATCGTCATTCCCGCTTTTTGCATTTCTTCGGCGACGGTCACCATCTCGTCGAGCGACGGGGTGATCAGGCCTGACAGCCCGATCATGTCGGCGTCGTTCTCGTTCGCCGCCTTGAGGATTTCCGACCAAGGCACCATCACGCCAAGATCGACGATCTCGAAGCCATTGCACTGAAGCACGACGCCGACGATATTTTTGCCGATATCATGGACGTCGCCCTTGACGGTCGCCATGATGATCTTGCCCTTGCCCTTCGCGCCGACCTCTTTTTCGGCCTCGATATAGGGGAAGAGATGCGCGACCGCTTTCTTCATCACGCGCGCCGATTTCACCACTTGCGGCAGGAACATCTTGCCCGACCCGAACAGGTCGCCGACGACGTTCATGCCGTCCATCAACGGGCCTTCGATGACCTCGATAGGGCGGCCGTTTGCGGCTTTGATTGCGAGCCGCGCCTCTTCGGTATCGTCGACGATATGCGCATCGATGCCTTTGACCAATGCATGCTCAAGGCGTTTCTTGACCGGCCAGCCGCGCCACTCGGCCTCGGCCTTTTCCTGCGCAACGTCGGTGCCGCGATATTTTTCGGCAAGCGTAATCAGCCGCTCGGTCGCGTCAGGATCGCGGTTGAGGATGACATCTTCGCACGCAACGCGCAGTTCGGGATCGATATCGTCATAGATATCGAGCTGGCCCGCATTGACGATCGCCATATCGAGCCCTGCCGGAATGGCGTGATACAGAAAGATCGAGTGCATCGCGCGGCGCACCGGCTCGTTGCCGCGGAAACTGAACGACAGGTTCGACAATCCGCCTGAATAATGCGCATGCGGGCACAGCACACGCAGTTCCTTCAACGCCTCGATAAAATCGACACCGTAATTATTGTGCTCCTCAATCCCGGTAGCCACCGCGAAGATATTGGGATCGAATATAATGTCTTCGGGCGGAAAGCCGATTCCGAGGAGCAGGTCGTAGGCGCGCTTGCAGATCTCGACCTTGCGCTCTTTCGTGTCGGCCTGTCCGGTTTCATCGAACGCCATGACAACGACCGCCGCGCCATAGGCCATGCAAAGCCGTGCGTGGTGCAGGAAAGCCTCTTCGCCTTCCTTCATCGAAATCGAGTTCACAATCGGCTTGCCCGAAACACATTTCAACCCGGCCTCGATCACGCTCCATTTCGACGAGTCGATCATCAGCGGAACGCGCGCGATATCGGGCTCAGCGGCGATGCGCTTGATGAACGTCGTCATCGCCTCATGCGCGTCGAGCAAGCCTTCATCCATGTTGATGTCGATAATCTGCGCGCCATTCTCGACCTGATCGCGTGCGACCTCGACGGCGGCTTCATAGTCGCCCGCCATGATCAGCTTTTTAAACTTTGCGCTTCCGGTAACATTGGTGCGCTCGCCGATATTTACGAACGACGAGCCACTCGGGCGGGAAGAGGATGGGTTTTGAGTCATGTCATTTCTGTGGTGTTAGGATGCAAGCTGGCGCGCGAGAACGATATCATCGTAAAATGTCCCGCCCACTTCAAAGCGGCGTTCGCCCGCCAGTTCAAACCCGTGTTTTCGGTAAAACGCAATGGCGCGGGGATTTTCTCGGTAAACGCCAAGCAGCAACCGGTCGAAACCCTTTGTCTCGTCGATAGCCGCCTCGATTAACGCATTGCCGAGGCCAGAACCATGATAGCGCGACAGTGCATAAATGCGCTTCAATTCGATATCGCCATCGCGGGCACATGGCAGGTCGGGGACAGTCAGAAGTGCAAAGGCGACGGGTGCCCTGCCCGTTTCAGCTTCGCCGAGCCATGCTTTCGCGCCAGCGTTGAAATAATTTTGATAGCATTCGGTGCTGTTCTGCGTGGCGCAGTGGCGGACAATGGCATCGCCAGCCAATATTCCGGCAAAGCTCTCCAGAAATGTCGCACTCCCGACCAGCGACAGCGCTGCGACATCATTGGAGGTCGCGTTACGAATTACCCAATCATTGTCCACTGTCAGGCTGCCATCACAAATGGTTCCAGGCCGGCCAGCCGGGTGACGACTGGCGCCTGCGGGATCTGGCGGGGTGCACGGTCCTCGACAGCCTTCGCGATTGCCGCGATATGCGCTGGTGTGGTCCCGCAGCAGCCGCCAACGATATTGACCAGTCCGTCATCAAGCCACTGTCCAATTAACGATGCTGTCGTTTCGGGTAACTCGTCATATTCGGCCAGATCGTTCGGCAGTCCAGCATTGGGATAGGCCATGACAAGCGCATCGGCCTGCTTCGACAATGCCGCCAGGTGAGGCCGCAACAGGTCCGCACCGAAGGAACAAT
Organism: Sphingomonas paucimobilis; assembly: GCA_943369235.1. GTDB lineage: Bacteria > Pseudomonadota > Alphaproteobacteria > Sphingomonadales > Sphingomonadaceae > Sphingorhabdus_B > Sphingorhabdus_B paucimobilis_A. The sequence goes on from CALRMO020000014.1 coordinate 7,259, forward strand.
TCAGCCCGATGGTCAGGGGCTTCACATGCCGGATTGCCGCCCAGAACGCCTCGACTGTGTGGCCGGACAAATTGCGCCCCGCCATGTCGGTAATCGTCATTGAAATCATCAACGGTACATCGCGCCCGGAAGCTGCGGCTGCTTCCTGCGCCGCCATGCCTGCACATTTGGCGTTGAGCGTGTCGAAAATCGTTTCGATCAGCAGGAAATCGACGCCGCCCTCGATAAGCGCATCGCATTGTTCGCGGTACACGTCCTTCAAATAGTCGAAGTCGATTTCGCGGTACCCCGGATCGTTGACGTCAGGGGACAGAGAGAGCGTCTTGTTCGTCGGCCCGATCGAGCCTGCGACGAACCGGCGCGTTCCGTCCTTCGCTTCGACCTCGTCGCAACATTCGCGTGCAATTTTCGCTGACTGAAGATTAAGCTCGCGCACCAGATGCTCGCAGCCATAATCGGCCATGCTGATTTTGGTGCCGCTGAAGGTGTTGGTCTCGATCATGTCCGCCCCGGCATCGAGATAGGCGCTGTGAATAGCCTTCACGATATCAGGCCGGGTGATAGACAACAGGTCGTTATTGCCCTTTTGATCGTGTGTCAGGTCAAGCGAACCGCGATAGTCGGCCTCGGTGAGCTTATAAGCCTGAATCGCCGTTCCATAACCGCCATCGAATACCAGAATTTGCCTGGCGGCCCTCGCCGCGAATTCTTCGCGCGGAGTCATGCCGCTTGCTCCTGCGCTGGTGCGGCGGGTCTTTTCCCAAGCAGATGGCAAATGGCATAAGACAGTTCAGCGCGGTTCAACGTATAAAAATGGAAGTCGCGCACTCCGCCTGCGTACAAGCGGCGGCACATTTCGGCGGCGATTGTCGCGGCGACGAGTTGGCGGGCAGCTGGATGGTCATCCAGTCCTTCGAACAAATGCGCCATCCATGGAGGAATCGCGGTACCGGTCATGTTGGACATCCGGGTAATGGCGGCGAAATTCGACACCGGCATGATCCCGGGCACGATTTCAGCATCGATACCCGCCGCCGCCACGGCATCGCGGAAGCGGAAGAAGGTTTCAGGTTCAAAAAAGAACTGGGTGATGGCGCGGCTGGCTCCTGCGTCCAGCTTGCGCTTCAGAAAGTCGATATCGGTCGCAGCCGATTGCGCTTCCGGGTGCGTCTCCGGATACGCGCTGACCGAAATTTCGAATGGGTGAAGCTTGCGCAGACCCTCGACCAATTCGGCCGCACTCGCATAGCCATCGGGATGGGCCACGAATTTGCCGTCAGAATTGGGCGCATCCCCGCGTAAGGCGACGATATGCCTGACGCCTGCCTCCCAATAGGCATTGGCGACGTCGGCAATTTCGCCCTTCGAGGCCTCTACGCAGGTCAGATGCGCTGCGGCCGGAATGTTGGTTTCGCGGGCAATTCGCGCCACGGTGTTATGCGTCCGTTCGCGTGTCGTGCCCCCGGCGCCATAGGTAACCGACACAAAGCGCGGTTCAAGCGGCGCAAGCGTGATTACCGAATCCCATAGCTGCTCCTCCATTTTCTCGGTCTTCGGCGGGAAGAATTCAAAACTGATTTCGCAATCGCCCGACAGTCCCGCGAAAAGGGGGCTGGCGACAGCACGGCTGGCTTCCTGCATTTGTGCAAGCGGGAGTATCATGCAACTATCCTTAAATCGGGAGCGAGTTTGGCGCTTGCCTGTCCCTGTTTTTGGCCCATCCAGACCTTCACCGCCAACGGGCCGCCATCGAGCGCAACCTGATGCGCGAGATGGACGCCGTTTGTCTGAAACGCCTTGGCGATCAGCTCATCGGCGAAGCCAAGTCGGGCATGCGCGTGAACGGTTCGCAATTCTTCGCGGTCGTGGGCCGCGAAATCGACGATTACCAGCCGCCCCTTTGGCGCCAGCACGCGGGCAGCCTCGGCTATGACGCCTTCAGGATGCTGGGCATAATGCAGAACCTGATGAAAGATGACCGTGTCAAACGTCTCGTCCTCCAACGGCAGCGAATTAAAATCGCCAAGCATGATGTCTACTTTTGCCGCAGCGGATTCTTCCATGTTGCCAAGCTTGGCGCGCGCCAGACGCAACATTTCCGTGCTGTTGTCCAGAGCCACGAAATGCGACGCCTCGGCGGCAAACAGTTCAACCATGCGGCCGGTGCCGGTGCCGACATCCAGAACATTCCCTAGCGGTGCAGTGCGAAGGATGTGGCCGATGGCCTCTTCGACCTCGGATTCGGCTATGTGCAGTGAGCGTAACGAATCCCATTCCCCGGCATGCGCGGCAAAATAGGCGGCCGCCATTTCGGTGCGTGCCGCGCGGACCTCTTCCAGCTTTACAAGATCCCGCTGGAAAGCTCGAGCCTCACTAACATCGGTGCCTTCAAAAAGAGCGGCCATCCGGCCGTCGACCAACACCGGTCCTGGCCGCATGAAAACCCAGCTACCTTCCTTGCGTCGTTCCAAAATCCCGGCTTCATCCAATATCCGGATATGCCGCGAGACACGGGGCTGGCTTTGTCCGAGAATTTGGACCAATTCACCGACCGATAGTTCCAGCCGAAGCACCAGAAAAACGATTCGCATCCGCGTCGGATCGGCCAAAGCGCGCATAATATTAAGCAAATCGATCATGAGGCAATCATATAAAGAAATCTTTATATGATGTCAATTGGCTCATTTTGGCCATGTTTTCTACCATTAAGGTAGACTTTGGCGCAAAACTGTCACCGATCGCCGTCAGGCTAAAAAAACTCGATTGCCATGAAAATTCGAAGCCGCTAGAGAAGCAAGCCGCAGACATTGCTGCATCCGTGCAGTGTGCCTGTTAGGTTTTCCATAAGTTTTGCTAGGGGGTTTTCCCAAATGAAGAAAATTGCTGTATCTCTCGTTCTCGCCGCTTCGCTCGGCCTTGCTGCTTGCTCGGGCGCTGAAGAAGCAACCACAGAAGCAACCGATGCAACTGCAGAAGCAACCACCGAAGCTGCTGACACTGCTGTAGAAGGCGCTGCCGAAGCAACCGACGCTGCTGCAACTGCAACCGATGCCGCTGCTGATGCAACTGCAAAGGCTGGTGAAGCAACCGATGCTGCCGCTGCCACGACTGGCGAAGCCACTGCAAAGGCTGGCGAAATGGCTGACGCTGCCAAAGAAGCTGCGAAGTAATATTCGCGCTTTTGGCATTTGCTAAATAGAAAAGGGCCGTCCTGTTCGCAGGGCGGCCTTTTTTGTGCGTTCCGAAGGGACTGCGCTTTATGACTGTTCGAGTTTCCCTATCGCTTCCATTAATTTTGGTGCTTGCCGGATGCGAAAATCAACCCGCCACCGCTGGGCCGGGCGGGGTCAGTGCTGACGACGCGCGAGCACTCGATCAGGCTGCGGCAAAGCTTGACGCGGAAGTCGCAGGCAAAACTGACAGGCAATAATATTCAGCGCTGATGATATGTCGCGACTGTTCGCGAAACAAACTGCATGAGCGCCATTCTCTGCGGAATTGACGCGGTGGTGTCACCAATCATCACCGCTACTGCGTAGCGCGTACCATCAGGCGCGGTCATGATACCGATATCATTATAGCCGGTAGAAACCGGCGACAATATCTGACCTGTTCCGGTCTTGTGCAGGAAACGCCACCCTGCAGGAACGCCTGCTTTCAGACGATTTGGGCCGCTTGTCGTGGTCGCCATTATATCGAGAAGCAAGCGGGTTGAAGACGGCGACAAAAGTTCGCCCTTGGCGAGCCTTGAAAGCGCGCGGACAATTGCTTCCGGGCTGGCGCCATCGATGGGGTCGGCCAGATAGCGATCGAGTGCGGCTTTACGCGCAGCATAGGGCAGTGCGTCGCGCGCCGCATAAAAACGCCTGCCGATGGCATAATCCTGCTGCCAGTCCAGCCCGGCTATTGCGCTTTGCATGGCACGTTCGCCGGGGCCAAAGCGAATGGCGCCGAGATTCTTCCGCGCAATGAAGCTTCGGACCGCCTGCGGCCCGCCAGCCGTGCGAAGCAGGGAATCATTGGCCGTATTGTCACTCGCCCGGATCGCTTGCTGAAGCAAGCTCAGCACGGTTTCTTCGATACCGTTATTGGCAATCACGCGGTCCCTGATCGGCGAATGAAAAACAGCGATGTCGTCGCGCGTTATCCTCACCGGCTGGTCCAGTCGCAACTTACCCTGATCGACCTGATCGAGAATTGTCATCGCAACCCATGTCTTCGACACGCTTTGCTGCGGGAACAGATCGTTCAACCGGCGTCCAAGCACCCAATCGCCGCCGTCGATGCGCATGACCGCGATGCCCGTTTTTCCTGGAAACAGCTTCCATTGGTCGGCAATCAGATTCTCAAGGCCTTCGGGCGGCTGCCCCACCGCTAGCCTTTTGGGTTCCGGCATCGCGGGTCGCGGACCGGGGCTCGGCGTCGGCATCGGTTTTACGGTCGGCTGCGAATACTGCGGCGCAGGCTTTGAGCGTGGCGGCGGATCGCCCGCTACGCAACCCGTCAGCATGATGGCAAGTAAGATAGCTGGCCCGACAGAATGTTTCGATGACGCAGACGACGCAAACCGCGCCAAAATTCCGGATTTCATGGCACCATGTTAAAGGCAACAAGCTTTACAGGAAATGACTGATTTATCGATTTGCGACGAACGAGTCCATGACAGCGACGAAAACATTGCCTTTTCCGCGCACAGTCCGGCGTAATGCATTGAAGGATTTACTTGACCTTCGGAACCGTCCGTTGTTGTCCTTCATCCGGATTTATTCGGGACGGGAACTATGGACGGCATTTTCATCGGAACAAGCGCAAATGGCGCCGAGCAGCTCAATTTCAAACGGGCAAACCGGCATGGCCTGATCGCAGGCGCGACCGGCACCGGAAAAACCGTCACGCTGCAGGGCCTGGTGGAGGGCTTCTCTGCGGCCGGGGTGCCGACTTTCGTATCGGACATAAAGGGCGACCTGTCGGGCCTGGCGATGGCAGGCTCGCCGCAGGGCAAGACTCACGAGATTTTCGCCGCCCGCGCTGCGGAAATCGGGCAAGCCGACTGGGCCTACAAGGACAACCCGGTCCAGTTTTGGGACCTGTTTGGCGAGCAAGGCCATCCCGTCCGCACCACGGTCTCGGAAATGGGCCCGTTATTGCTCTCGCGTCTTCTCGACCTCAACGAAGTGCAAGAAGGCGTGCTCACCATTGCCTTCCACGTCGCCGACAAAGACGGTTTGTTGATGCTCGACCTCGACGACCTGCAGGCCATGCTCGTCAATTGCGGCGAGCGCGCTGACGAACTGACGCTCGAATATGGCAACATCTCGAAACAATCGGTTGGCAGTATTCAGCGTTCCCTCCTCCAGCTGCGAAGCCAGGGCGGCGAGCATTTCTTTGGCGAGCCTTCGCTTGAGCTCGATGATTTTATCGCAACCGACGATAGCGGTCGCGGTGTCGTGAACATTCTGGCTGCGGACAAATTGATGGCCAGTCCCAAATTATATTCCACCTTTCTGTTATGGCTGCTGTCCGAGCTTTTCGAAAACATGCCTGAGATCGGCGACCCCGAAAAGCCGAAGCTCGTATTCTTTTTCGACGAAGCGCACTTGCTGTTCAACGATGCGCCCAAGGCGCTGCTCGAGAAGATCGAGCAAGTCGTCCGCCTTATCCGTTCCAAAGGCGTTGGCGTGTATTTCATCACGCAAAATCCGATCGATATTCCTGACACGGTTGCGGCGCAGCTCAACAATCGCATTCAGCACAAACTCAACGCTTTTACCCCGCGCGACCAACAAGCAGTAAGATCCGCTGCCGAAACCTTTCGTCCCAATCCAGAGCTTGACGTCGCGCAGGTCATTACCGAGCTTAAAATTGGTGAGGCCCTGGTTTCGCTGCTTCAGCCGGACGGCTCTCCTTCGATGGTACAGCGGACTTTGATCAAGGCACCTGCCAGCCGCGTTGGTCCGCTTACGCCGCAGGAACGTGGCGTGATGATAGCGACTGACGCCATCGGGGATAAATATGACGACTTGATCGACCGCGAGTCGGCCGAGGAAATCCTTACCGCCAAAAGCGCCCAAGCTGCCGCGGCGGCCGATGAGGCGAAGGCTGAGGCGGAGGCCGACAAACAAGCGGCGATTGCCGCCAAAGCGCAGGCAAAAGCCGACGCTATTGCGGCCAAGGAAGTGGCGCGGCAGCAGGCTGTGGCAGCACGCGAGGCGGCAAAACCGAGCATGGCGGACAAAATGCTCCAATCGGCAGCACGCTCGGCAGCGACATCAATCGGTCGTCAGGTGGCCGGATCGTTCGGCAAGTCGCTTGTGCGCGGGATATTGGGCAGCCTGTTTAAATAGCTCAGCCACGCCCGCGATAAAGTGCGACACCCTGGTCAGGTAGCCACAGCCCACGAGGCGGTTCGCCCGATTGCCAGAACACGTCGATCGGAATCCCGCCGCGTGGATACCAATAGCCGCCAATACGCAGCCAATGCGGTTTCATTTCTTCAAAAAGTCGCTGACCGATGCCGACCGTGCAGTCCTCATGAAAAGCCGCATGGTTGCGGAACGATCCAAGAAACAACTTCAAGGACTTGGATTCGACAATGGTGGCGTCGGGCGCGTAATCGATCACCAGATGCGCGAAATCGGGCTGTCCGGTCACCGGACATAAAGAGGTGAATTCTGGCACGGCAAAGCGCGTCAGATACAACAAACTCGCGCGCGGATTGGGTACATAATCAAGTATCGCCTCCTCGGGCGAGCCAGGCAGGTCGCTTCGACTACCAAGAAAGCGGGGTTTAAGTTCTTCAGTCATATCCTGCTAATAATCCGCTTCACCAGCGGAAGCAAACGGCTCATATGATTTGGTGGAAATATTCACTCCTGGTTCAGTTCATAAATCCATGGGAACAATGCAAATTACAATGAGGGAAACCATCATGCGCCGGCACGCTGCGCTGATATTGCTAACGGCTCTGGGAACGATATCAGCGAGCACTGCATCTGCGCAGGACGCCGTTCCGGAAACGCCGCCTGAGCTTCGGGACTTCAGGCTGGACCAACCAAACCCGCAGCCTGAGTCGGCCCCGCCGGTAGCTCAACCCGTCATTCCGCCGCCAGTGGTCCGGACTGTCACCGAGCCAGCACCAGAGCGAACGACGCCTTCTCCCCGGCAGACTGAACCAACGCAACGCCGGGAACCTGCTCAAGCCAGAGCGGCTGAGCCAGCGTCAGACGATATTGAGAAGACATCATTGGCTCCGGTTTCAACCGAACCTACAAAGGTGGCACAGCCTCCGGCGTCAGAAACTTCCACGACCGACGGTTCAGTCCCAGTTGATTCTGCCGGAAACAAAACGGTCGCTGACGAGAATGGTTTGTTGTGGCCAGCCGTTCTCGGCGGCATTTTTGCATTAGCGTTACTTGTGTCTTTACTTTGGCGGCGTCGGCGCCGGGCTTATCGCCCAGCCACAGAAAGCGAGGCTGCTCCTGCACTGGCTAACGAAGCTGTTCCAGCGCGTACAAATCCGCAGCCGTCGCTGCCCGCCCGGCCCCCACCCTCACCAGCCCCGCGCCCGGCCATCGCCGATCCAGTTTCAACCGACGTTACGGTCCAGTTTATGCCCGAAAAGGCCACAATCAGTTTCACCTCGCTTACTGTGAAAGGACAGCTGCAAATCGCCAATAATGGCAAAGTGGCAGCCGACGCGATGCAACTGCGCGCCGTGCTTCTTTCGGCGAGCGACCAACAGCAGCTGGCCATCAACAGCTTCTTTGCTAACCCAGCGCAGGTCGAACCTACGGCATTAGGTGAAGCGAAGCCCGGCGAACGATTAGGTTTGGCGCTCGAACTCTCGGTTCCATTGAGCGAAATGCAGTCATTTCCATTGGGAGATCAGCGCCTGCTTGTTCCCATATTGATCGCGACGCTGTCTTATACCAATGAGAAAAGGGTGGCTTGCGAGGCCAAGCTTGCCTGTATGATCGGCCGCGAAGCCCAGCCACCGCAGGCCAAAATGGGTCCGCTCCGACTGGATAAGGGCCCGCGAAGCTTCTCTCCGCTAGGGCAGCGTCCGGTTTATTCGTGAAAACCTGTATCGAACACTTCGCGCGTTTGCCTAAACGCAGGGGATGACCACGACTCTGATCCCTGTGCTCGGCGACCAACTAAGCGAGAATATCTCATCGTTGTCGGGGCAGGACAAGGACGAGTGCATCATCCTGATGGTCGAGGTGGACGAAGAGACGACTTACGTCCCGCATCATAAAGCCAAGATTGCCTATATCCTGTCGGCGATGCGTCAATATGCAATCGCGCTGCGCGGGCATGGCTGGCACGTCGATTATGTCATGCTTGACGACCCCGAGAACAGCGGAAGTTTTACAGGGGAACTGGCTCGCGCGATTGAACGGCACAGGCCAGATTTGATCCGCGTGACGGAAGCTGGCGAATGGCGGGTTCAGGCAATGCTCGATAGTTGGGCCGATCGGTTCGACGTGCCGGTGACTGTAATGCCCGACGACCGGTTTCTTGCCTCGCATTCGGAATTTGAAATATGGGCGGAGGACCGAAAGCAACTGCGGATGGAGTTTTTCTATCGCGATATGCGGCGCAAATCCGGCTTGTTGATGGATGGCGACAAACCCGAAGGCGGACAATGGAATTTCGACGCGGACAACCGGAAGCGGGCAAAGCGCGACCTGACGATGCCACGGGCGCTGTACTTCGATCCCGACGACATTACGCGCCAAATAATCGAAATGGTCGAGCATCGCTTCCCCGACAACATGGGGCAAACCAGCAAATTCGGATTTGCGGTCACACGAACGGACGCTTTGAAACAGCAACAGCATTTCCTCGAATATGCACTGCCGTCGTTCGGCGATTATCAGGACGCGATGCTGACCGGTGAGCCCTATTTATGGCATTCAATCCTGTCGCCATATATCAATTCGGGATTGCTCGATCCGCTGGAGTTGTGCCGCGAAGTTGAGCGCCGATATCGCCAAGGCAAAGTCCCGCTAAACGCCGCCGAAGGATTTATCCGGCAAATCATCGGATGGCGCGAATATGTGCGCGGCATCTACTGGCTGACGGGGCCGGATTACGTCAATCGCAACGAGCTGGCGGCGACGAGAAACCTGCCCGCCTTTTACTGGACGGGCGAGACCGAGATGCATTGCCTGTCTCAGGCGATCGGACAGACGCTTGAGCTGGCTTATGCCCACCATATCCAGCGACTAATGATAACGGGGAATTTCGCGCTGATCGCGGGCGTCGATCCGAAACAGGTGCATGAATGGTATCTGTCGGTTTATGCCGATGCTTATGAATGGGTCGAGCTACCCAACACGCTTGGCATGAGCCAGTTTGCCGACGGCGGACTGCTCGGATCGAAACCTTATGCATCGAGCGGCGCGTATATCAACCGGATGTCCGATTACTGCAAATCCTGCCGGTTTGACGTCAAGCAACGCACTGGCCCGGATGCCTGCCCGTTCAATTCGCTCTATTGGGATTTCATTGCGCGCAATGAACCGCGCTTGCGGAATAACCCGCGGATGACGATGCCGTACAAGAACTGGGACAGGATGGCCGAGCAGGATAAAGCTGCGCTACGTGCGCAAGCCGGGCAATTTCTGGAAACACTTGGCTAGATTGCAAAAGCCGCTTATCTTGCACTGCACAAGAATCAAAAATTGCGGGTAGGACGAAAAATCATGGATTTATTGGTAAGCACCGAATGGTTGGCGAAAGAAATCGGTGCGTCCGATCTGCGGGTGGTCGACGCCACCTGGTTCATGCCCGACGCAGGCCGCAACGCGCAGGCAGAATATGAAGGCGGCCATATTCCGACCGCTGTTTTTATGGACTTGGAAGAAATTGCCGACAGCAACAGCAGCCTGCCCAACACATTGCCGCCGGCCGAAAAATTTGCCAGCCGAATGCAGTCGCTCGGATTGGGCGATGGCAGCCGGATTGTCGTCTATGACGACAGCCCGTTCAAATCGGCGACACGCGCATGGTGGATGCTGACTTTGTTCGGCGCGCACGATGTCGCGGTGCTCGATGGCGGAATCGCGAAGTGGAAAGCGGAGGGTCGTCCGCTCGAAACCGGCAAGCCTACATTGCGTCACCGCCACTTCACCGTCTGGAAAGACGACAAGGCCGTCCGAAACAAGGCCGACATGCTTGCCAATCTGCACAGCAAGGAGGCGCAAGTCGTCGATGCACGCGGCGCTGGCCGTTTCACCGGCGAAGAGGCCGAGCCACGCCCGGAAATGGCATCAGGCCATATTCCGGGAAGTCGCAACCTGCCTTATGGTAATCTCTACAATCCCGACGGCACATGGAAGCGCGGCGATGCGCTTGTCGCTGCCTTCAAGGACGCCGGGGTCGATCTGGACAAGCCCATGATCACGACCTGCGGTTCGGGCATGACCGCCGCTGTGGTGCTGTTCGGCGCGCGATTGACGGGCAAGAGCGACGTGTCACTGTACGACGGCAGCTGGTCCGAATGGGGCCTCGACAAGGATACGCCCAAGGCCCAAGGTGCGGCTTGAGTTCTGACAAGCCTCAAAAACTAACAACCAAAATCGTTACTGGGGGACGCAGCAAGGCGCTGACCGGACCTGTCGTGAACGCGCCGGTTTGGCGGGCCAGCACACATCTCTATGACGATGTAGCTGCGCTTGAGGCAGGCAAGACGTCCAACGAGGACGGCCGCTTCTTTTATGGGCGGCGCGGATCGCCGACCCAGTGGTCGCTGGCCGACGCGCTCACGGGCATGGAACCCGGCGCGGCAGGAACGATGCTTTATCCCTCAGGTGTGGCCGCGATCGCCGGCGCGTTGCTCTCGGTCCTGAAGCCCGGCGACGTGCTGCTGATGACGGATAACGCCTATGACCCCAGCCGGGCTTTTGCCGATGGATTTCTCAAACGCTTTGGGGTCGAAACACGCTATTTCGATCCGATGACCACCGACATCACGTCGTATTTCTGCGATCGGACCAAGGCCATTCTGCTCGAGACACCGGGCAGCTTGACCTTCGAAGTTCAAGATGTTCCCGTGATCTGCGCCGAAGCCAAGAAGCGCGGCGTTATCACCTTGCTCGACAACACCTGGGCCACGCCTTTTTTCTATACAGCGCTCGACAAGAGCGTCGACATGACCATCCTTGCTGCAACCAAATATATCGTCGGCCACAGCGATGTGATGATGGGGAGCGTCACGACGCATCAAGGCCTTTGGACGAAACTGCGGAAAACCGCGCAGCAATTGGGGCAGGTCGTTTCGCCCGACGACGCATATCTGGCGAATCGCGGTCTGCGGACACTGGCGGTACGGATGAAGGCACATGAGGCGTCGGCGCTCAAGATCGCTCGCTGGCTTCAAGCCCGGCCGGAAGTCGAAACGGTTTTTCATCCTGCGCTGCCGGAATGCCCCGGCCACGCGTTCTGGAAACGAGACTTTGCCGGCTCGTCAGGGCTGTTTTCGTTTATACTCTGCGGCAGCAAAGCAAAGTCCGCCGGGTTCGTCGATGCGCTCGAACTATTCGGCATTGGTTACAGTTGGGGCGGGTTCGAGAGCCTTGCCCTGCCCGTACATCCGGAGACCTGTCGGACGGAAGTGCCCTGGGACAAGGACCGCCAGCTTATTCGCCTGCAAATCGGGCTGGAAGATGTTGATGATCTGATCGCCGATATCGAGTCCGCGCTGAATGTCACAGCCAAGATACTATAACGCAAAACTGCGAAAAAAATCGTCCTTAGCTTCGCAAACTTCATAGGGTGCGCGGGTTTTGTGTGAAGTTAAGCAGTTTGCTGCAAGTCATCGGAGTGCGGCCCAGATTGGGCGTGCCATTTGTTTCATAGAAGCCGCGAAGGAAAGAAGGAAAGAAGGAAAAAAGGCGTAGCCCTTCTCCTCAATCCTGCGCTCAAAAATTTCGAACGACGGCTATTTACGGGGCTGCGCCCTTATTTTCTTATTATCTTCGCGGCTTCTATGAAACAAATGGCACAAAAGCGAAGCAAACGCGGCAAGTGTGCGGAAAATACCGGGGCCGCCATTAAACGAGCAATCCAAAAAATATCACAATTTCAAAGAGCATATCCGACCATCTGCCTTCAAATCCTACATTTCAAGCCCGCTTTTGTGCGACCACTTTGAGCCACTGCGCGGGCGCGCTATAATAGCCGACGCCGCTATATTCTTCATATTCCAGCGACGCCCAATCTCCCGCAGCGCGATACTGCCGGTCCGCTTCCTCGTGCGACAGATAATTGTAATAGCGCCCGTGATCGTCGCGGATTTCCGCACCTCCCGTTTTGTAGGTGGCGAGATACCAGCCGCCCGGCTTCAATGCCCGCCAGATACCGGCAAGGATCGGAGTCAATCCGGCGACCGGAACATGAAGCAGGGACGCGCTGGCGATAATTGCATCATAGCCTTCGACGACATCAAGTTCATCAAAGCGCATGACAGCAACCGAGCGCTTCAAACGCGCTTCCGCTTTGGCAGCCATTTCGGCAACGCCATCAGTTGGCTCAACGTCGAAGCCTTGCGAAATCATATATTCGGCATCAGCGCCGCTGCCGCACCCCAGTTCCAATATGCGGGCACCTGGTGCGACCAGTCCAAGGAAACCCGAAAGCTCCGGATTGATATCGTCCGGTCGGCAGGCAACATAGGTAGCCGCCTCGTTCGAATAAAAATCCAGTGTCTCCGGGTCGAACGCGCTCATCGTGTCGGAGTCGGCACATCGCCGGAATAATCGTAAAAGCCTTTTTTCACTTTCCGGCCGTACCAGCCAGCTTCCACATATTTCTGCAGCAGCGGCGCGGGGCGGAATTTTGGGTCTCCGGTCGAGGCGAACAGGACGTTGGTGATTTCGAGACAGGTATCGAGACCGATGAAGTCGGCAAGCGTCAAGGGTCCCATCGGGTGGTTAAGGCCGAGCTGGCACGCGGTGTCGATGTCGCGGATGGTGGCCACGCCTTCGCCCAATGCAAAGCAGGCTTCGTTGATCATCGGCATCAGTACGCGGTTGACGATGAAACCCGGCGCGTCGTTGGCGAAGACCAGTTGCTTGCCCAAAGCCTCGCCATATTGGCGCACGACGTCAACGGTCGCGTCGCTGGTCGCAAGGCCGCGAATGACTTCGATCAGGCCCATAACCGGCACGGGATTGAAGAAATGCACCCCGATAAAGCGCGCGGGGTCGGGCGAGGCTTGCGCCAGCCGGGTGATCGGGATCGACGATGTATTCGATGCAAGCACCGCCTGATGACCGAGGATTTTGCCGACGGCCTCGAAAATCTTGCGCTTGATTTCCTCGCGCTCGGTCGCGGCTTCGATGATCAGCCCAGCGTTGGCCATAGGCCCATAATCGCCAACCGGTTCAATCCGCGACAGCAGCGTGTCGGCCTCGTCCCGGCCGATTTTTTCTTTCGCAACCAGCTTTTCGAGCGCCTTGGCGATTCCGGCTTTCCCCGCCTCGGCTTTGGCAAGATCGAGGTCGGAAAGGTAGACATGATAGCCGGCCCCTGCGCTTACCTGCGCAATACCTGCACCCATTTGCCCTGCACCGATAACGCCGACCGCCCGCATAATAGCTCCAATTTAATCAAGATGATTGCCCCTAGCGAAGGCTACTTAAAAACGCTAGCTCTGCCCCATGCACAGGGGATTTTTTGCATTAGCATTGGGCTTGACGGCGCTCGCGGCATTTGCCGCGCCCTCGTCCGTTTCCGTCGGCACGCTTCAGACGTTCAAGGACTGGACCGTGGGCTGCGACAATGGTCTGGCCTGTCAGGCGGTAGCGCTGATGCCGGAGGGATCGGTCGGTGATGGTGTGTCGCTCGTAATTACGCGGTCCGAAGGCTCCGCAAGTCCGCTGGTTGTCGAATTTTCAGGCTTCACGTCAAAGGCTGATCGGTATCGCGTCGTTATTGACGGTAGAATCGCACAATCTGGCGTAACGGCCGCCGGCACCGAGACGCTAAAGTTCGATGGCGCAATCGCGCTAAAGCTTGGGCGGGCAATGGCCAAAGGCAAGACGCTTCGCGTAATCGACGGGGCCGGTACCGATCTTGGTTCGGCCTCACTGTCAGGCATCTCGGCTGCGCTCCGTTATATGGATGCACAGCAGGGGCGCACCGGTTCCAGAGGGGCAGTGGTCGCTACCGGGCGAAAGGCCCCGACTGCCAAGAAAGTCGAACTGCCTGTCATCACCGTCAAAAAGATCGCGCCTACCGATGCGCTTCCCGACACTCCGGCGTTGGTAGCGCTTTCCGAAAACAGCCCGTGCGCCGCCGACCGTTTTGGCTCGACCGAAGATACCGCTTATAGTCTGGGCAACGGGACTGGCGGAGCGCAGGCGTTGATCTTGCTAAACTGCGGCGCGGGCGCCTACAACTTCTCCTCGGGTGTTTATGTGGGCCGACGCAATAATGTCGGCAAGTGGACATTCGAGCCTGCCAAATTCGATTATGGCGCATCGGGTTTCAGCGACGACAGCAAAATCCCCATTCTCGTCAACGCCGACTGGGATGCAGCGACGCAAACCGTCAGCAGCTATGCCAAAGGTCGAGGTCTCGGCGACTGCGGATCTTCCGAAAGCTGGGTATGGGACGGCGCAATGTTCCGCCTGACCAGCGCGACCGCCATGGGCGAATGCCGGGGTTCGATCGACTGGATACCATTATGGCGGGCCGAGGTTCGGCTTACGTCTTAGTAGCTGGCATTACGCGTAAAATCCGCTTAAGCGCGGCGGCAATGCTCATCCTTCAGCAGAAAGCCTGATCCTTATGTCTGCCCCGTTACGTATTGCTCTTGCTGGTCTGGGGACCGTCGGCACTGGCGTTATCCGCCTGATCGAAGAAAACAGTGCGCTGATTGCGCGGCGTGCGGGGCGGAAAATCGAGATCGTAGCCGTGACGGCGCGCGACCGGTCGAAAGATCGGGGAGTCGATCTCACGCGCTATCGCTGGGTCGACGATATGAGCGAGCTTGCGACCGCGGACGATATTGATGTCGTTGTCGAACTGGTCGGCGGATCGGACGGACCGGCGCTAACCCTGGCGCGCGAAACCTTGTCGAACGGTCGCGCGCTGGTGACGGCCAACAAGGCGATGATCGCGCATCATGGGGCCGAACTGGCGTCGCTGGCAGAAGGCAAAAACGCGGCGCTTAAGTTCGAGGCGGCTGTGGCTGGCGGGATTCCTGTTATTCAGGGTCTTCGCGATGGCGCAGCGGCCAACCGTATCGATCGCGTCTACGGCATATTGAACGGAACCTGCAATTTCATCCTCTCAACGATGGAACGCGATGGCCTGGACTTTGCCGAGGTGCTTGGCGATGCCCAGGCAAAAGGCTTTGCCGAGGCCGATCCGTCATTCGACATCGACGGCATCGATGCGGCGCACAAGCTTTCGATCCTAGCCTCGTTGAGCTTTGGCTCGCACATCGATTTTGGCGGTGTCGAAGCACGCGGCATCCGCAAAATTCTCGCTGCCGATATCGCGCAGGCCAAGGCTTTGGGCTATCGTATCCGCCTGATCGGGCTCGCAGAGATCGACGGCGAAAATGGCGCAGCGACCATTTTTCAACGCGTTCAGCCGTGCCTCGTGCCGCTCGCGCACCCGCTTGCTCATGTCACGGGCGCGACCAATGCCGTGGTTGCGGAAGGCAATTTTTCGGGCCGCCTGTTGTTTCAGGGCGCAGGCGCTGGCGACAAGCCAACCGCGTCGGCGGTGGTTGCAGACCTTGTGGATATCGCGCGCAAGGAAACCGGCCCGGCCTTTTCCATGCCATGCGCCGAGCTTGAAGATCTGCCGCGCGCAGCTTCTGCCCATCGTATCGGCAAAAGCTATTTGCGGATGATCGTTGCCGATCGCGTCGGTGTACTCGCAGAAATTGCCGCCGCGATGCGCGACGCCGGGCTGTCGATCGAAAGCCTTATCCAGACCGAGGCCGGAGATGATGGTTCGGCCCTGATCGCGATGGTCACGCATGAAGGCCCGGAACAGGCCGTTGACGATACCTTGCAAACGCTTTCGACATCCGACAGCCTGATGGGCGAACCCATGGTAATGCATATCCTGGCCGAATAGCTTTCGGCTTCATTGACCGGACCTGCAGGAAGCCAACAGGTCCTTATGAAGGTTGGTGCAAGGTATAGGTCGAATCGCCAGTGACATATAAGGTTGCCTGCCAGTTAGCGGTCGGGCGCAGGCGAACCGTCGACAGAGTCTTGGGCGCACCCGCCGTCAGATTGGCAATGCCGCTAGTGCGCGTGCTGGAAGACCCTTTGACATCGAGCACATAGGTCAACCGTGTGGTCCTGTCCGCAAGCCCGACGACCTTGAGCTCGACAAGCTCGCCCTGCTTTTGCCATATCAGTGTAATGGGCTTTTGGTCGCCGGGTGAAGCTGTGCTCGATGCCGCCGCAATCGCCATCATCAGAGTTTCCCAGATGCTCATATTATTTTCCTTCGCTTGGCGGTGGTGAAGGCGGGTCACCGCCATTCTGGGTGTCGGGCAGACTGCCCGTTGCCAATACGCTGGCGGCGGCCGGGCTGGTGGCAAGGAATTCCGCAAGCCGGTCAGGACCGATCTCTCGCGCCACAAGATCGGGCGTCGGGGTCTGGCCACGGTTGCGGATCTGGTTCCAAGCGCGGAGCACATCGGCGGTAAGATTTGCCTCGGGCGTTGTTTTCGAAACCAGCTCATTCTCGTTGGCGTCCTTGGACTGTTCGAGATTTGAGGGCAGCTGATTGAATGCTACGCGTCGCTGATCTTCGGTTCTGGTCGGAATCTGGCGCGTTGCCTCCATCTTTCGCAATGCAGCTATGTTGATCTGTTCGATATACACGCTCGTCGTACGCGGCGCGGATTGAGCCGGCGCTGAGGCAGCGAGGAAGATCAGGGGCGCAAGAAACATGATCAGCCTCCAGGGCTAGTTTGCGTTACTATAATCTGCGCGCCGCCATTTTGGGTCAAGGCAAAGCCAAGCCCGGTGCCATCTTGTGTAACCGCTGCGGCATTGGCGTCGCCATATTGCGCCAGATCGATGCTATTGTCCGAACCATTCTGTACGAGGTCAGCCAGATTGTCGTTACCGGCCTGCACCAGATTGATGCTGTTCAATCCCGCGACGGCATCCTGCTGCAGGTTCGCAATGTTGTTGTTGCCCGACTGGAGCAGGACAACATCGTTCATCCCGGCGATGCCGTTTTGCAGTATACTCGACTGGTTCGCCAAACCGAAGCTTTGCAACGAAACGTTGTTCGCCGATGGCCCGCTTTGGCGGACGACATGGTTCTGGTTTTGACCGTCGGACAGAATCGTGGCAACGTCGCTTGCCCCCGATTGCTTGACATCGGCACGATTGGACTGTCCGATCTGGTCGATTGAAACATTGGCAGAATTGGCCATGGTCTGATCGACAATGACGTTTTGGTTGTCACCCGTCATGTTTACCGCCGATGATGAATCGGCCGCCGCCGCCGTTGCCGTCGCCAGCACGAGGAGTGGCATCATCTGAATAAAACGCATGGTAAATTCCCCAAAATATGGAGGGAGGCCAAGCTCCCCTCCAAGACTGGTTACTGACTGACGGTGGCGGTATTGCCGGTGCCAGACTGGATCACGCTTGACGCATTGTTGTTGGTCGATTGCGTCACATTTGCGAAGTTACCCGAACCGGACTGGTCGATTAGCGACGTGTTGCCATCGCCCGACTGCAGCAGATAGGCCTGGTGGCTGTCGCCGGTCTGGAACAGGTCCGACAGATTACCGTCGCCGCTCTGGGTGATCTCGGCATATTGGCCGGAGCCGTCCTGGCTGGCGAACGACGTATTGAAGTTGCCAGCCTGCGCGACATAGATCGTGTTGCCGTCACCATATTGTTCGACAGTCGAATCGTTCAGCCGTCCCGTTTGCGACACGTCCGCAAAATGGCCACCAGCGCCATCCTGAAGGATCGAGCTGGTGTTGCCATAGCTTTCATCGGCCAGCGCGAGCGTCTGGTCGCCCTGGACAACGGTCGCGGTATTCAGGTCGCTGATCTGGGTGATCGTCGAGTTTTGCGCGTCGTTATACTGCGTTACGCTTGCATCATTGTTGTCACCGATTTGTTCGATGTACGAACTGGAAAGCAGCTGGAGCGTTGATGTGTTTTGAGTCAGGGTTGCGCTGTTGCTGTCGCCCGACTGAATGATCGTCGATTCGTTGATCGGTGGTGCAACGCTGGCAAAATCGCTGCCATCATCGGACTGTGTGACGAACGCTTCATTGTCCGAACCCGATTGATCGACAGTCGAGTTCGCACCGGCGAGCGATCCGGTCTGGTCGACGGTTGCGGCATTCCCACTGTTGGTCTGGGTGACGGTGCTTGTTGAGTTGTCGGCAAACGCAGGCGCGGCGAGTGCAAGCGATGCGGCCGTTAAAAGAAAAATCCGTTTCATTTCAAATTCCTTGTTCCTGGGGGGAAGAACGAAACGGGGCAGCCGAAGCTGCCCCAATCCTTGAGCTTATTGAGCTACGTAGGCGGTATTGCCCGCGCCGCTCTGCGTGACGGTCGAAGCATTGAAGTTCGAGAACTGGTCGACATGGGCCGAGTTGAACGAACCTGTCTGCAAGATCGACGAGGTGTTGTTGTCACCGAACTGGTGGCTCAGTGCACTATGGTTGTCGCCGTCCTGGTCGATCAACGCGGTGTTGTTGTCACCATCCTGCCAGCTTTGGGCGAAGAAGTTCTCGGTTGGAGGGCTGTCTTCACGCTGGTAAATTTCAACGCTGTTGTTGCTGCCGAAGTTGTCGGCTTCGGCATAGCTGTCTTCAGCGCGTTGTTCGATGAACACCGTGTTGTTGTCGGCACCAGCACGCATGTTGACGTACGACTCCGAACGATTGCCATAGTTCCATACTTCCGACGTATTCGCGTCGCCAGCCTGGATGACCGTGGTCAGCGCGTCATTACCGCGCTGAAGCACGATCGAACCGTTGCTGTCACCGGCCTGGTCGACGAACACAGCGGAATTGATCGGACGAACGCCGCCAGGTGACGCTTGATCGACTAAGCTTGTGTTGAAGTCGCCGCTTTGCGAAACATCGGCCAGCACATCGGTGCCTTCCTGGTTGATAAAGGAAGAGTTGCCGTCGCCGCTTTGGTCGACATAAGCTTGGTTACCCGAGTCCGACTGGAAGACGTCGGAATTGTTGGTCGAACCTGATTGGTTCACGTCGGCAATTGCGCCATCGCCGGTTTGCTCGATGTTGCTGCTGTTGAAAATGCCAGTCTGCGAAACGGTGGCGCTGTGTCCGCCGGTCCCCGCCTGGTAGATGTTCGAGCTGTTGCCGTAGCTATCATCGGTCAATGCCAATGTGGCATCACCCTGATTGACTGTTGCGGTGTTGCCATCGCTTTCCTGGGTTACCGTCGAACTCTGCCAGTCATCGACCTGGGTGACGTCGGCAGTGTTGCTGTCGCCGCTCTGGTCGATAAGCGACGTCGACGAAATCTGGAACGTCGAGGTGTCCTGGGTCAGGCTTGCGCTGTTGTTGTCGCCTGACTGCAGGACAGTCGAGAAGTTCATCGGCGAGGACGATCCGCTGCCGTCGTCCGACTGCGACACGCTGGCTGTGTTGCCGTCGCCGGTCTGATCGACAAGCGAATCACCGCCCTGGATCGAACCGTTCTGAAGGACGGTTGCGCCGTTTGCGGACCCGCTCTGGTTGACCGTGCTGTTCGAGTTATCGGCCAGCGCGGGGGTTGCAAGCGCAAGTGCTGCAACTGTGCTTAATAGTAACTTCTTCATGACTTTTCTCCTTTTGTATATGCCCCCGGTAGGACCATCCCGCCGGTGGTACTCCTGCTCACTTCGATAAAGACTCCGTCGTTGGTTCCGCCGTTGGGGCAGATGGAGCCTGCGACTTATTATTTTGTGTTTCCTGCTCCCTGACGGTGGCGCTCGTCGCGGGCGAATTTCCTTGCAGGTCAGTCAGCGCAGCCACGACCTGCAATTTTCCGGGCGCGGCTTCGACTATTTCGGTGTAGCCAAATTCATTGGGTGAAATGGGATCGATATAAGGCAAGCCGCTGGCGTGCATCCCATGCGTCTTGCGCTCTTTGCTCAGGCGTCTTTGCAGGAGCTACGGGCTGCGATGCGAACGTAGCCTTCGGCAAGACCCTGACGGCTGGTGCCACAGCGACGACGGCAGAAACAGCGTTCGCCGCGGGCGGTTGTTCAAGCGTCGATGGCTCGCCGACCGGATTCCGGCGACCGATGGCCGGGATCTCCGTACGCAATAGCTCTTTTGTGGGTCTTTCAGGTTGGCGCTTTGGCAGCCGCGTCACGGCGCGCTTGTCTCCATACGCCGAAGCCAGTTTGGCCACAGGCTCTGGCTTCGCAACCGCCTGCACGATAGGCAATGCTGGCTTCAAAGCGGGTCCGGTACAATCGGCGCTACATGACTCCAGCCCGCCATTCGGCTGGGCAATCATGGTCAACGCCAATCCACAAAACGATAGTCTCAACACGCATCGTCTCCATCACATGGCCGCTCAAAATGTGCGGCGGGATGGCTGAATGCTGGGCAACCATTGTGGTCGCCGGGCAGCTCAGCCGTCAGAATGTGGTGAATACAGGGCGACGCCCAGGCCAAACGCAAAACACTTGCGCTAGGCCTACCTATGAGGCAGTCTTGCCTCGTGGGTTATATCCACACTCCGGGTCCGTCAGCACTAAGGACGCAATTCTTGGGTGCTGGCGGGCCTATTTGTTAATTCGCTACAACTTCCTTCTTTGATGCTGTGGTATCACTCGCCGCAGGCGCCCCATGATTAATCGCCACTGGCCTTGGCACAGCGGAAACCTTGGGCGGCGCTTGCGGCGCAAGAGCTGTTTTGTTGGTATTGCACGCACCGGTAACCGTCATGCCATTGGGCATCCGCGGCAATTCGACCGGCTCGGAAACGCTGTCGCGTTCCGCAATATACTCGGACAACAGCCTGCTGCTCGATTCTGTATCGGTCGACATGCACCATAAATTGGTCAGCGCACCTTCCATGATTAAAGCGTAAACTGCCTTCTCGATGGCCTGGCTGAGCGCGATCTGATCAGGCTCGTTGTAGGTAATACCTGCCTCAAGCTCGACCAGTTCCTTGAAGTCGACAAAGCGGAACGCATTCGCGCCGACCGCAACCGAGGCAATCGATTTACGAACCGAAACCGTCGACAGTACTTCGCCGGTTTTCACGCTGACCGCGCGCAGATAAATCGTGACGGTATCCTCGCGGTACTGGGTGCTCCCCCCGATCCCCAGAAAGCGTGCCCCGGAACCACCCGTTTTGGTATTGCTGTCGTAGCTGATGATGCCGCCCTCAAGCAGCACGCCAGCGAATAATAAGGGCGGCAATGCTTCAGTATTCAACTGCTTTTCGCCAAGATAGCTGGCGCGCATTTCGCGAATGACAGCGCGCTCGCGAAGGACATTATCCAGCCGCTCGCGCTCGACAACCTGGAACCAGTTGCGATTTCCCGTGTCCTGCAGCGTTTTGACGAGGATCGAAGTAGCGCCTTGGGTGACGGCGCGCGAGAGCGTCTGCACGGTATCGGATGGTTTGAACTGTCCGGTCTGGTCGGTGAAGCTGTAGACCGCGATCGGCAGCCTTTGTCCGGGGGGCGGCAAGGTATTCAGCTTGTTGCGCACGGGCGACGATTTGAGATATTTGGGCGCCTCCCACAATTCAGGGTTGTGCACAGCGCAGCCGCTCATCGCGACCGAAACGCAGGCCAGAACCAATGTTAGCTTTCGAGACATTTACCGGTCCCCGCCGGTCAGAAGCGGCACCACGATTTCGGTGACCGAACCGTCGGCGAAGTTGGTTATGGTCAGCGTCACCGAATCGATGCCGCGAACAAAACTGATTTCCTGATCGCCAAATCTGATGACGCCTGAATCCTGAGCATTTTCACCGAAGATGAGGTCGGTAATCTGCGTTGCAACCGCGGACAGCAACCGGCTCTGGATCGTGCGCAAAAACTGGTTGGCCGGATTGCTGTTATCGACAGCGCTCGGATCTTTATATTTATTGATCGA
>CALRMO020000015.1:0-27384 GCA_943369235.1 Sphingomonas paucimobilis
AACAGGGACGCCCGCGCCGCGACCGGAACGAGCGCAATACGCGTGACCGCGATCAAAATCGTGAGGGCAACCGTGCGCCGCGCCGCCATCACAGCGAAGACGCCGACGACGCGCCGGCTAGTCTCGACCTTGCGGTACTGCCGCCCTCGATTGCGCTCGCAAATGATGACGAGGTCGAGCCCGATGCCCCCAAGCCAGCACGCAAGCCTCGCGCGCGTCGGCCCAAGTCGGCGAACGACGAAGAGGTCGTAACAGCCGCGGAATAATCGGTTCGCCGCCATTAATCCTCTGGTCATCTGCAAAAATCTAGCTACTCTCATGTAATATTGTTACAAGGGAGAAATGCTATGCGCCATCTGCTGTTATTCGGAATAGCGAGCGCGCTTGCCGCTCCTGCGTTTGCACAAACTGCCAGCAGCGTCGCCATTCCTGGAGAAGCCACCGCGCAGGGCGACGTCGCTGTCACCATCTACCAGAACGGCCAAAGTCTGGTGCAGGACACGCGCAGGATGAACCTGCCGGGCGGGCGCTCCAGACAGGAGTTCCCCGACGTCTCCGCACAAATCCGCGCTGAGACCGTCACGCTGACCGGCCCCGGCATCGGCATTGTCGAGCAGAATTTCGATTACGACCTGCTGACGCCCGCCAAGCTGATGGAAAAGGCGGTCGGGCAAACCATCACTTTACTCCGCACCAATGTTGCCACCGGCGCAGAAACCCGCGTGCGTGCCAAAGTGCTCGCGGCCAATGGCGGCGTCGTGCTGCAGATCGGCGACACTATCGAAGTGCTGCGCGACGACGGCCTGCCGGTTCGCGTGATCTTCGACAAGGTGCCGCCTAACCTGCGTGCGCGGCCAACGCTGTCGGTCACACTGGAATCGAAGGGCGGCACCGTCCCGACAACTCTGACCTACCTCACTCCCGGCCTTGGCTGGACGTCGGATTATGTGACGTTGTTCGACGATGCGAAGCAGACCATCGACGTGCAGGGCTGGGTGACGCTAACCAACAATACCGGCACCGATTACACCAACGCCGATGTCCTGCTGGTCGCCGGCAACCCAAACCAGGGCGGCGGGCGGCGCGTGTATCAAACCCCGTACAATCCCTCCACCGGTACGATTGACGAAGCCGGGACCGAGAGCAACGACCGCGAACGGCTTGGCGATTATTATCTCTACCCGCTGGCCGAACGCACCACGATATCGAACGCGCAGCAAAAGCAGGTCAGCTTCCTCGATGTAAAATCCGCGCCTGCCCGCAACACTTACGAATTCAACAATGGCTGGCTTGCCACCAATGAAGCGGCCAGCGCGGCGTCGGTGCTCAAATTCTCCACTTCGCGCGGCGGCGGCCTTGGCGACCAGCTGCCGTCGGGCACGATGCGAGTCTATATGCGCGACAAACGCGGCGACCCGCAATTCATTGGCGAGAGCGTGATCGAAGCCACGCCCATGGGCAGCGCAATGTCGATCCGCACCGGCGAGGCGTTCGACGTCAAGGTCAAGACCGTGGTCGAGGAACGCACGCGGCTTTCCTCAAGCCGCTGGAAAACGCGGATGCGCTACGAGATTAGCAACGCGCGGAACAATGCGATCACCGTCGATCTCGGCCAGAACGGCCTGTGGGGCGATGTGCGCATCAGCGACGAGTCGCTCACCAGCAAACGCATTTCCGCTGACCGCGTGGAATGGAGCGTGCCGGTGCCAGCCAATGGCAAGGCCACGGTGACGGCGACGTTTGATAGTCGGTATTGAGCGACAGCAGTGTTCGAAAAAATCACCGTAGCCCTGAGCCTGTCGAAGGGCGCTTCTCGCGGTAGCGCCAAGCCGAGAGACGTGCTTCGACAGGCTCAGCGCTACGGTGCTCTATTCACGGTAGCTATTGCGTCCCCCGCAACCGCCCAAACCCTCGTCACCTCGCCCGAACCCGAAGCCGTCAGCCTCACCGTTTATCGCGGGCAGAAATATGGCAACGCCCCCATCGATCCGAACTGGCCCACCGGCTATGCGCTGGTCACAGAAACGCGCACCGTCACTATCCCGGCTGGCGAGTCCGTCGTCCGCTTCGAAGGCGTCGCCGAGGGCATGTTCCCCGAAAGCGCCATCGTCACCGGCCTACCCAAGGGCGTAAAGGAAAAGAACCGCGACGCTCGCCTGCTCAGCCCGCAGGGCCTCGTCGATGCCTATCTCAAACGCGCGGTCACACTAACACGCACCAGTCGCGCCACTGGAGCAGTGCGCAGCCAGCAAGCGTTCATTACCGCCGGGCCAGGCGGCGGGGTGATATTGCAAACCGCCGACGGCTATGAGGCGCTCCACTGCACCGGCCTTCCCGAACGGCTGAGCTATGGCGGCGTGCCCGCCAATCTATCGGCCAAGCCGACGCTTTCGGTGATTACCCAGAGCGACAGGCCGACCACGGCAAAGCTAACGCTAACTTATATGGCCGCGGGCTTCGACTGGCAGGCCAATTATATCGCCCAGATGCAGGAGCGCGGCAGCGACGGGAAGGGCAAGGTCGATCTCTTCGCCTGGCTGACGCTCGCCAACGGCGGCAATCAGAGCTTTGCCAACGCCAACACGATGGCAATCGCGGGCGAACCCAACCGGGTCCGGCGCGGCGCGCAGGCTAGGCCGACGGGCGGCGCGCTCAATATCGCCTGCTGGCCGATGCAGCGGACGCATGAAGTGCCATTTCGGTTCGGATATGATGTCAGCCCCGGCTATGCGCCCCCGCCGCCGCCAGCGCCCGCCGCCGTGTACGAAATGGCCGATGCCGAGAATATTGTCGTGACTGCCAGCCGGGTCCGGGCCCAAAAATCGGCTTCGCCCGTCGCCGTGGTTGTCGCCGAGCAGGAAAATATCGGCGACCTCAAACTCTACCGGATCCCCGAACCCGTCACGGTCAATGCCAAGGGCCAGAAACAGGTCGCGATGCTGGTCAAACCCGGCGCGGCGTTCGAGCATTATTATGCTGCCAATGTGGATGGTGCAGGTGGCGAAAGCCAGCCGATGACGCTGATACTGCGCGGGCAAAACAAGATCGAAAAGGGCCTTGGCTTGCCCATGCCGCAGGGCCAGGTAATGATTTTTGAGAACAGCAATTACGGCCCGTTGCTCGCCGGAGAAGACACGCTGAAGGACCGCGCCATCGGCGAAGACGTCGAAATGGCGGTGGGTGCATCAAGCGATGTGCGGATTCAGGTGACCCGGCTGTTGCAAACCGGCGACCAGCAACGCTGGAAAGCCGAAATCACCAACGCCCGCGCCACGCCGGTCAATGTCGAGGTCGAAATCCCGTTTGAATTGCGCGGCAAGCCAAAGGGCATTGCCAAGGTCGACGGCGTGCCGACCTGGAAGGCTTCCGTGGCCGCGAATGGTGAGGCGGTGCTATATTATGAGGTAAAGCCGGAGCGGGATTAGCTGGCAGCTTTAGAAGCAACGGTGTCGGGAAACCAGTGTCGTCCTAGCCATAGCGCGACATGCACAAGCAATATCAAAACCGGTACCTCAACCAGCGGCCCGACAACCGCAGCGAAAGCGACGGGGGACGCAAGCCCGAAGGCAGCAATCGCAACAGCAATGGCAAGCTCAAAATTGTTTCCAGCGGCCGTAAATGCAACCGCAGTCGTGCGCGGATAGTCGCTCGAAATCAGCTTGCCCATGTAAAAGCTGATGATGAACTGCACGACAAAATAGATTGCCAACGGAATAGCAATCCGGACAGCATCGCCGGGCAATGTCAGTATTTCGCCGCCCTTGAGCGTGAACATCGCGGCAATGGTGAATAACAGCGCAATCAAGGTAACAAGGCCGATCTTCGGCAGAAAGACCTGCTCATACCAATCGCTGCCGTTAGCTTTGATGAGCATCCGCCGGGTCAGATATCCCGTGACAAACGGAATACCGAGGTAAACCAGTACAGCCGAGGCGACCGTGATGAAACGAACCTCAAGCAGTTTGCCTTCGAGGCCAAACACTGGCGGCAGGAATGCAAGGAAGAACCACGCATAAACGCTGAAAAACAAAATCTGGAAAATCGAATTGAACGCCACCAACGCTGCGACATATTGATTATCGCCTCGGGCAAGCTGGTTCCAGACGACGACCATCGCAATGCACCGCGCGAGGCCGATCAAAATGACTCCCGTCATATATTCCGGCTTGTCGGACAAGAAGATAACAGCCAGCGCGAACATCAGAAACGGGCCGATTATCCAGTTCTGGACCAGCGATATGGCAAGAACCTTTTTGTCCTCGAACACCTGAGGCAACGCTTCATATCGCACCCGTGCCAACGGCGGATACATCATCAGGATCAGGCCAACGGCAATCGGGATATTGGTTGAGCCCCACGACATGCTGTTGATCGCAACTGGCAAACCCTCGAACGTCACCCCAAGCCCGGCGCCAAGCGCCATTGCGAGAAAAATCCATAAAGTCAGATACCGGTCGAGAAAAGACAGGCGCTCGGGTGCGGAGGCAGTGTCGGTCATTCGGTTTTCCTATGGCAATCGTTACGCAGCGTCAGCCGACTGGCTCGCAAAGCTGCTGGCTCCGTCGCCCTGACCAATTGCCTTGAGCTTTGCCCTGAGCGCCATTTCGTCGATACTCGCTATCGGCAGCGAGAGGAACAGCTCGATCCGCTTCCGCAAATAGCGCAGCGCCTGAACGAATGCTTCCCGTTGGCTTTCACCTTCGACTGCTGCGGGGTCTTCGATTCCCCAATGCGCGGTCATCGGATGACCCGGCCAGATCGGACAGGTCTCGCCCGCGGCATTATCGCAAACGGTAAAAATGAAATCGAAACGCGGTGCGCCTTCTTGGGAAAATTCGTCCCAGCTTTTGGAACGATAGCCTTCATGTGGAAACCGTAGTCCCTTCAGGACATCGATCGCCATCGGGTGCACTTCACCCTTGGGAAAGCTGCCCGCACTATAGGCCTTGAAGCGACCTGCCCCGTCATGGTTGAGCAACGCCTCGGCCAGGATCGACCGCGCTGAATTGCCGGTGCAAAGAAACAGGACGTTGTAAGTCGTGTCGGTCATCGGTTTATCCGCAACTCGATGGGGAGACGCCATCGATGCTTGGCGCGCAACACGCGTTGTCAGCGGCGCTGTTGGGGGACAATTGCGCGAAATCCGGACTATCGCCATAAACCGTGCTGTCGCCGTGAGTCAGGAACGCCTCCCACCTGACTCCGTCTGGGTCGGCAATCCAGCTTTTCTCGGATTTGGCGTAACAGCAGGTGGTTGCCCCTTCCTCCAGAACCGGGCCGTCAACAGCTTGCAGGCGCGCATATACTTCGGCGAGTTCGGCCTCGTCTTCGACCTGCAGGCCGACATGTTCGATACCCTTGTCCGCGCCGCATTTCTGCGAGATAGCAAAGTTTATCCGCGGATCTTCAAGCATCCATTTGGCGTAATCGCATTTCGTCACCGTGGGCCGCGCACCGAACAGTCCGGTGTAAAAGGCAATCGAGCGGTCGAGGTCTGACACCCCGACATGGACATGGAAACGGCTCATGCGGCATTCCTCTCAATTGTCGTAATGGCGGGGCTACATCCGGCATTGGCAGTGCACGGCACCCCGGCGCAGCAATTTTCGGTGAGATAGCCCATCAGCCGGTTCATCGCCGCATAATCGGCAGTGTAGATAATCGACCGGCTTTCGCGGCGCTGAGTCACGAGCCCGGCATGTCCGAGCTGCGCGAGATGGAAACTCATCGACGACGCTGGCACGCTTAAAGTGTCGGCAATCGTGCCCGCCGCAAGTCCCTCGTCGCCTGCCTGAACCAGTAATCGAAATGCAGCAAGGCGGTGTTCCTGAGCTAAAGCGCCCAAAGCGCGAATAGTGATTACAGCGTCCATTTTATACTCCGATTATTCTATAATTGTCGAAATATAGAATTAAGTCGCGCTGTCAAGGTCGAAGTCGCTGCACACGGGCCGTCTCTGAATGTTCTTGCAATGTAGGATTTCGTTTGTTGTAAGCTGGCGATAGAAAACGAACTCCAGCACGACCCACACGGCGACGAGATCGCCCCCTCCTTCACCCCCGTTCCCATGCAGCGCAGGCGGCATGATGGCTGGACGCCGGAACGGCAGCTTGCCTTCATTCGCGTGCTTAGTGTTACCGGGCGGCAGCGGATGGTGGACCATTTGATGGAGCGCGCGGTCAGGGGCGTAACCAAGATCGTCGTCAGGCGCGGCGGAGTGGTGGAAATCGGGCATGGTCCCGACGCACGGCTGATGGCCGGTTTTCTCAAAGCACCCCGGCCCGGAAAGAACAGATTTGACGAGAACAGATTTGGCGGGGAGCGGCCCTGCGAGGAGAGCGACCCCAAAGGTAACCTAAGGTAACGCGTAGGGGATAGGGGTGATGTGGAACTTTGTTACCTTAGAGCCTCACGCTTCCGGCAGCACCCTTGGCTTATGCTCGTCATCGAGCGCAACGAAGGTAAACAGCCCCTCGGTCACTTTCACTTCCTGCTGCCCGCGCGCGCGGGTCGCGATGACTTCGATACGGATTCCCATCGACGTCCGCCCGCGCCGTTCGAGCGATGCGTATACCGAGATGATGTCGCGCAACAGGATAGGCGCGATAAACTCCATCTTCTCGATGGCGACGGTTGCGCAGGCACCTTGCGCAATTCGTCCCGCCAAGATCCCGCCCGCCTGGTCCATCACGCCCAATACCCAGCCGCCAAAGATATGGCCGTTGGCGTTAATATCGGCGGGCCCCGGCACGACGCGCAGGATAGGATCGGCGCGTTTGGGCAGGTTGCGGACAGGTTCAGTCATTACGGTCGGCTTCGTCCTTGAACTGGTCTTCGATAGACGCGTCGTGCCCGGAGCCACTGGACAGAAACACCAGCCCCATCAGCGCTGCCGCCAACAGAAGCATGACAATGATCCCGCCCGCGGTTGCAATATAAAAATGGATCGAGATCATGCCATAATGCAGGTAGAATATGCCCAGCACGACTGCCGTCACGACGAGCGTGAAGGCCAGCATCCAGCGCATCAGCCGCCAATACCGTTTCCAGGCAAAGCCGCTATATTCGGGATCATCAAGGCGTGAGGGTTGAGTCATGTTCTTGGCGTAACGCGCTCTATGCGATAAGTTCCCTCAAGAGCAAGGAGAGAGGAGAGTCGCGATGACGATTGCAGCGATATTGAGCGGACGTGACGGCGCGGTCTGGACCGCCCAGCCGCATGAAAGCGTCGGCGAGGTCGTGACCCGCCTCGCCGAAAACCGCATCGGGGCGCTGCCGGTAGTCGAGGACGGCGCAGTCGTCGGCATCTTTTCGGAGCGCGACATTGTCTACGGCGTGGCCAAGCATGGCTCTGCGTTCTTGGCCAAAACCGTGGGCGAAACGATGACATCTCCGGCGATAACGGTAACCGGCGATACCCAAATTCTGTCGGCGTTATCAATGATGACCAAGCGCCGCATTCGTCACCTGCCGGTTGTAGAGGACGATCAGCTCACCGGGTTCGTGTCGATCGGCGACCTCGTCAAACACCGCATTGAAAAGATCGAGGCCGAAGCTGCGGCGATGCGCGATTACATCTCCATGGCTTGAAAGGCACATTCATGTCGAAAATAGATTTTTACACCAACCAGATGTCGCGCGGACAGATCGCCCGCTGGGCGCTGATTGCTGAAACGCGGGCCGCGTCTTAGAAACTCATTTCGTCATAAATGCGGGTGATATCGCCATTCCATTCGCCGTGATATCGGTCGAGCAGCTGTTCGGCGACAGTTTTTCCCGACGCGACGATTTCACGCAACGGGTCGAGATAGCCGGTTTCATTGTCGCCGCTGGTGTTGAGGCAATTGCGCGCGGCAAGTCCGCTCGAGGAGATATCGAGGATGCGGCCGGCGAGATCGAGCAATTTGCCGCCGCCGGGAATAGCGGCGTTCAGCCCTTGCGCCGGAACCGCGTTGCGCAACGTTTCGCGCTCCTCGATCGACCAGTGCTTGACCTCATCCCAGGCGGCATCAAGCGCACTTTGGTCGTACAGCAACCCCACCCAGAAGGCAGGCAGCGCGCAAATCCGGTTCCACGGACCGCCATCCGCGCCGCGCATTTCCAGGAAGCTTTTCAGCCGGACTTCGGGGAATGCGGTCGACATATGGTCTTCCCAATCGCTTACCGTCGGCTTTTCGCCCGGAAGCACCGAAAGTTCGCCCTTCAGGAAATCTTTGAAATCGAGGCCGGATGCATCTATATACTTTCCGTCGCGGTAGACAAAATACATCGGCACATTGAGCATGTAATCGACGTAGCGTTCGTAGCCGAAACCGTCCTCGAACACGAACGGCAGCATCCCGGTGCGCTGCGGATCGGTGTCCGACCAGATATGGCTCCGATAGGACAAAAACCCGTTGGGCTTGCCTTCGAGAAACGGCGAGTTGGCGAACAACGCGGTTGCCAGCGGCTGCAGCGCCAGCGACGTACGGAACTTGTGCGCCATGTCGGCTTCGGACGAGTAATCGAGGTTGACCTGTATCGTGCAGGTGCGAAGCATCATGTCGAGCCCCATGCTGCCGACGCGTGGCATGTGGCGAAGCATGATTTCGTACCGGCCCTTGGGCATAATCGGCAGCTCCGCGCGGGTCTTGTCGGGCCACAGGCCCATGCCCAAAAAGCCCTTGCCGGTCTTGTCGCCGATCGCCTTCACCTGTTTCAAATGCCGCCCGGTTTCGGCGCATGTCTGGTGCAGATTTTCAAGCGGCGCGCCCGAGAGCTCAAGCTGCCCAGCCGGTTCGAGGCTGACCGCACCGTCCGCACCCTTGAGCGCAATGACATTCTCGCCCTCGTAAACCGGCTCCCAGCCGAATTCGGTCATCGCCATCAGCATGTCACGAACGCCACCCGACTCGTCATATGACGGCGCGTGGTAATCCTTGCGGCAATAGACGAACTTTTCGTGCTCGGTTCCGATCCGCCAGCGGTCTTTCGGCTTCTCCCCTTTGGCGATGGCGGCAATCAACTGATCGCGACCTTCGATGAAAGGTTCGTTGCGATTCGAAACTGTTTTCGTGCTCATGGGTGCGGTTTAGAAATGTCGTCTGCCATTTGCCAGCAATTTCAGCGTGTCAGTTGATGGTTGCATTGAACCTGACCGCAAAGGCTGCGGACGGGGCCAGCGAGGCGGCTGTGCCAGTCAGCGTCGTTCCCGTCACCGACACGCCGAACGGATCGCTTTCATCGGTTCCGGTTGCATTGTCGTCTTCGACCGTGTTTGCGGTTGCACAGTCGGTACCCGACCGAAGTGTTCCCGGTACATAAGTTACCGTTGCCGGTAACGGGTCGCCAACCGACACCGCGGTCGCCGTTGCGCTCCCCGCGTTTGATACCAGCAGGCAATATTGAACCGTTGCGCCGGGTATCGCTTTGGGATTGGTCGCGCTCACGCCGTCGAGTCTAATGTTGCTGACCTTCGTCACGCTCAGATTGGCGACCGGATTGCAATAGGTTATGTCGTGAATGCCCATGAACTGGTTGGCCGGATCGGCGGGCGCACTCGTGTCATTGCCATATATTATGGTAATCGTGTCTACCGGTGCCTGGAATGTGACCACGACATTGCCATTCGCGCTTGTATTATCGGCTGAGGCCGACCCGATTGCGCTATTGCCGACGACGAAATTGGCAACGCCGTTGGTCAGCGTGACCGGCACATTGTTGCCGCCAAATGTTCCGGTGACGGTAACTTTATCGACAAAGGACGCGGCGGTGAAATCGACATCGAACAGACGGAATTGCAGAGCGGGAACCGCTGTCTGCAACGATATGACCGTTGTCGCATTTTGCGTTCTCGATGTGTTGTTCAGGTTTTCGAACAAGGAAATCGCTCCTGAAATTCCGCCGGTCAGCGTATTGTTGAGCGCGGGCGAGCCAGCAACGAAAGGATTGTCGGTGCTTAATGCAAAGTTGATATTGCCGACGTTGGTTGCGGTATAACTGTTGTTGAGCGACCCTGCGGTCCAGGTCTTTCCGGCCCAGCTAAAAATATTCGATCCGCTGGCACAGGTCAGGGTGGGCGGCGTGCCTGCAACGGGTGCCGCCACGGTAAACGATGCTTGGGCATCATCGTCCTCGGTAGTCGAGCCGTTATTGACGGTGGAATCGACGTCGATGATGGACGATGCAGAAATCTCGGCGCTATTGGTTACGGTCGTACCGCCCGGCGCCGTGACATTGACGGTGATGATCAATCCGGCATTAGCGCCGGGAGCGAGCGTGCCTACCGACCATATTCCGGTGGCGCTGTTATAGGTTCCGTTTCCAACGGCGCTGACAAAGGTTACCCCTGCTGGCAGGATATCGGTTACTGCGACCGACGTCGCGGTGACCGACGGTGCGGCGGCATTTGTCACCTGCAATGTGAAGTTTATTTGTTCTCCCACGGCGGGAGTCGCGTTGCTGACTATCTTTACCAGCGACAGGTCCGCATAGGATGCTTGCGCCGTGACCGCATAATCCTCAACCTCGCCATCGGGTGCAAGCCCGGTATAACTGAGGCTGGTGGTCGAAGACAAACGGAAGCGGGCGATCGTCTCGGTCAATGCGGCGTTCGCCGGTACCGGCACCGAAAGCGCGATGACCCCATTGACCGACCCGTCGCTATCGCCGGTACCGCCATCGACCGCGTTGATCGCGATACGGTCGCCGCCTGTTAAGAAACTGCCGTCGTCGGCCCAGTCGACCCATGCCTGCAACAATCCGCCCGAGCCGGTAACCGCGACATTGACGATCGTAGTCTGGCCGCGAATCAATGGACCGGCAGTCACGCCGTTATCGGTATCTGTGCTGGCGTTGGCGCTTGGAAAAGGGCTTGGCTGTGTGCCGCCATTGGTCACGGCAACATTGTCCGCAGTTACCCCCGCACCCATGAACAAGCCGCCGACGACATGGCTGGCTGCGCCGCCAAAGCTTTCGAATATGGAGGGTGCGTCGCCATAATCTTCATCAACCGAGGCGGTGATCGTAAAGGCATCGACATTCGCAGCGGTAGGCGTCCCGGTACCGGCGGTCCGCAAATCGATCTGAAACGTCACCGATGTTACCGTGCCATTGATGCGAACGCTGCCGCAACCCGCAATTGGTGACGTCCCGCAAGCAGTGCCGCCGTTAATCGAGGCAACACCGATTTCGTTACCTGTAACTTGAAGGTTTCCGTTACCATTGGTCAGCGTCAGTGTCGGTGTGCCAGACGCGACCCAACTGGTCAGGATCATCGATGTATGATACTGGTCCGTACCCTGGTTGCCGCCGAGGCCGGAGATATGAAGTACCGGATTGGTAACTGCCCGACTGAAAGTCAGGGTCATCGTGCCGCGGTTGGCGCAGCGACCAACCGACAGCACACAGCCCAACGCACTGACATTCATCACCGTCGCATTGGTCGTCGCCGCAATTGATGGCGACAATGGCGCGGAAGTGACCCCGCCGACCGAATTGAGAGGAGCTGATGCATCCGCGATGGTCACTGCGGTTCCAGTTCGTCCGACCTGCATCGTCAGCGGGCTTGGATAGTTCATCGTGATCGGCCCGGCTTGCGCGCCGTCCTGGGCACTGCCTGACGATGTCTGGTTGGCAATAGCAATGCTCACGGCCATGCATAATACCAGCAGTGCCACCACAATCCTGACGGAGAACAGGCTCGGCATTCCCCTTGTCAGTAACTTGCCGCTAGCGTCCAAATTCACATCGAAATCCTACATCAGAGCAGGATTACGATAAAGCAAAAACCTTTATTAATTATAAATCTTGCGGCGTTTCCCTATTTTTACATGTAAAATCCGTTCCCATTTTGGCGGGCATGTTAATGCGGGTTACCGCCGTGTTGAGCATATTGCGCGAGCCTGTCTCAACTAGGTCCAATCGCCTGCGGCGGACATCCACACGGACAATGCCGCAACAGCAGCGGTATCGGCGCGCAATATACGTGGGCCGAGCGAGACCGCTTTCGCCGCCGGATGCGCGCGTATCGCGACGTTCTCGTCATCGGTAAAGCCACCCTCAGGACCAATCAGGATAGCCGCTGGCCCAGCTTCCGGGGCGAAGCGATCGCCGCCGCGCTCGTCGCAGAAATAAAGCGTTCGTTCTGCCGGCCAGTTCTTCAAGAGCTCAGTTAGTTTGGTCAGCGGCGCAATTTCCGGCAACGCGGTGCGTTCGCACTGCTCCGCAGCCTCGATCATGTGAGCGGCGAGTCGGTCTTCCTTGACCTTGTCGACGACGCAGCGTGCGGTCAGCAACGGCACGAAATGTGCGATGCCCAATTCGCACGCCTTTTCGGCAATCCAGTCGAACCGGTCTTTCTTGATCAGCGCCTGACATAACCACAGATCGGGCACAGTCTCACGCTCGCGCAGCTTGGCTTGAACAGTAAGGACGAGGTCGCGTTTTCCAACGCTGGCAACAGTTGCCAGATATTCGCCCGATATGTCGTCGAACAGCTTGACGGGCGATCCTTCTTTCAACCGCATGACACCAAGCAGATAATGCGCATTGTTGCCCGCGACATGAACGTCAGTGCCTTGCGCCAGCGCGGTTTCAATGAACAGCCGCGGTGTCGATTTCGGGGGCCAGGCTGGGGTTGCGGGCATGGTTCGCTTTAGCCTAAAAACTGCCTTCGACAAGATGCTTGGCTGGCGCTATCAGGCCGACGTGACCTCCGATGTCGTCCCCGATAGCGAATATAGCGGCTTCATGGCGTTGCTTCCGGGGAAGCTGCGCGCGTTTGCGCTGCTCGCGCGTTTCGACCGGCCGATTGGCTGGTGGCTTTTGTTCTGGCCGTGCGTGTACGGGCTTGCCCTGAGCGGTGGTGCAATTGCGCGATGGGACATGGCGCTCTGGATGCTGCTTGGCGCAATTGTGATGCGCGGCGCGGGCTGCGTCTACAACGACATTGTCGATCGCGATCTCGACGCACAGGTGGCACGCACCGCGTCGCGGCCACTGCCAAGCGGCGCGGTGAGCGCAAAAGCGGCGTGGGGCTGGCTAATTCTGTTGTGCCTCATCGGCCTGATCGTCCTGCTTCAACTACGCGGCGAGGCCCAACTGGTCGCGCTGGCCAGCTTGATGCTGGTTGCCGCCTATCCCTTCATGAAGCGCATCACCTGGTGGCCGCAGATCTGGCTCGGTCTGGTGTTCAGTTGGGGCGCGCTGGTCGGCTGGGTCGCCATAACCGGCAGCGCCAATGCCGCAATGTGGTGGCTTTACGCAGGGACGATCTGCTGGGTTATTGGCTATGACACCATCTACGCGATGCAGGACCGCGAAGATGACGCGCTGGTCGGCATCAAGTCGAGCGCGCTTCGTCTGGGCGGGAATATCCGCAGCGGGGTCGGATTGTTCTACCTGCTTGCACTCATCGGTTGGAGCGCGGCGATATGGAGCATCCGGCCCGAGAAACAGGCGCTGGTTGCGCTTGCGCCGGTCGCAATTCACTTTGCGATGCAGCTGTTTTCATTAAAGGCAGATGGCAGCAATGCACTTGCGCATTTCCGGTCGAACCGGATGGCGGGGCTGCTCGCCGCGCTGGCCTTTCTGGTGGTCGGCGCAGCCGGGCAATAAGGGAGAGAACGAATGGAAAACCGTCGCCTGGGCAAAAGCGCTATCTATGTGTCCGACATCTGCATGGGAACAATGACCTTCGGTTCGCAGACCGATGAAGCCGAAGCACACCGAATCCTCGACAAATGCCTCGAAGCGGGCATCAATTTCTTCGATACCGCAGAGGGCTATCCGGTCCCGCCCGATACCAAATGGGTTGGCCGCACCGAGGAGATTGTCGGGCGCTGGATGAAAGGCAAGAACCGCGACGCCATCATCATGGCGACCAAAGTGTCTGGCCCAAGCCACAGCTGGTTCAAATCGCCCAAACGCGGCGGCATGACCGCGCTCGACCGGCACAATATCATGGTCGCTGTCGAGGATAGCCTTCGCCGGTTACAGACCGATTATATCGACCTTTATCAGACGCATTGGCCAGACCCGGGCCTCGCCTATGACGAGACGATGGAGGCGCTCGACGATCTGGTCCGCGCCGGAAAGGTTCGCGTGCTCGGTTGCTCGAACGAGACGAGCTACGGCCTGATGAAGTCGCTGGCCACATCGGAGCGGCTTGGCGTCGCGCGCTACCATACGATCCAGAACAATTATTCGATCAACAACCGCCGGTTCGAAGATGAGCTTAAACAGGTATGCCGTCTCGAGGGTGTGTCACTGCTGCCATATTCGCCTTTAGGGGGCGGAGTATTGTCCGGCAAATATCTCGACGGCGCGCGCCCCGAAGGCGCACGCTTCTCGCGCTATCTGGAAATGGCGGGCGAGCGGCAGTTCGAAATGGCGCAGCGTTTTGCCGGACCGCGCGCGCTTGAATCGACCGCGCGGATCGTCGCCATTGCCAAAGAGGCCGGGATTTCGCCGGTGGCGCTTGCGACGGCGTGGTCGAAGCAGAACGACTTTGTCGCGTCGACCATCGTGGGTGTCAGCCGTGAGGACCAGCTTGGCGATATCTTCGCTGCCATCGACCTGAAGCTCAGCGACGAGGTCATGACTGCGGTGCACAAGGTGACGAAAGAAATCCTCTACCCGATGGGGTGAACGGCCATGCTTGCTTTTGATGCATGTTTCGCCTAAACGCGCCGCTTCCCTGACGAGAATCAGAGAAACCCACGTGGGAGGATGTTGCGAGACATCTGTCTGACCACTTAATTTGATCCTTCCTTCACCCGCTCATCCTGAGCTTGGCGAAGGCGGAGAAAGAATGAAAGGACGCCTTTAATGGCAAAGAAAATCGACGGCTATATTGGCCTGCAGGTTCCTGCTGGCTCAGCCACCCCCTCCCCGCCAATCGGCCCTGCTTTGGGTCAGCGCGGCGTGAATATCATGGAATTCTGCAAGCAGTTCAATGCCGCCACCGGCGACATGGAAAAGGGCACGCCGATTCCCACCAAAATCACCGTGTTTGCCGACAAGAGCTTCACCTTCGTGATGAAGTCGCCGCCAGCGACCTATCTCATCAAGAAGGTTTTGGGCCTCAAGTCCGGTTCGAAAGAACCTGGCAAGATCACCGCTGGCAAAATCACCCGCGCGCAATTGGAAGAAGTTGCAACCATCAAGATGGCCGACCTCAACGCGAACGACATGGACGCAGCTGTTAAAATCATCGCAGGCTCGGCGACCGCCATGGGCCTCGAAGTAGTGGAGGGCTGATCCGATGACCAAGCTGACCAAAAAAGCAAAATCGCTCGCGCATCTCGATGCTGAAAAGCTCTACGGCATTGACGAAGCGCTGAAGACGATCAAAGAACTGGCGACTGCCAAGTTTGATGAAACGATCGAAGTTGCGCTCAACCTTGGCGTTGATCCGCGTCACGCCGACCAGATGGTCCGCGGCATGGTCTCGCTTCCAGCCGGTACCGGCAAGGAAATGAAGGTTGCCGTGTTCGCACGCGGTGACAAGGCCGATGCAGCAACCGCTGCCGGTGCTGACAAGGTCGGTGCCGAAGACCTGATGGAAGATATGCTGGCTGGCAATCTCGACTATGACCGCGTGATCGCAACGCCGGACATGATGGGCATCGTTGGCCGCCTCGGCAAGACATTGGGTCCAAAGGGCCTGATGCCGAACCCGAAGCTGGGCACCGTCACCATGGATGTGGGCGAAGCCGTCCGCGTCGCCAAGGCCGGACAGGTTGAATTCCGCGTTGAAAAACAGGGCATCATCCACAGCGGCATCGGCAAGAAAAGCTTCTCCGACGCTGACCTGCGCAAGAATTTCGACGCGCTCGTCGATGCCGTCATCAAGAGCAAGCCATCGGGATCGAAGGGCAAATATGTCCGCAAGGTCGCGATCAGCTCGTCAATGGGCCCCGGCCTGAAGGTTGATCTGGCGGATGTCGCTGGCGCGTAAGCCGACCGACATAATGAATTCAAAAGGGCTGGCGGGCAACCTCCGGCCCTTTTTCTTTGCACGGCCAAAGCCAAATTTCGTTGCAATAACCTGCGCGCTGCGACAGAAACGCAGGGTCGGGGCAATGGCAGCCCCCCGCCCTAGCAGGCCGCGATGCCCAAGTGCTGCCCTTTGCTGCGCCAGTTGCGCGATGGAGGGCTTGTGCGTTTCTTACCCCTGTTTCTGATAGCTGCGGCACCAGCGTCGCTTTACGCCGAGTCTGCTCTTGCCCAGTCTGCAACCGGCGAACAATCCAAGGACGCGGAATCCGGGCTGAAGCTATCGGGCTCCGTCCGCGCTCGTTACGAAACAATTTCAGGCCAGCCGCGCGTCGGGTTTAAC
The DNA here is from genome assembly GCA_943369235.1 of Sphingomonas paucimobilis. Classification (GTDB taxonomy): domain Bacteria; phylum Pseudomonadota; class Alphaproteobacteria; order Sphingomonadales; family Sphingomonadaceae; genus Sphingorhabdus_B; species Sphingorhabdus_B paucimobilis_A. The sequence continues at coordinate 16,322 of CALRMO020000015.1, forward strand.
GACAACGATGACCTGTTCAACCTGCGAACAATCATCACCGCGCAATATGACGCTGGCTCGGTCCGCTTCGGTGCCGAGCTTTACGATAGCCGGGTCTATGGCTCCGACCCGGGCACGCCGGTGACGACGAACGAGGTCAACACGCTCGAACTGGTTCAGGCCTATATCGGCGCAACCATCGATGCGCCGTTCGGCAAGGGCAGCAAGATCGATCTTCAGGCCGGACGATTTCTTCTCAACCTGGGATCGCGGCGGCTGGTGGCTGCGGATGATTATCGCAACACGACCAACGGCTATACGGGCCTCCGCGCCGACATTGCGGCGCCGGGCGGAGTGACCGCGACGCTGATCTATACCCTCCCGCAGGTCCGATTGCCCGACGATCTGTCCTCGCTTCGCAACAATGATGTCGAGTTCGACCGCGAGAGTTTCGACCTCCTATTGTGGGGCGGCGTGGTCGCCAAGAAACGCGCTTTGGGCGAAGCGACCGCCGAGCTGTCCTATTTTCATCTGGGCGAGCGCGATACGCCTGCCCGGCCCACGCGCAACCGGTCGCTCGACACCGTCGGTGTGCGGGTGATCCGCGAGCCTGTTCCGGACAAATGGGATTTCGAGGTCGAGGCCATTTATCAGACGGGATCGGCGCGAAACGGCCTCGCGCCAGCGGCTCCGCTTCGGGATGTATCGGCTTGGTTCGTTCACGCCGATACCGGATTCAGCTTTGGGCCTTCGCGCTTGTCGGTGGAATTCGACTATGCAAGCGGCGACCAGGGCCGCGGACGCAACAACCGCTTTGATTCGCTGTTCGGTATGCGCCGGGCCGATCTGGCGCCGGCGGGCCTCTATAATGCGGTGGGCAGAGCCAATATCCTGACCCCTGCCCTCCGCTTTGAATCCACGACCAGCAAACGCTTCGACTGGTTTGCTGCCTACCGCCAGATGTGGCTGGCATCGCGCACCGACAGTTTTTCGACGACCAATGTGCGCGATGCTGCTGGCCGCTCGGGCCGCTTTGCCGGGCATCAAGTCGAGGCGCGCGCTCGATACTGGCTCATCCCGAAGACGCTTCGGGCGGAAGTGAACGGCCTGCTGCTGTTCAAGGGCCGCTTCCTTGAAACCGCACCCAATGCGCCGCCAAACGGCACCACCCGCTATTTGTCGCTTAACCTCACCAGCAGTTTCTAAAGGCTTGCCAAGCCGACCTGTCATAACCACTTGATACCCGTCTGTTACCGGGGGAATATATGGAACAAATCGCCGACGACCTTTCGACCATGCGGCGCACGCCGCTTCATCCCGAACATGTCGAGGCGATGCGCGCCGTAGGGGCCATCAGGCACTATAAGCAGGGCGACTATCTTGCCCGAGTCGGCGAGCCGATGAACCGCTTCACTTATGTCGAGGAAGGCGAAGTCGAGGTGGTCGATCCCTTCAGCGAGGAACGCCTGCTGCCCAGCACCATTGGCCCGACGCAGTTTCTCGGTGAAATATCGTTCCTGAACGGCGGTGCTTTTACCATGCCGATGCGCGCGGCGCAGGATACGCGCACGCTCGAAGTGCCGCGCACCGCGATGCTCGACCTGATGTCCAAAATTCCCGAAATGTCGGATATCGTGATTTCGGTGCTCACCGCGCGACGGCGGCGGCAGGTCGAATCGAGCGATGCTTCGCTGAAGCTGATCGGCGCCGATGTCGACCGCAATATCCAGCGTATCGCCAGTTTTGCCATGCGCAACAAGATTCCGTTCGTATCGTACGACCTCGGCAGCGAGGAAGGCGCCGAGCTTGTCGCCGCGTGCAACATACGCGACCATCATCCGGCGGTGATTTTCGGCAAGGACCGCTATATCGAGGATCCCACCCCGCAAAAAATTGCCGAGCTGCTGGGGCTTCGTCAGCACATTCCCGACGACATGGTCGCCGACTTGCTGATCGTAGGCGGCGGTCCGGCGGGCGTCGCGGCTGCGGTCTATGCAGGTGCCGAGGGCATCAAGGCGCTGGTTATCGACGAACTTGCCATCGGCGGTCAGGCGGGGACCTCAAGCCGTATCGAAAATTATATGGGCTTTCCCACCGGCATTTCAGGCAGCGATCTGGTCTGGCGCGGTCAGGTACAGGCAATGAAATTCGGCACCTGTTTCTCGGTGCCGAGCCGGGCAACCGCTCTGCAAAAGCAGGATGATGGCACATTCTGCGTCACGCTCGACGATGGCCAGACGGTCTGCGCCCGCACCATCCTGATCGCCGCTGGCGTCCAGTATCAGCGGCTGCCATTGGAGCGACTGGAATATTATGAAGGCGCTGGCGTCTATTACGCCGCGACCGACATGGAGGCACGCTTTTGCCGCAACACCGACGCCGCGATCATCGGCGGAGGCAACAGCGCAGGGCAGGCCGCGATGTTCCTCAGCCGAAGCGCAAAACATGTCCATGTACTGGTGCGCGGCGACAGCCTTGCCGCATCGATGTCCGATTATCTAAGCAGCCGCTTGGAGGCAGATGAGAAAATCACCATCCATTATAGTTGCAAGGTTACCGAGCTTCACGGTGAAAGCGGCCTTACCCACATCACGCTCGATGAGGGCGGGAACTGCCGCCAGATCGAAGTCGGCGCCTTGTTCGTCATGGTCGGCGCAGCGCCCAACACCGGCTGGCTATCGGGACTGGTCGATCTCGACGAAAAAGGCTTCGTAAAATGCGGCGCTTCGGTTGCCAGCAACAGCGGTGCCCCCTCCCCCTTCGCCACCTCGCACCCCGGCATTTACGCCGTCGGCGATGTGCGCGCAGGCTCGGTCAAGCGCGTGGCGTCGGCGGTGGGCGAAGGCTCGGTGGTGATTTCGGAAGTGTGGCGTTATCTGGACCAGTGATTTTGGTCCACCGTCTTTTATCGTCAAAGCCTCGTTAAATCACTGCTACAAAATCGCCATAACCCGCCAAAGCGGCATCATGCCCCAGAAACGTCATGCCTTCATGGCGGGCTGTCGCCAGCCGAAAACGGTCGAATGGGTCGCCGTGTAACATCGGCAGGTCGTCGACGGCTGCGCCATGGAGCGGCTGCGCAGGCAGCGGAACGATCAAGGCTCGCTCGATCTCACGCAGGAATTCCTTTCCGGAAATCGGCTTGTCATCGGACCGCTCTTTGCGCAGCGCCGATTTGAGCGCGATTTCCCAGATCGAAATCGCACGGATGTCTGTCGACAATGCATCATCGTCCATCATCCGAATTGCCTGTTTCGAAAGGCGGGGGTCGGCGGTCAGCCGTCACAACACAATATGCGTATCGAGGAGAAACTTCAAACTTGCCGTGGCGAAACAATGCCTCAATCTCGGGATTAAATACTTTCCTACAACCTATATGGTGATTTATTGTCATTCCTTTATCCAAAAGGAGAAAGACGATGAAGAACGAATGGCTCGATATCAAAGCGAACAACGGCGTGTGCGGCGCAGATGCCTATCCGGAGCCGAACGCTGATCTGACCGGAATCCGCAATAACTATCGCTGGACATCGGCGTGTCAGCGGGCGTTCCTGGAGGCGCTTGCCTTCGACGGCAGCGTGATGCGGGCAGCGAAAGAGGTGAACAAGTCACCGCGCTCGGCTTATGACTTGCGCTTTCGCCGTGATGGCGCGGCTTTTGGTTTGGGCTGGGACGCGGCGATCCTGATTTCGCGCTTTGCGCTGGGCGATATGCTGATGGACCGCGCGGTCAACGGCTATGAAGAAGTGTCCAGCAAACAGGATGACGGCACGACGATCCGCGGGCGGTTTGACAACCGGCTGGGGATGAATTTGTTGAGTCGCCTCGACCGGATGGCCGAGGTCCAGGCGCTGCGCGGCAGCCGCAATGCGCAGGTGCAACTGGTGGTGCAGGATTTCGAAAGCTTCCTCGACCTGATCGCGCGCGGCGGAAAGGGCGCGGAGGCGGCCTTGTTCTTCGAGGCACGCGGCGATGACCTTGCAGCGGGAATTTCGCCCGGCGAGCGACATGCGATCGACCGTGAACTTGACCGGATTTCAGCGGATGACGGGGTGGTCCCCGATATGATGGATGAGGAACCGGAGGTCGCGGCACAACGGCTGTCGGTCTGGTTCGACGAGGACGAGGGCGTATGGCGGACGAATTTCCCGAAGCCCGGGGGTGAGGAAGGCCGATTCATTGAAGAAACCGGCTTTTTCGGGGACGTGGAGTATGAACGGACGTTGAGCGACGCCGAAGAAGCGGCGCATCTGACCGCCTTGCAACGCGAGCGCCAGCCATGGATTGACGCCGCTGCAAAGGCCCGCGATGCGTGGTTTGGCGAGAAACTGGCAGCCTAGTAACAAGCTTGACTCTCCCCCTAACCCTGCTAATGGCGCACCTATTCGGTGGGGCGACGGCTCCACCGGCAACCGTCCGAGACAGTTGGTGAGCGGAATTTGCCGTTCTTAATTTCCAGCCTAGACGGGGATAGAGATTCTTGTCCGCCATAGCTTTAGCGAAGGCGGATCGTTCGCCGCAATTGCAGCGAAGCCATTTGGCACTCCCATTCCCCACGGACTAATACAGCGGATCGCCCAGCCGGGCGGCTCGCTTTTCGTGTTGGGCTTTGCCGGTTCGCCAAATCTTTGGCTATCGGGTGGAGCCCGAATAAGGAGTAATGCATGAACCGTTCTGAAAAAACCGAAACAGTTGCATCGCTGAACGCCACTTTTAACGAAGCGGCGGTTGTCGTCGTCACCCGGAATCTCGGGTTGACGGTTGCACAGTCGACCGACCTTCGTTTGAAGATGCGCGATGCGGGCGCAAGCTACAAGGTTGCCAAGAACCGTCTTGCCAAAATCGCCCTTGAGGGAACGCAATATGGACAGGTAGCTGAATTGCTTACCGGTCCAACCGCGCTCGCCACATCGTCGGACCCGGTCGCCGCTGCAAAGATTGCGGTTGAGTTCGCCAAGACCAATGACAAGTTAGAAATTGTCGGCGGTGCGATGGGTGACACTTTCCTCGATGTAAACGGTGTAAAGGCGCTGGCTTCCTTGCCATCGCTCGACGAACTGCGCGCTACGATTATCGGGCTTGTCCAAGCTCCGGCAACGAAGATCGCTCAGCTCACGACCGCACCGGCTGCGAAACTGGCACGCGTTTTTGGTGCCTATGCTGACCAAGAGGCAGCGTAAAATTTTGAGTTAAACCGGCTGCGTCCCATGGTTTTTACCGGCTGGGCGGGCCCTACAAATATGACAGAAAATCGGAGTGTTATTTAAATGGCTGATATTGAAAAGCTCGTAGAGCAACTTTCGTCGCTGACCGTTCTCGAAGCGGCTGACCTTGCAAAGGCATTGGAAGAAAAGTGGGGCGTTAGCGCCGCTGCTGCTGTTGCTGTTGCCGGTCCTGCCGCTGCTGCGGCTCCTGCTGCTGAAGAGCAGACCGAGTTCGACGTTATCCTGACCGGTGACGGCGGCAACAAGATTGCCGTCATCAAGGAAGTCCGTGCGATCACTGCACTTGGTCTGACTGAAGCAAAGGCTCTCGTCGAGTCCGCGCCAAAGGCGATCAAGGAAGGCGTGAACAAGGCCGAAGCCGAAGAAATCAAGGCGAAGATCCTTGCTGCCGGCGGAACCGTCGAACTGAAGTAATCATGTTCGGAGGCTTGCCTCCGACAGGACATTGCAAAAAGGGCGGCGCCGCTGGCACCGCCCTTTTTTATGTTCGAATGGGATTTGCGCGATGGTCTATCAATTAACCAATTCGGTCTCACGTCGGGCTGGCGTCACCTGTCCCCGCCCGGCAAACCGGTCATGCTTTGCAAATAGCGGATCGGTAATCGGAATTTCGACATCATTGCGCGGCGCGAACATCGGGTCGGTAATCGGCACTGACGGCGCGGGCGCACTGAACAGCGGATCGGTCACCGGCACATCCGGACGAGGTATCGCAGATGCCCGCGGAACGGCACGCTCGCGCGGCATTTCTGCTACTGCAGTTGCAGCAGGAGAAATTGGTGTCGCTGCGACCGCAGGCGACGTGCTTGCGAACGGGATAAACGCCGGATCTTCCTTAATAGGGCGCGGCGCAACGAAAGTCCGCTCAGTTGTCGTCGTGGCTGGTGTCTGCTGAACGCCGACACGGCGGCGACGGCGTGATAGTGCTGCCGCGCCAATACCAAGCGCGGCCAATGCAGCCGCAATTCCGCCGACCAAAGTCATATCATCATCGGAAACACTGGTATCTTGCACCGAAGCCGTTTCGGCAGGCGCAGCGGTTGCAGTCGGCTCCTCGATCACGGCGGGCGCAGGCTCAATTGTGTCGACCGCAAGCGGTGCGGAACCGACATTATCCACTGCCGGCGCTGCAACATTGGCCGGAACCGCAGTCACCGGTGCTGCTGCCACGCGATTTGCGACTTTCGGCCTTGCTGTTGGCGCAGGGGTTGCGGCGCGCGTCACACGCTTTTCGGCAGCTTCGGCTTCCGCAGCCTGCGCTGCGGCCGGATTGACAGTGTCGTTAGCGGTCGGAAGCGTACGAACCGCAGGCGGCGGCGATACCGCAGGCGCATCGGCGACAGGATCTGCTGGCGCGACAGCTGGCGCTGCGGCATCCTGTGCAGAGACGATGGAAGAACCGCCCATCAGAGCGGCAATGATTGCGGATTTTCCGGCAACACGAAGCGTCGAGATTTTGGTCATGTTCTTTCTCCTATTTGTAAGGACAAGGTTTCAACGGTTCGTCGCACGGTTCGGGCATCGCTTCACCGACGTGCCGTGTCGATTTAGGGCCGAGACGAACGAGAGAGGCGACGGTTCATCGGGCGTTCACGGCTGGAAGGAGGAAACAGGCGCGCTGAACCCGTCAGGACATCCAACCGCCAAAACGAATTTCAGCCCTTGCATATCTTGCAGATCGCCGCTGATGCAGGCACGTCACGAACATGACTGATAATGCCGATCTTGCAGCGTTGATTCGCAACATTCCCGATTATCCAAAACCGGGCATATTGTTCCGCGATGTCTCGACGCTCTTGCTCGATGGGCCGGGGTTTCGCGCCACCATTGATCGTCTTGCGGCGATGGTTGTGCCCGACACTGAACTGATCGCCGGAATCGAAGCGCGCGGTTTTATCGTCGCTGCCGGGCTTTCGTATGCATTAGGCCTTGGAAAGCTGATGCTGCGGAAGCCGGGCAAGCTCCCCGGAGAGAAAATCGGTGCCGACTACGCTCTTGAATATGGTACCGACCGGATCGAAATGCATGTCGGCCATGTCCACCCCGGGCAAAAGGTGCTGCTCGTCGACGATCTGATTGCCACCGGCGGCACCGCAACCGCCGGGGTGGATTTGGTCACTCAAGGTGGCGGGGTCGTTCAGCAGGCTCTGTTTATCGTCGACTTGCCAGAACTTGGCGGCGCTGCAAAGCTGCGCTCACGCGGTATTGAGGTTCGGACTCTGATCGGATTTGACGGCCACTAAAACATACCCGTCAGATCATTTCTTAGTCGCGCACGGTTTAATCGCTGCAGGTGCGGGGCGGACCGATGTCGGCTCGAACCGCGCAATATAGCCACCGAGGTTCAGCTGTTCGCTAAATCCAGTCAGCCGGTACCCGATCGCGTCGAATTCGCAGAATAGCAGTTTAGGCGGAATGCCGTGCTGATCCGTCGGGCGATCGCGATCGACGACGATCACCTGACCGCCTTTGGCCAAGGCCGGGCGAAGCCGCCACAGAAACGCATAAGGCTCGTCGATCTCATGATACATATGCACCATGAAAATGCGGTCGAAGCTGTTGTCGGGCAGGCGCGGATCGTCGATTGCGCCTTCCTTGATTGCCACATTATCGAGCTGGTCCCTCGTAACGCGTTCGCCGAGCCGGTCGAGCGCGCCGCGGTTGATATCCTGCGCCAAAACGCGGCCTTTGGGTCCGACGCGTTCGGCCAGCCGGATCGTATAATAGCCTTCGCCAGCGCCGATATCGGCCACGGTGGTGCCAAGCTTGATGCCAGCCCAGTCCATGACGAATTTTGCCTCACCGGCTTCATCACGGGCCGCTTCGGTTGAAAACTGCGTGTCGCCCGCCTCGGAAACCAGCCGGTCAGGCTTGGGAAACTCTGCGGACGTGGCCAGCCTTTGATCGTCGGCAGGCTTGGCACTGCACCCCGTCAGAGTTGCGGCGGCCAATATCAGGGCCGCAAGTCCGGCTTTCATGTCGGAAGTCATATCCACGATGTAGACGCGGGCCCGTGCCTAAACAAGCGCGGCGCTGACCGCGCGCGCATCAAAATCGGTGAAGGTCTTCTCCACCCAATCTGGCAGCATCATTGGTCGATGCTTCGCCAGATCGACATGAACGCTCACCAGATCGACCGTCGCTCGCAGGTCGTCCGAACCATCGTCAGTGGCCCCATGAATTTCCACCAATTGAGTCATGCTGGTCCGACCGGTCGCGAGTGTCCGCGCCATCACCTCGATCAGTTCGTCAGGTTTGATCGGCGCAAACCAAGTGACCGTCGCCTTCTTCACATGAAATTCGAGCGGTTCGCCTTCGGCCTTTTCGCGAAACTTTACCGCCCGCCAATATTCGGTGATCGCGACATCGGCATAATCGAGATAGCGCGCGTTGAACACGACACCCTGTGCATCGGTTTCAGACCAACGCACGCGAAAGCGATGATGAAAGGCAAAGTCGGAGCGCGCCATATCAGATCGCTTTGGACTGGTCGGGCGTGTTGACGCCCATCGATTTGAGATAGGCCTTCACGTTGCGCGCGGCCTGACGAAGGCGATGTTCGTTTTCGACCATGGCGATGCGCACATAGCCTTCGCCATCTTCGCCATATCCAACGCCGGGCGCGACGGCGACTTTGGCATGAGTTAACATCTGCTTCGAAAATTCGAGGCTGCCGAGATGCGCCAATGCTGGCGGCAGCGGCGCCCAGGCAAACATCGAAGCGCGCGGCGGCGGGATGTCCCAACCTGCACGACCAAAAGCCTCGACCAATATGTCGCGGCGTTTGTGGTAAAGCTGGCGGTTCTGCTCGACGATGTCCTGCGGACCGTTAAGCGCAGCGCACGCTGCCGCCTGAATCGGCGTAAACGCGCCATAATCGAGATAGCTTTTCACCCGAGTCATCGCGGCAATGAGCTGGCGGTTGCCGACCGCAAAGCCAACGCGCCATCCGGCCATCGAGTAGGTTTTCGACAGCGAGGTAAATTCGACCGCAACATCCTTGCCGCCCTTTACCTGAAGGATCGACGGCGTCGGGTTGCCATCGAAATACAGCTCTGAATAGGCAAGGTCGGACAATATCCAGACCTTGTTCTCCTTCGCCCACGCCACCAGCCGTTCGTAGAATGCAAGGTCAACCGTTTCGGCTGTCGGGTTGGAGGGGTAATTGACAACCAGTATCGAGGGACACGGCACGGTGAATGCCATCGCGCGTTCGAGCGAGCGGAAGTAATTCTCGTCGGGCGTGGTGGGCACCGAACGGATAGTCGCGCCTGCAATGATGAAGCCGAAGGTATGGATCGGATAGCTTGGGTTCGGCGCAAGCACGACGTCGCCCGGTGCCGTGATCGCGGTGGCAAGGCTGGCCAGGCCCTCTTTCGAGCCCATCGTAACGACAACTTCATGTTCTGGATCAACATCGACGCCGAACCGGCGGCCATAATAATTGGCCTGCGCCTTGCGAAGCCCTGGAATACCTTTCGAGGCGGAATAACCATGCGCTTCGGGCTTGCGCGCCACCTCGCACAGTTTTTCGATGACATGCGGCGGCGGCGGCAGGTCGGGATTGCCCATGCCAAGGTCGATAATATCCTCGCCGCCAGCCCGCGCCGCCGCGCGCATCGCGTTGACTTCGGCGATGACATAAGGCGGCAGACGCTTGATGCGGTAGAATTCTTCGGACATGTGCTCCCGTTTCCGGTTCAGGTTTCAAGAGCCGCCTTCATGGGCGAAGTGAGTCGGCTTTTCCAGAAAAAGCTGTCAAATGCCGCTTAAGTTGACAAGAGTTACGCAAGATGAAGGCATTATTGTCGCCTTTGTCAATTTAAGACGGGGCTGTTCCGGCGGACGTAGTAACCGATATTGCGCGACAATGAGAAAGAGCGATTGCGAGAGTCGCAAATCAAATCCTACATTTCAAGTGTTTTCCGCAATCAATTCTATTGTGCTTGCGCATGTGCATGCACAGCGCTATATGCGTGGCTGTGAAAGGACATTAAGTGACCCAGGCCGCCCGCCGCCGCCAACCACCGATTACGATCCGCTCAGCGCGCGCGACGGCATTGCTGCGCAGGCTCGCGTCCAGCGGACGAAGCCAAGCCGAGATCATTGAGGAAGCGCTCGAGCGCATGGCGGCGCAGCGGCAGACGTTGGCAGCAGCGCTGGCACCCGATGTTCCCCCCGACTTCGATTGGGAGCCACCGCGATCGAATATCGCTTCGCGCACGCCCGATCTCGACGACTGATGTTCCTGCTCGACACCAACATCATTTCGGAAAGCCGCAAGCTGGGTACCGACCGGGTCGACCCCAATGCGGCGCGCTGGTTTGCCGAGATCGATGCCGAAACTACCTTCATATCGGCGATGACAATCTTCGAACTGGAGCGCGGCGTCGCCCAAATGGAACGCCGCGACGCAAAGCAGGGCGCCGCCTTGCGGCATTGGTTCGATGGGCAAGTTCTGACGGTTTACGAATACCGAACGCTGGCGCTGACGAGAGAGGTGGCACTAATTTGCGCCGCGCTCCACATCCCCGATCCGAAATCCGAACGCGATGCGTGGATTGCGGCGACGGCGATTCAGGCGGGTTTGACGCTGGTGACCCGCAATGTTGCTGATTTTGCCAATATCGGACTTACGCCCATCAACCCTTTTGAGCGTTGAGCTAGGGGTCGTCGGCTTTACTTCCAGCTATTGCCGGAACACCATAGCCATCAGTCTCTTGAAGGCTGATTAGGGTCCGGACTCATTTGAGCCACCAGATGACGGTAGCAGCGATGGCGATGGTAGCCATGAAGTTTTTGACGTTGCGGTCGAAGCGGGTTGCGACGCGTCGCCAGTCCTTGAAGCGGCAGAACATG